>NZ_JBILKJ010000117.1:0-8475 GCF_044376735.1 Gemmatimonas sp.
CACCCGTGCCTCATCCGTGACCATGACGACTGCCACTCATTCGACGGCCCTCGACGCCGCGGCGTTGCTCCACGAAGCGCAACAGCTCGCGCCTCAGGTCATCGACTGGCGCCGGGCGCTGCATCGGCACCCCGAAGTCGCATTCCAGGAGCACGAAACCGCCCGATTCATCCGGCAGGTGCTGGAGCACATCGGCGATCTCGAGATCTCGCGTCCCACCGAGACCAGCGTGATGGCGCGGCTCCGCACCGGTCGCCCGGGGCCCGTGCTCGCCGTGCGCGCCGACATCGACGCCCTCCCCATTCACGAAGAGAACGACGTCGAATACCGGTCGCAGTCCGACGGGGCGATGCACGCCTGCGGACACGACGGACACACCTCGATCGCCCTCGGCCTCGTCACCCTGCTCGCCCGTCACCGCGACCAGCTGCGCGGCGAGGTCCGCTTCCTCTTTCAGCACGCCGAGGAACTCTCGCCCGGTGGCGCCGAAGAGATGGTGCGTCAGGGGGTGATGGACGGCGTCGATCACGTGATCGGCCTCCACGTCTGGTCGGCCATGCCCGTCGGACGCATCGGACTCATCGCGGGCCCCGCCATGGCGGCCCCCGACACCTTCGAGTGCACCATCATCGGCAAGGGTGGTCATGCCGCCATCCCGCACGGCACGATCGACCCCATCGCCATCGGGGCCCAGGTCGTCTCGGCGCTGCAGCATGTCGTGTCGCGCACCGTCGATCCACTCGATCCCGTGGTCGTGTCGGTCACGCAGTTCGTGGCCGGCACCACGTTCAACGTGATTCCCGGCACGGCCTATCTCGCCGGCACCGTGCGCACCTTCGATCCCACGCTGCGCACCACCGTGCCCGTCACGATCGAGCGCATCATCAAGGGCGTGACGAGCGCGTTCGGCGCCACGTACACCTTCCGCTACGAGCCGGGGTACCGGCCCGTCATCAACGACCCGGCCCTCACGGCGCGACTCACCGACGTCGTCGTCAACACCTTCGGCGCCGATACGTTGATCGACATGCGCCCCACGATGGGGGGCGAGGATTTCTCCGCGTATCAGCAGCGGGCACCGGGGGTGTTCGCCTTCATCGGCGCCGGCAATGTGGAGGCCGGCATCGATTTCCCGCATCATCACCCCCAGTTCCAGATCGACGAGCGGTCGCTCGATGTGGGCCTGCGATATCTCACCGCCGCCGCGCTCGACCTGCTCGGTACGGCATGACCAGACGGTATCGACTGCTGGCGCTCGTTCCGGCGGTCGCGATTCTCGGCGCCCCGTGGTTTGCGAATCGTGTGGAGCCACGCATTCTCGGCATGCCGTTCCTGCTCGGATGGATCGTATGCTGGGTCCTCATGGCGTCGGTCGTCATGGCGGTGATCGGCGCACTCGATAGTCGCCGCGCATGATGATCTCGTTGGGCATTCTGTCGGCCACACTGCTGCTGGCATTGCTGCTCAGCATTCGCGGCGCGCGCCGTACCGGCGGCGCCACCAGTCTCGAACAGTGGAGCGTCGGCAATCGCGGCTTCGGCACGATGCTCGTGTTCATGCTGCTGGCCGGCGAGATCTACACCACGTTCACGTTCCTCGGCGGCAGCGGCTGGGCCTACGGACGCGGCGCCCCCGCGTTCTACATCATCGCGTACGGTGCCGTCGCGTACATCATGTCGTACTGGCTGCTGCCGGCAATCTGGCAGCGCGCCACCACGTGGCGGGTCGTCTCGCAGTCGGAGTACTTCACGCGCGCCTACGGCAGCCCCGCGCTGGGCAACCTGGTCGCCGTGGTCAGCATCGCCGCGCTCATCCCGTATCTCGTGCTGCAGCTCAAAGGGCTCGGCATCATCGTGTCGGAGTCGTCGTATGGCGCCATCAGCGCCACCGCCGCCATCTGGATCGGCACCACGGCTACAGTCGTCTACGTGGTGCTGTCCGGCGTGAAGGGCTCGGCCATGACCGCGACGCTGAAGGACGCAATGGTGCTGCTGTGCGTGGTCGGACTCGGCATCGTGCTGCCGTACAAGCTGCATGGCGGTATCGGCCCGATGTTCACACGCCTCGCCGCCGAACGTCCCGACTTCCTCACGCTACCGGCAAGCGGCATGTCGCCAAGCTGGTTTGCCAGCACCGTGCTGCTCACTGTGCTGGGGTTCTATATGTGGCCGCACACGTTCGGCTCGGTGTTCACCGCCCGCGACGCGTCGGTGTTCCGCCGCAATGCCGCGCTGATGCCGCTCTATCAGTTGGTGCTGCTGTTCGTCTTCTTCATCGGCTTCGCCGCGCTGCTGTCGGTGCCCGGGCTCGAAGGAGCCGATGCCGACCTCGCGTTGCTCCGCGTGACGCGCGCGACGTTCGGTCCGTGGATCGTGGGGCTGGTCGGCGCCGCCGGACTGCTCACGGCACTGGTGCCCGGGTCGCTCATTCTCATGAGCATCGCCACCACGCTCGCGCGCATCCTGCGGCCGCAGCGTGTCGGGCAGCCCGCCGACTCCGCCACGTTCGCGCGTCTGCTCGTGCCGGTACTGGCCGGCGTGGCGCTGTTCTTCACCTTCCGTGGCGGCGGCACGCTCGTCACGCTGTTGCTCATGGGCTACAGCATGGTCACGCAGCTCTTTCCCGCCCTGCTCGCGTCGCTGATTCCGACGGCACGCATTTCCGCCGCCGGCGCCATCGCCGGCATCGTGGTGGGTGAGGCGACCGTGGCGGCCACGACGCTCGGCCGGCTATCCATGACGACACTGCTCCCGGGGTGGTCGCACACCATCACCGACATCAATGCCGGCTTGCTCGCCGTGATCCTGAACGTCGTCACCATGGTGCTCGTCAGTCGCCTGTCGAGCACGAGCACGGTACCGGGAACGGTCTAGTCGACGGCGCGGGGGAACCCCGTCACGTCGTCGAGCACTTCGGCTACGCAGACGCGGTGTCCTTCAGGGTCCTCGAGTTCGAACTCGATCTGGCCGTACGGCATCAGTTCCGGACCGCGGACTAGCGGCGTACGACGACGCGCATGATCGAGCAGCGCCGTCAGTTCATTGCCTTCGAGACGCAGGTAGACATCCCAATCGTGAGAGGCTGGCGTGCGCACGATAGGGGTCTTCGTGCGGCGCAGCATCAACTCGGTGGCGTCGCGCCGCAGGATGCAGAACTCGAAAGGGGCCTCCCCGGGGAACGGATCGACGGAGAAGCCAAGGATCTCGCGATACCACGACATGCAGCGCGCGACATCCGCGACGCGCAGAACGGGGACGATGGCGGCGAATCGAATCATGGGAGGTCAATGCCTCGTCGCGACGTTAAGTGCCAGCGTCGCATGGCTAGGTCGCCGACGTCAGCTTGAGCCCAATAATGCCGCACACGATCAGCGCCACGGACACGATCCGTCCGACATCGCGCGACTCACCCAACACCAGCACCCCCACCAGCGCGGTCCCGACCGCGCCGATGCCGGTCCAGACTGCGTAACCGGTGCCAACTGGCAGCGTCTTGAGCGCCTGCGCGAGGTAATGGAAACTCGCGATCATGGCGGTGACCGTGATCGCCGACGGCACCGGCTTCCGGAAGCCGTCGGAGTACTTGAGACCGATGGCCCAGACGACTTCGAGCACGCCGGCCACCACCAGCATCCACCAGGCGCGCGTCATGGAAACCTCACGTTATCGGCCCGCCCGCAAGGTTGGCGACGACGACGGCAGCTGCTGCAGCAGGAAGTCCCGCATGTTGCCGCCCATCACGCGCGCTACTGCGCCCTGATCCAGACCGGCCTTGAGCAGGCCATCGGTGATCGCCGCCACGCCGCGGGTGTCGAACGGCGTGCGCGTGGCGCCATCGAAATCGGACCCCAGCGCCACATGCGCGGCGCCGGCCACCTGCACCGCATGCTGCATCGCCTTCACGATGTTCGCCACCGTGGGCTCGCAGACCGCGCCATCCCAGTAGCCAATGCCGACCAGTCCGCCGTTCGCCGCGATGGCCCGCAGTTGATCGTCGGTAAGATTGCGCGGTCCCGGGCAGGTGGCCGCCACGCCGGTGTGCGACACCACCACCGGACGGGTGGCCATGGCGAGTACCTCCTGCACCGTCTGCGACGACGCATGTGCGAGATCGACGATGACACCCAGCGCTTCCATGCGCGCGACGACCTGACGACCGAGCGGCGTGAGCCCCGCATGCGTGACGCCGTGTGCACTGGCCGCCACTTCGTTGTCGAAGAAGTGCGTAAGGCCCATCATGCGAAAGCCGGCAGCGTAGAGCGTGTCCACGCTTTCCAGTTTTCCATCCAGCGCGTGCAGGCCCTCGATCGCCAGCAGGGCCGACACCTGCGCCGGATCACCGGCCCGACGCTCCACGAACGCCGCCATCTCCTCGCGCGTCGTGATCAGCGTGAGCGTATTCGCCGAACGCAGCACGGCGTCACGCAGCCGGTCGGCCTGATACACCGCCCGCGCGCGCAAACTCGTCCACGTGGCGCGTGGCCAGCGCTGGGCCAGCGCCAGCAGCAGCACGTTGTCGGTCTCGCCGGTGTTCTGATCGTAGTTCATGCCGCGCGGCGTCTTGGTGACCACCGAGAACACCTGCAACGCCACATGCCCCTCCTGCAAGCGCGGCACATCCACATGCCCGCGCGCCACGCGCGCCAACGGGTCGCGCCCCCACAGCAGCTGGTCGGCGTGCAGGTCGGCCACGAACAACCGGCGATGCAGCGCCGACGCCACGGGGGACACCGGCGGCAACGTCGTGCTCACGACCGTGTTCATCCGGCCGTCGGCAATGCGCGCACCGACGGTGAAGAATCCCACCACCGCGAGGACCACCAACAGCAACAGGCCGGTCAACACACGCATCATGTTCGCGTCCTCAGCGCAGTCCGCGCGGCATCGGGTCACCCGACATCTCGCGTGCATTCGGCAGCGAATTCGGGACGCTCTCGCCACGCAGGTCTCCACAACGGTCGATCGCCTGCTCGGAACCCTGGTCGATCGTGTCGGGCAACGCCAGCCGGTCCACTCGCATCGAATCGACCTCCGTGCGCGCTTTCACCCACTCGGCCGTGCACAATGCACGCATCGCATCGATCCGCGACAGTCGATCGAGGCCGGAGTCCGCCGCGCGATTGAGGAACTGCCACGCCCACAGGCCGAATCCCAGCGCAAGAATCAGACTGCCCACGGCGATCGCCTTCGACATCCCGGCGGTTCGCGTTTCTTCCGGCGCCATCACGACCCCCGCTTCGGTGCCGCGATCGGCATCGTCGCCAGAAAACGCGGGGCGCGGCGCGCCTTCGTGGCCTGTTCGAAAGCATACGCCAGTCCGATCAGCCGTCCTTCACTCCACGCGCGGCCGATGAACGACAGCCCGAGCGGTAGCGCGTCGGCGAACCCCATCGGTACCGTGATGCTCGGATAGCCGGCCACCGCGGCCACACTCGAGTTGCCACCGCTGTAGCGATCACCATTGATCAAATCGGTGGGCCACGACGGTCCGTTGGACGGCGCCACGATCGCGTCGAGCGCATGCTGGGCCATGATCGCATCGATCCCCTCGTCGCGCGACAGGCGCCGGCAGGTGGCCACGGCATCACGATACTTCGCGTCGTCTAGCGACCCCATGCTCTGGGCGCGCTCCATCTGCTCCTGCCCGAAGTAGGGCATCTCCGCGCCGGCGTTGGCGCGATTGAAGGCGATCACGTCGTCCATCGTGCGCACCGACACCGTGCTGCCACGCTCGGCGAGATACGCGTTCACCCCGGCCTTGAACTCGTACAGCAACACGTCGAGTTCCGCCTCATCGTACTTGCCCACCGTTGGCACATTCGCCGGGTCCACGATCACCGCCCCGGCCTTGCGCAGCGCGTCGATGGCACGCTCGAAGGCGGCATCGGTCATCGGATGAAAGCCCGCCATGTTGCGGGCCACACCGATGCGCGCGCCCTGCAGCGACGTCGCATTCAGAAACGTGGTGTAGTTGGCGGCACTCTTGCCGGTACTGGCGGTCGTCGCGCTATCGCGCGCATCCACACCCGTGAGCGCGCCCAGCAGCGCAGCCGCGTCGGACACCGAGCGCGCCATCGGTCCCGCCGTATCCTGCGACGACGAAATGGGGATGATGCCGCTGCGGCTCCACAACCCGACCGTCGGCTTGATCCCCACCAGTCCGCAAATCGACGATGGACAAATGATCGAGCCGTCGGTTTCCGTGCCGATACCCACGGCGGCCAGATTCGCCGAGATCGCCGTGCCGGTACCCGAGCTCGAGCCACAGGGATTGCGATCGAGCACGAACGGATGCCGCGTTTGTCCGCCGCGGCCGCTCCAGCCACTCGCAGACCGCGTGGAGCGAAAATTCGCCCACTCGCTGAGATTCGTCTTGCCCAGCAGCACCGCTCCCGCCTCGCGCAACCGCTGCACGATGAACGCATCGCGCGGGGCCGGCTCGCCCACCAACGCCAGCGAGCCGGCGGTGGTCTGCATGCGATCAGCGCTGTCGATGTTGTCCTTGATCAGCACCGGAATGCCGTGCAGCGGGCCGCGCACGTTGCCCGCGCGACGTTCGGCGTCACGTTCCGCCGCGATCGTGAGCGCATCGGGATTCGTCTCGATCACCGAATTCAGCGTCGGGCCACTGCGATCCACCGCCGCAATGCGGGCCAGATACGCCGCCGTGAGCGTGCGCGACGTGAGCACACCCTTCGCCATGCGCGACTGCAGCTCCGCCACGCTCAACTCGGCGTACGGAAACGCGTCGGGCTGCGCGGCGTCGGGCGCGTTGTCGGCCGCGTGCGCCGTATGCGTGGGCACGAGCGTCGTCATCGTCCCCACGGCAGCGGCCGTTGCCGTCGCCACTGTCGACGCAACAAAACCGCGCCGATCGATCCGCTTGGTCATGCCGGTTCCTCTAGACCGCGCCCAGGGCGCGTTCGAAATCGTTCACAAGATCGCGTACGTCCTCGAGCCCGATGCTCAGGCGCACGAATCCTTCCGACACGGCGTCACCGCCCCAGCGAGCGCGACGTTCGGCGCTGGTATGCACGCCGCCGAA
This sequence comes from Gemmatimonas sp., assembly GCF_044376735.1. Classification (GTDB taxonomy): domain Bacteria; phylum Gemmatimonadota; class Gemmatimonadetes; order Gemmatimonadales; family Gemmatimonadaceae; genus Gemmatimonas. The sequence continues at coordinate 7,045 of NZ_JBILKJ010000117.1, forward strand.
GCTCGTCGCCTCGTACACGAGCCTGGACGCGGCGAAGAAGCGCGTCACCGCCGCGGCGTCATCCAGTGCGAAACTGATCACGCCACCGAAGCGCGTCATCTGCCTCGACGCGATGGCGTGCGATGGGTCCGTCGGCAAGCCGGGATAGCGCACGCCATGCACCTTCGGATGCGCCGCCAGCATCGTGGCGATCTGCATCGCTGTGTCGCACTGACGCGCGAGCCGCACGTCGAGCGTGGCCAGCGAGCGATGCGCCAGCCACGCTTCCATCGGCCCCGCAATCACGCCCATGCGCGTGCGCCACGTGCGAATCGTTTCCGCATGCGCGGCGTCACGGCAGGCCACGTGTCCAAGCACCAGATCGGCGTGCCCCGTCATCGCTTTCGTGTCGGACACCACCGCGAAGTCGGCGCCGAGCGCCAGCGGCTGCTGCAACAACGGCGTCGCGGTGGTGTTGTCCACCACCACCAACGCCCCCGCCGCGTGCGCCGCCTCGGCCAGTGCCGCGATGTCGCACACGTCGAGCGCGGGGTTGGTGGGCGACTCGAGCCACAGCACGGCGGCCCCCGTGAGCGCGTCGCGCAGTCCGTCGCCAACCGTGGGCGCCGTCACCACACGGATGCCCTGCGCGGCGAACCACGCACCCGGAAAGTCCTGTGTCGCAATCACCCGCGTCGTGTAGTAGCTCTCGGCCGGCATCACGAGCTTGGCTCCGGGCGGCACCATCGTGGCCAGCACCGCGGCGGTCGCCGCCATGCCGCTCGGGAACAGCAGACACGGCCCGCCCTCGAGCGCCTCGAGCGCCTGTTCGTATGCCACCCACGTGGGGTTCGAAAAACGACCGTAGGTGAACGGCGAGGCGGCCGGATCGCCAGGCGCATGATACGGCGCCGCGAACACGGGGCCGGCCAGGTACGGCGTGCCGGGTGTCGCGTCCGGCAAGCCGGCCCGTACCACCCGCGTTCCGTCGTGCCACCCGGGGTTCGGCGCGGTGCTCACGCGCGCGGCGGGTACGTCGCGTCGTCCAGCGGCTGCGCCTCGTCGATCAACATGACCGGAATGCCCTCCTGCACCGAATACACGAGGCGGCAGTCACGGCACACCAAGGCCTCGGGCGGCCCCGCATGATGCTCCAACGACGCCTTGCACTTGGGACAGACGAGAATTTGCAGCAGCTCGGGGGAGAGGCTCATGGCACGGGCTCGCGCTTACGCGCTGGTAGGGCGGAACGGAGCGGGAGCCTCGGCGCTGAACAGCAAACGCGGCCCTCCGATGAGATCAATGCAATATGGAACCGCCGCCCAGACCGCGCCGAGGCATTCCTCGATCGCCGCCGGCTTTCCCGGGAGATTGATGATCAGGGAACTCCCGCGGGTGCCCGCCACCTGGCGCGACAGGATGGCCGTGGGGACGGTGCGCACCGACACCGCG
>NZ_JBILKJ010000118.1:0-8456 GCF_044376735.1 Gemmatimonas sp.
AGGAAATCCGCGCCATCGTGGACGAGGCCCACGCGCGCAAGCTGCCGGTGGTGGCGCATGCGCACCGCCCCGAGGAGATCCGGCGCGGACTCGCAGTGGGTGTGGATGATTTCGAACACACCGGCCTGCAGACGGCGCCCGCGTATCCGGACGACCTCATGCAGGCGCTGCGCGAACGGACGGCGCAGGGGGCCAAGGGGCCGCTGTACTGGACGCCGACCATCGACGTGCTCACCAACTACACCACGCGTCGCGACGACGACGAATATCTGGACGATACGCACTGGTATCAGTACGTACCCGACTCGATCGCCCGCGACATCCGGAAGTCGCTGCGTGGTCTCGATACGCTGTCGTACTACCGCTTCGTGGCCGACCGCGGCCCCACGCTGCAACGCAAGTTCCAGCAGCTGCGCGAAAGCGGTGCCCGATTACTCATCGGTACCGACGCCGGCGTGCCGGGCAACTTCCACGGTTACGCCACGCCAGAGGAAATGGTGACGTGGGTGCGCCGCTACGGCATGGACCCGATGGAAACGATCCGGGCGGCCACGTTCTGGCCTTCCGTGGCGATGGGCGTGTCGGACCGCGTGGGCACGGTCACCCCGGGAAAGACCGCCGATATCATCGCCGTGCGCGGCAACCCACTCACGTCGATCGAAACGCTGCGCAGCGTGCAGCTGGTGATGCAGCGCGGCCAGCGGATTCGCTGACCGCGCTGCTGCGCTCAGCGCTTGCCGGCGGGCGGCGCGCCCACGCGGAAGGGATCGCGCACGGGATCCTTGGGCGGCGCGAGCTTCCGCGACGCCTGCACCATGCGCTCCACTTCGTCCATCAGCTTCGCATTGTTCAGCACAATGCCGTCCTTGATCGTGTGCACGATGCCGTTGGTGCGGATCATGCGGCCGCTCTTGTCGAGCGTGAGATCGCCGAACGAGTAGAGATACTTGAGATTGACCGAAGGATTACCGTCCACCAGCAGCAGGTCGGCCTTGTAGCCGGGGCGCACGAGGCCAAGCTGCGGCTCGCCCAGCGTGCGGGCCGAGTGGTAGGTGGCCGACTTGAGCACGTCGAGCGTCTGCATGCCGGTCTCGCGCTGCAGCTGCAGCTCGCGCACGGTGGAGAAGCCGGGCGTGGCCCAGATGTAGTTGTCGTCGGTGCCGAAGGCCACGCGGCCGCCGCGCTTGTTGAACTCGTAGATCAGGTCGCCCCAGAGCCGGTACGCCGACGTCCAGTTGTACTCGTCGTCGCTGGTCCAGTCGTAGTGGTACGCGCCATGGAAGGCGGGATTGGGCATGTTCCAGTTCCACAGCGCCTGGTGCGTGTACTTGTCGGTCCACGGCAGCGACGTGGCGCGCAGCACGTCGCGGTTGGCCTCGTACACCACGCGCGTGGGGAGCATGGTCACGCCACACTTCACCAGCGAGTCGGCCACCGCGTTCAGCAGGCGCTCCTTATTGGCGTAGGTCCACACGCGCCCGGCCTCGCGGAACCGCTCGCTTTCGTTGCCGTACTCGTAGCTGCGCGGGAACTGCTGCGCCGACCCATCCAGCGACGACTCGGCATACCCGTAGTGATGCTCGATCATCGTTACGCCGGCGCAGGCGGCGCGCACGGCCTGCGTGACGGCGGTGTTGGCCGGCTGCAGGTGGAACGACGTGATCATGCCGTTCTCCTTGGCCGCCTTCGCGATCGCGGTCACGAGCTCCAGCGACCACCCCAGCGGATCCATGGAAATCACGCGGTTGCCGTTGGCGGCCATCGCCTTCACCACCTGCGGCGCCATCGCGGGATCGTCGAGCTGGCGCCCCTTGAACGTGGTGCCGGCACCGTAGCTCACCAGCGGAAACATGCGCGGCGCGATCATCTCGTTGGCCGCGCTGCGCTTCGCTTCACGCATGCCGTCCTCGTAACCGCGATCGGCGGCGTTGACCATGGTGGTGACGCCCATGGCCAGCTTGAGGTAGTACACGTACTCGATTTCCTGCGGCAGCGTGCGGATGTGCGTGTGCAGGTCGATCATCCCCGGCATCACGTACTTGCCGTCGGCCTCGATGATGCGGTCCCCGGTCATGCGCGGACGCCCACCGGCACGCTCGGCGGTCACGGGATCGAAGGCCACCATCTCGGTGATCATGTTCCCTTCGATCTTGATGTCATACGGGCCGGCCGGCGGGCCGCCGTGGCCGGGGATGACCATGGCGTTGCGGATCACGAGCGACGCGTAGGGGCCGGCGCCGAGGTCGCCGTAGCTCTTGGTGACCACCGCCGGGGCGGGGGCGGGGGTCGGCGCCGGGGCACGGCGCTGGGCGGCGGCGGGAGCGGCGGGAACGACCGCGAGTGCCGCGGCGGTCAGGGTCAGGAGCGACGAATGGCGCATAGACAGGGGGCAGAAGCGGAAGCAGGCGCGTGACACGGCCACAGCCGGCCGTGCCCGGGAACGCACGCGGGCGCCCAGACGATACGGTCCGGGACCCAGCGGGGGAAGCACATCCGACGGCGATGTGCGCCATTCCCTGACGGCGCCCGTGGCGGCGAACGCCGATCTTTCCGCCCGTCCTCCACCGGAATGCCCATGCCCGACCGCCCGCCGCTCGAATACACCGTGCACGCCGAACGGCGTGATGCCCATGGCAGTGTGGCGCACTGCAAGGACGCCACGCTCACCATCGACACCGATCTGGCCGGCTGCGCCGACGCCTTCAATCCGGCTGAACTGCTGCTGGCCGCGCTGGCCGCCTGCATGCTCAAAGGCATCGAGCGCGTGGTCCCGATGCTGCACTTTTCCCTGCGCGATGTGCGCGTGCAGCTGCATGCCGTACGGCAGGACGCCCCACCGCGCCTCGCCTCGATCCGCTACGAGATCGTCGTGGACACCGACGAGCCGGAGCAGCGCCTCGCTCTGCTGCATGTGAACGTGCAGAAGTACGGCACGGTGTTCAACACCGTCGCGCCGGGCACCGACCTGCAGGGCACGCTCACCCGCGCGTGAGCGGCGTACCGCGCCAACCGCGTGCTCCCCGCCCCGCCGATCAGAACCGGTCGGGGCTGGCGTGCTCCCACGCGCGCGACATGCCGGTGTTCGCGGGATCCGCGAGCAACTGTCCGTGCGCGAGCTGCGGATAGATGTCGGCGTAGCTGCGAATCTCCATGGCGCTCACCCGCTTCATGATGAACCACGGCTTGAGATCCTGCGGCCGTTGCAGCCCCGCGGCGCCGAGCACCTCGAAGAAGCTCTTCACCGTTTCGCGATGGTAGCGGGCCACCCGATGCGACTTGTCTCCCACGTGCAGCCCGCCCACCAGCGCGGGATCCTGCGTGGCCACACCGGTGGGACACTGGTTGCTGTTGCAGCGCAGCGCCTGAATGCAGCCGATGGCGAACATCATGGCGCGGGCGGCGTTACAGATGTCGGCGCCCAGCGCGACCTTGGTGGCCATCGAGAAGCCGGTGTTCACCTTGCCCGACGCGATCACGCGGATGCGGTCGCGCAGCTCGGTGGCCACCAGCGCGTTGTGCACGAACGACAGCCCCTCGTTAAGCGGCGTGCCCACCGAGTCCGAGAACTCGAGCGGCGCCGCACCGGTACCACCTTCGCCGCCATCTACCGTGATGAAGTCCGGCGTGATGCCGGTGGCCATCATGGCCTTGATAATGCCGAGGAATTCGTGGCGCTTACCCACGCACAGCTTGAAGCCCACCGGCTTGCCCCCCGACGCCTCACGCAACCGCTTCACGAAGTGCAGCAGTTCGGTGGGGGTGGAAAACGCCGTGTGCGCCGGCGGCGAGATCACGTCGTGTCCCGGCTCCACGCCGCGGATTTCCACGATTTCCGGGGTGAGCTTGGAGGCCGGCAGAATGCCGCCGTGTCCGGGCTTGGCGCCCTGCGACAGCTTGATCTCGATCATCTTCACATTCGGCAGCGCGGCGCGTTTGGCGAACTCCGTTTCGCTGAAGCGCCCCTGCGTGTCCCGTGCGCTGAAGTAGCCGGTGCCGATCTGCCAGATGATGTCGCCGCCCGGCTCGAGGTGATACGGACTGAGTCCCCCTTCCCCGGTGTTGTGCGCGAAGTTGCCCATCTTGGCACCGGTGTTCAGCGCGAGCACCGCATTCTTGCTGAGCGAGCCGTAGCTCATCCCCGACACGTTGAACACCGACGCCGAGTACGGTTGGCGGCAGTCGGGACCACCCACCGTCACGCGCGCGTAGGCGTCGTCAGGGTGTGCCGGGGCGAGCGAGTGGTTGATCCACTCGTACCCGGTGGCGTACACGTCCTTCTGCGTGCCGAAGGGGAGCGTATCCAGTTCGCCCTTGGCGCGCTGATAGATGAGCGAGCGGTCGTTGCGGCTGTACGGCTTGCCGTCGCTGTTCGACTCGATGAAGTACTGATTGATCTCGGGGCGGATCATCTCCAACAGGTAGCGCGCATGCCCGATGAGCGGGAAGTTGCGCTTGATGGCCTGCCTGGTTTGCAGCATATCGGCCACGCCACGGCCGATCAGCGGCAGAATGACAACCAGCGCCAGCCAGGCCGATGGCCAGATGGTTGAGGCCGCCGCCACCAGCAGGAGCAAGGCCACCGACACGACGATGAATGGGGTTCTCATGCGAACGAGTATCGGGCGAAATGGGCCAGTTGGTGAGGGAAAGCCAGTTCTGCTCGCTTGGAGCCGCCCGGAGTGCGCGCCATCTTTCCCCTTTCCCCTACCTACATCGGAGCCGACATGGCCGAAGAGATCGCCCGCCGCATCGTTATCGCCAGCTTCACGACGCCGAACGGCGCCGAGGATACGCTCGCCCTCCTCAAGGGCGCGACCGTAAGCCTGGGGAACACCGCCGTCGTCACGCGCGACGTAAGTGGCGAAGTAACGTTCACGGAGTCTCAGGACTGGGGCATCGGGAAGAGCGCGCTGGTGGGTGCCATCGCTGGCCTGTTGTTGCCCGGTGTCGGGACGATCACGCTGGCCGCGGGAGGCGCGCTGGCCGCGTACTTGATCGACTTGGGCTTCCCTGATGCCTTGCTCAAGCAAATGGGCGAGGGCCTTGCAGCGGACAGTTCGATGCTCGTTGCGCTCGTCGCCGACCCAGACGTCACGCGGACGATCGGCGTGCTCACGCAGGGAGGCGGCACCGCGCTCGGCACCGGCACCGAAAGCGATCTCGCCGCGGCCATCGCGAAGATGCAGCCCTAGCCAGTAGGCTTCTGTCCCTTCCCTTCCCGGAGCACTATGCAACGTTCGGCCATTCTCACCGCCGTCCCACATGGTCGTGGCCGAACACGCCAGGTCACGATCCGGAACGTCGGTGACGAGGTCGCGCTGGAGTTGGGGATTCAGCTGATGGCCGAGAAGGATGACCGCACCGATTGGCTGGAGGGCACGCGCCCACGCGTACTGGGTCCGGGAAAAGAGGTGTGCCTCGACATCGCACAATCGCCGGGCCCAACCGAGTGCAAGCTGATCGTGTCGTGGGTGGACGGGCGCGGGAATACCAGCAAATGGATCGGCGCCATCAGCCGACGCTAGCGCGCCACGGTCACGGTCACGGTCACGGGGCGAACCGTACCCCGACCTGCAGCTGATACGGATCCCCGCCGCGCGGGAGCACGCCGGCCGATTCGTTCACGCTGTAGCGGTACCGCTGCGTGGCCGGGTCGAAGCCGATGACCCGCAGCAGCGGCACCCGATTCACCACCGGATTCTGCGACGAGATGCCGACCGGCAGCAGGTACTGCGCGCCCCACCGCGGGTTCAGCACATGGCCAAGATTGAAAATGTCGACCAGCAACTCGGCGCGTTGAATGCGTCCCGAGCGACGCACTGAAAACGTCCGCGCGACGCGTGCATCGATGCGGTTGGTCCACGGAGTGGCGAGTGTGTTGCGCCCGGCAATCTCGCCCAGATGCGCGGCGATGTAGCGACGGGCCACGTTGTCGGGATTACCCAGCACACGACGCATCGAGGCCGCGACATCCGCCGGCGTTTTCGGGTCGCCCGGATCGAAGAGGAACGCGCGGTCGTTGCCGTTGGCCTCGTCGCCGTTGATGTCGCCGTCCACCACCAGCGAAAACGGACGCCCGCTCGTGCCCACGTACCGCGCGCTGATCGTCACCCCGAAGGGGGCACGCAGCTGCACCGTGCCCACGATCCGGTGACGGGCGTCCACGTCGGACGCCGACCACGCCTGACGCAAATCCCGGGGGTCATCGACCACCGGGGTGAACGTGGTGGCCGTGCGCGCGAGACAGCAGCCGAAGGTGGAATTGTCGCGGGCCCGTGACCACGCGTAGCCGAGCGTACCGGACACGCGCTCCGCACGCTCGTACGCGACCTCACCGGTGAAGGCGACCTGTTCGGCGCGCGCCCCCGATTCCAGCGACAGCACGCGCGCGAAGCGCGGATCACGCGAGGCGTTTCGCACATCGGTGATGCCGGTGGCGGCCGCAATACTGTTCGACGGCACCAGCCTGCCCGTCTCGTCCACACCAAGAGAAGACCGAGGACCGACCCGTTCGCACAGTGCGAGCAGGTAGTACGCTTTGTGTAGCGACTACTCGGGTGATTCGAGTGGAAGGTTCTTCGGACGTGCCATCAGCGTTCGACCGTGATACTCAGTGGGCAAAGCTGATAGCTCTGTACCGTCTTGGTGTAGCGGTTCCCTAGCCCATCGTAATAGCACTGCTTGGTTCCACCGGTCGTCTCCTCGCCGGTCTTGTAGGCGGTAATCGTCGACCGAGGAGACGGCGCCGGGGTGGGGGCGGGCACCGGATTGCGCGTAGTGACCTGGATGCTCAACGGGCAAAGGGCGATGCTGGAGATCGTGCGGGTGTATTCACTGCCTAGGCCGTCGTAATAGCACTGCTTGGTCTGGCCGGTGGTGCGTTCGCCGGTCTTGTAGGCCGTGATCGTTTGGCCGGGCAGTTCCGTCACGAGCACGAACATCGCCGCCACGGCGGCCGTCAGGGCATTGCGCATTGCACTCCTCATCTGGTCTTGGGACGTAAGGCAGGTAGATCGACTTACGCCAAGCTTGCAGCGAGTGTCTGACAGTACCCAGTCCCAGCGCACCAGCCTCGCCGGGTCCCGGTGGGGTGCACGCGTTAACGGCAGACTCTTTGCCAGAGCCAGCCGTTAACGCGAGTTACCGTACTGCTCGATCTTCCGCGTTTCCCCGGCCTGCATCAGGTTTGCGATGGTTTCTGCCTCTTTCGCCGAAGCCGATGGACCAGTGCGACCAAGGCGAGACCCGTTGCCGACAGCAGTGCCGAGTCAGGCTCGGGAACGGTCGTGTAGGTGCGAAAAACAAGGTCCTGAGAGTCTTGTTGCTCGTAGGGGTCCGACTCGACGGGAGAGGCGATGTCGTGCACGGTATGCGCCGAGTTCCCCTGCAGGTACGGATTTCCATAGTGCACATTCAGCTGAAAGATCGGATTCCGACTACCAACCGTGAGCCAGTAGGCCTTCCCCTCCATCACCGCGGCTGGATTCCAGAACACATCCGCCCAGACATCGACACCGTAATACTGACCGGAAACCACGGTCGAACCGATGGCCAATCGTGTTGCACCGACCGTCGAAGGAAGCGCATCCCACAGGCTGACGACCAGCTCGGAAGACTCCGATGCCAGCCGGGGATCGCCAAAGACGTTGCGAATCAGGAATCCCGCACCAGAGACGTTTGGCGCGAGTGTCGTGAACGACTGCGCGCTGAACTTCTGACCCAGTGGAAAGCCGCCCTGCACCAGGAGCTGCTGCTGGTCGACGAGGCGCTGCGACTGGCCGACGGACGGCATCACCAAGGAGGCGAGAATCGCGAACATCGCGAAGGGTCTCGCAAGCCGGACGGCACGATGGGCGAACTGGATCACGGTACTTCCTCTGGCGGCCGCACGCAGAGTGACTCTCGTGGCACCGCGTATTGGGCCTCCTCGGAGGCACGCGCCCTTTTGCGCGACGACTCCGATGGTCGGCGAAACACACGACGTCAACGTCGTCCGCCGGCGTCAAAACGGCATCTAGGCATTCAACTCGTTGGGAAATCAATGGGTTGCGAAAGCGGAGCAGGTCCGAGTCCCCTCAAAGTCGTCCGCGACTCTTCTTTCCGACCTGCTCTAGATGTGGCGAACAGGCCACAAGGCGACGGCCGGCCCGGGTGCGAGCACGCGGACCGCACAACAACCTTTCTCGTTCGGAGTTACCCGCTCCCCTCGTGCAGCCTGGCCCGCCAACCGCAGTCTCCGAAGCACGCGCCGGTACCGGCACAGTGCCTACAACGAGAAACCCGCCATCACATATGTGATGACGGGTCTCGTAACTCGTTGCGACGTATAGTCGGGATGACAGGATTCGAACCTGCGACCCCCTGAACCCCATTCAGGTGCGCTACCGGGCTGCGCCACATCCCGTCGCGGAATACCAATCCGCGGACAGAACGAAGAACGTAACGCCCTCCCCCGC
>NZ_JBILKJ010000119.1:0-8400 GCF_044376735.1 Gemmatimonas sp.
GACGAGGCCGAGCCGTTGCTGGAAACTGGCCCCCAAAACGGCCGTCCGGACGAGCTGGACATGGCACCGCCCGCGCGGCGCACGCCACCGCCCGCCGTGAACGAACGCGAGGAGGACGGCGAGGACGGCGAGGACGACGCCAGCGAGGCCGGTGACACGGCCGAGGCCGCCGAAGGCGAGGACGGCACTGCACCGCGCCGGAAGCGGCGGCGCAACCGTCGGTCACGTCGCGGACGGGCCAGGAAGGATGGCGTTACCAGTGACGCCGACGAAGGGAACACCGACGCCAATGCGGAATCCGCTGGCGCCCCCACAGCCGATACGAACGAGTCCGATCGCGAGCAGGACGCCGACGAGACGGCGGCCGACGGTGACGAATCCGAGCTCGACAGCGCGGCACGGGCGCGGCGGCGCGGACGTCGCGGACGGCGAGGCGGGGCTCGACGGTCACGCGGCCGGCGGGACAAGGACGGCGGGGACGGCGGCGAAGGCAGCGACGGCGACGGCAAAAGCTGAGATCCGCGGGGCGACTCGCTCAGAGAACAGACGGCCAGGCCGAGGCATCAGACTGGGTATAGTGGTCAGAGTTGAGCAACGGCAGTCCACAGTGTCGAGCGCGATATGAGCCTACCGCCCACCGCCATCAAACCCCTCGAAACTGAGCACTGCCGTTGCTCAACTCTGACCACTATAGAAAGTCTGACGCCAGAACTCTGAGCACTCAGCACTGAGCAGTCAGCAGTTAGCAGTTAGCAGTTAGCACTGAGCAGCGAGCAGTTGGCGCCTATCCCCGAATCGCCCGCTCGATGCGCTCCGCCGTGCTCGGACTCACCAGCCGAATGATGAAGTAAATCACCGCGCCGATCAGGACGACGCGGATCGCGAAGCCCAGCAGCATGAACAAGAGCCCGACCAGCGGGCCCAGCAGCCCGAAGACCACCTTCAGGGCGACCAGCCCGAGCATGGCGATCAGGCCGACGGTAAACAGAGTACGGAGCATGAGCGACCTCAGGTCAACGTGGGATACCAGACCTGTACGGTAGCCCGTCCGAGAATGTTTCTGCACGCGCGAATTCAGGCTATTTCGCGTTTGGTGGTTACTGGACTGTTTCCCGATGCCGAGCATCGGGCTACCTTTTCCAGATCACGTCCCGGACCCCCCGGGCCCCTCCCAGCAGAAAATGGCCGAGCAGTTGGTTCAGATCATGGGACGTCACCGACGCGAACCGCTCCCCGAGCGGAAACCGTCGTGGCTCAAGGTGAAGGCACCGGGAGGCGCGAATTACGTGCGCCTCAAGCAGATGATGCAGGAACTCGACCTGCACACCGTCTGCCAGGAAGCCCATTGCCCCAACATCGGCGAGTGCTGGGAGCACGGCACCGCCACGTTCATGATCCTGGGCGATGTGTGCACGCGGAACTGCGCGTACTGCGCGGTCTCGCACGGCCGACCGCCCAAGTACGACATCGAAGAGCCGTCGCGCGTCGGGCAGGCCATCGCCGAGCTCAACCTGCGGCACGCCGTCATCACGTCGGTCGACCGCGATGATCTCCCCGACTTCGGGGCCTTCATCTTCGCGGAAACCATCCGGCAGATCCACCAGCGTCTTCCCGGCTGCTCGATCGAAGTGCTCGTCCCCGATTTCCAGGGCAACGCGGATTCCATCCGTACCGTGCTCGAGGCACGTCCGGACATCTACAATCACAACACGGAAACGGTGCCGCGCCTGTTCAAGAAGGCGCGCCCCGGCGGACGCTACGAGCGTGTGCTCGAGATTTTCCGTATTGCGAAGCAGGTCGCACCCGATATCCCCACCAAGACCGGCATCATTCTCGGCCTCGGCGAAACGAACGAAGAAGTCATCGAGGTCATGAAGGAGCTCCGCTCCGTCGACGTCGACATCCTGACCCTCGGGCAGTATCTCCGTCCGTCCGACGGCCATATCGAACTCGATCGATATGTCACGCCCGAGGAGTTCCGCGAGCTCTATCTCGTGGGCATGGAACTCGGCTTCAAGCACGTCGAAAGCGGCCCGCTTGTTCGCTCCAGTTACCACGCGTGGGAGCAGGTGCAAGCCGCCGGCGTCTGACCGGACGCGCACCTCTCGACCCAGCACTCCACACCCGCCAACTCCTCATGTCGACCGCCAAACCCCGCAAGAAGGGCGAGCCCGTGCGCGCCGAGTCCAAGGCTGAGGCCAAGGGATCGGAACGCACATCGGCCGCCACGAATCGCGAGCTCCTCTACTCGATGCTGCTCCAGCGTCGCTTCGAAGAGCGCTGCGCTGAGATGTACGCCATCGGCCGGATCGGCGGCTTCTGCCACCTGTACATCGGACAGGAAGCCATTTCCACCGGCGTGATGTCGTTGCTGCGCGCCGACGACTACATCATCACGACGTATCGTGATCATGGGCAGGCACTGGCGCGCGGCATGACGCCGCGCGCGGTGATGGCGGAGCTGTTCGGGCGCCAGGACGGCTGCGCGAAAGGCAAGGGTGGCTCCATGCACATGTTCGACAAGCAGCTTGGCTTCCTCGGTGGTCACGGGATCGTGGGTGGACACATCCCGATCGCGGCCGGCGTCGGCTTCGCCATCAAGTACCGCGGCGGCGATCAGGTCATCGTGTGTTTCATGGGTGAGGCGGCCGTGAACAACGGGGCCTTCCACGAAGCGCTCAACATGGCCGCGCTCTGGAAGCTGCCGTGCCTGTTCATCATCGAGAACAACCGGTACGGCATGGGCACCGCCCTCGAGCGCGCCTCGGCCATTCACGACATCTACAAGCGGGGGGCCTCGTACGACATGCCTCGCGACGTCGTCGACGGCCAGGACGTGGACGCCGTGCGGAAGGCGACCGAGGAAGCGATTACGCGCGCCCGCACCGATGGCACGCCCACGCTGCTCGAAATCCGAACGTATCGTTTCATGGGCCACTCCATGTCCGATGCGGTCAGCGGCACCTACCGCACCAAGGAAGAGCTGGAGCAGTACCTCAAGCGCGACCCCATCGCCCTGCACCGTCAGCGCATGGAAGACGCGGGCGAGATCTCGCCCGCCGACGTCGCCGCCATGGACGAGGAGATCAAGAAGATCGTGCAGGACAGCATCGACTTTGCTGAGCAGAGCCCGGAGTTGCCGCTCGAGGCGCTCATGGAAGACATTCTCGTCGAAACCACGAGCTGAGAGCCCAACAACCATGGCCGTGATCACCTACCGGGATGCGCTCAACATGGCGCTCCGCGAAGAAATGCACCGTGACGATCGCGTCTTCCTCATGGGTGAGGAAGTCGCCGTCTATCAGGGCGCGTACAAAGTCTCGAAGGGACTGCTACAGGAATTCGGCGAGATGCGCGTCGTCGACACGCCGATCACCGAGCTCGGTTTCGCCGGTGTCGGTGTCGGCGCCGCGATGGCCGGCCTGCGTCCGATCATCGAATTCATGACGTGGAACTTCGCGCTGCTGGCGATCGACCAGGTCGTCAACGCCGCCGCGAAGATGCTGTACATGTCGGGCGGCCAGTTCCCGATGCCCATGGTGTTCCGCGGCCCGAACGGCGCCGCGCTGCAGCTGGGCGCGCAGCACTCGCAGGCGTGGGAATCGTGGCTGGCGCACATCCCCGGCCTCAAGGTCGTGGCCCCCGCCACGCCGTACGATGCCAAGGGACTGCTCAAGGCCGCCATCCGCGACGACAATCCGGTGTGCTTCCTCGAAGGCGAAATGCTGTACAACACGAAGGGCGAGGTGCCCGACGACGATTACATCGTGCCGATCGGCAAGGCCGAGCTCAAGCGTGAAGGGGAGCACGTCACGCTGGTGTCGCATGGCAAGATGGTGCTGGTGGCGCTGCAGGCCGCCGATCAGATGGCCAAGGAGGGCATCACCTGCGACGTCGTCGATCTGCGCACGATCCGCCCCATGGATGTCGATGCGATCACGGCGTCGGTGAAGAAGACGAACCGGTGCGTGGTCGTGGAAGAAGGGTGGGAAGTGTGTGGTGTCGGCGCGCAGGTGGTGGACTACGTCCAGCGCCATTGCTTCGATCATCTCGATGCCCCGGTGCTGCGCGTGCATCAGGCCGATGCACCGATGCCGTATACCAAGAGTCTCGAAAAGGCCGCCAAGCCCGACTTGCCGAAGACGATCGCGGCAATCCGACAGGTTCTCTACCTCGACTGACCCAGCGATCATGGCAACGAAAGTGATGATGGAGGCGCTCTCTCCGACGATGGAGGAAGGACGCCTCGTGAAGTGGGTGAAGAACGTCGGTGACACCGTGAAGAGCGGCGACACGATCGGCGAAGTCGAGACCGACAAGGCGATCATGGAACTCGTCGCGCGTGGCGACGGCATCCTGCGCGCGCAGCTGATCCCCGAAGGCACCACCGCGGCGATCGGCGCGGTGATCGGGGTGATCGCCGCCGCCGACGAAGACATCGCCGCACTCACCGGCGGATCCGCGCCGGCCGCCGCACCCGCCGCCGCACCCGCCGCGACACCGGTGGCCGCGCCAGCGGCACCGGCACCGGCACCGGCCGCGCCCGCCGCCGACACCGCGCCGTCCGGTCCGGTGCGCTCGTCGCCGCTCGCTCGACGTATGGCCGCCGAAAAGGGTGTGAACATCGGCACCATTCACGGCAGCGGCCCGGGTGGTCGCGTGATCCGTCGCGACATCGAAGGCGCCACCGCCACCGCCTCGCCGGCGCCGGTGGCCGCGAGCAATGCAGCGGCCGCCGTACCGACCCCCGTCGCCACCGCGATGCAGATCGACGGCGAGTTCAAGGACGTGGCCCTCACGCAGATGCGCAAAACCATCGCGCGCCGCCTGAGCGAGTCCATCGGCCCCGTGCCCACGTTCTACCTCACGTCGGAAATCGACATGACGAAGGTGGGCCAGCTGCGCGAGCAGATGGTGGCCAACGGCGACCAGTACAAGGTTTCCGTGAACGACATCATCATCAAAGCCGTCGCCATCGCCCTCACCCGGCACCCCGAGTGCAACGCGCACTGGATGGGCGATTCCATCCGCTACTTCAGCGCGGCGCACGTGGGCATGGCGGTCGCCACCGACGACGGCCTGATCGTGCCGGTCATCCGCGACGCCCAGCGCAAGGGACTGGGGCAGATCGGCAAGGAAGCCCGCGAGCTCGCGAAGAAGGCCCGGGAGCGGAAGCTGCAGCCCGCCGAATTCACGGGCGGCACCTTCTCCGTGTCCAACCTCGGCATGTTCGGCATCGATCAGTTCACGGCCATCATCAACCCGCCCGAGGCCGCCATTCTGGCCGTCGGGGCCACGGAGACGAAGCCGGTGTGGGAGAACGGCCAGTTCGTGCCGCGGCAGCGGATGCGCGTCACGCTCAGCTGTGATCATCGCGTGATCGACGGCGCCGTTGGCGCGAAGTTCCTCCAAACCCTGCGCGGGCTGCTGGAAGCCCCCCTGATGATGCTGTTCTAGCCCCTCGGCCGAGGGGCGACAGTCCGCCCCCCGGGTCGTTCCGCCGCGGGTCGCGGTATCACCACGACCACCCAAACGCACCAATCGCCTCGCGCGGTTGGTGCGTTTTGGCGTAGTCAGTCGTCCTTGTCGCAGCCCCCAACGCCAGGTCTATGCGACGATTGTCTACGCGCTTTGCGCTCCTCTGCGTTTTCTCCCTGCTCTCGGCCTGCGCCGGTGGCGATTCGCCGTCCGGCCCGAAGACGCCGCCGCCACCGCCCACGCCGGCACCGATTCCGCCGGGGATCCTGAGCCTTACCGTGGCCGGACTGCCCGCCGGCGCCAATGCCGACATTACCGTCGCCGGCGCCGCCTTCTCGCGCCCGGCGACCGGCACCACGAGCTGGGTCGACGTCCCCGCCGGCCAGCACACGGTCACCGTGCGTCCCGTACGGACCGCCGAGGGGAGCTACTCGGCCACGCCGTCCACGTTCACGGTCACGGTGGTGAGCGGATCCACCCCCGCCACGGCCACGATCACCTACGCGCCCTCGCCATCGGCGATCGATCTCTCGATCGTCGGCGTGCCCGGCGGCGTGGATGCCCCCGTGGTCGTATCGGCACCCAGCGGTGGCGATATCCCCGTGGCCGCCTCGCGCGTGCTCACCAACCCCAGTGCCGGCCGCTGGAAAGTCACGGCCGCGCCGCTGCTGGCGGGCGGCTTCCGCTACACCCCGTCACCCGCCACCGTCGACACCCTGCTCAAATACGGGGACACGGCGCGTGTCGCCGTACGCTACGACGTGTCCAGCGGGGCGCTGGCCGTGGCTCTCACCGGGCTGCCCGCCGGGGCTGTCGGCGCCGTCCAGGTAACCGGTCCGGATGGCTTCACCCGTGCCCTCACGGCCACGTCCACCCTCACCGAACTCACCCCGGGCACCTACCTGGTGATCGCCAGCGACATTGCGGTCGGCGGCATCATCTATCGCCCGCTCGCCGACACCGTGACCGTGCAGGTGGCCGCGTCGCTCACGGCGGCCCCGGCCACGGTCACGTATGCCGCCCAGGTCGGACGCGTGGCGGTCACGACCAGCGGACTGCCGGCGAACGCCGCACCGACCATGACCCTGACCGGCGGCAGCGTCACGCGGGCCCTCAGCGCCCCCGCCACGGTCGATTCACTGCCGGCGGGCACCTACGAACTGTCCGCCGCGCTGGTCACTGCCACGGGGGTGCGCTATGCGCCCGTCACGACCACGCAGAATGTCGTGGTCACGACCGGGAATACGACCACCATCACCGTGGCCTTCGCGCCCGTACCCACCGTGGTCGAGGTGCCTGTCTCCGGGCTCCCGAACGGCGTGGTCCCCAACATCACGCTGACGGCTCCGTCGGGTGACGAAACGCTGATTCTGGAAAGCCGGCGCATCAGTCCCGCCGCACCGGGACGCTGGCGCCTGAGCGCCGGCAGCGTGACCAGCGGGGGCGCCGTGTACCTGCCCACGCCGAGCGCACGCGACACCACTATCTCGGCGGGCGACACCCTGCGACTGCCGGTGCAGTACGCCGTCACGACCGGCGCGATCGCGGTGGTGGTGGGTGGCTTGCCGGGCGGAGCCCAGGGGAACGTCACCGTGACCGGCCCCGACGGCTACTCGCGAAGCGTGACGGCGACCTCAACGCTGACCCTGCTGGTGCCAGGCAGTTACACGGTGAGCGCGACGACGGTATCGGCGGCCGGTTCGACGTATCTGCCGACGCCCACATCGCAGCAGGTCACGGTGACCGCCTCGATCGTCGCCTCGCCGGCGACCGTGTCGTATGCGGTGGCCACCGGTGCCGTCACGATCTCCGCCATTGGCGTTCCCGGCAGCCTCACCCCGACGTTCTCGCTCACGGGTACCGGCGCACCGCGCACGGCCACTGGCGCCGGAACGGTCTCGAATCTGCAAGCCGGCAGCTGGACGATCACCGCCAACACGATCGTCAGCGGGCCGACGACCTACACGCCGTCGCCCTCGACCCAGACGGTGACCATCACGCCGAACGGCACCGCGTCGGCCAGCTTCACGTACACCGACGCGATCGTCGAGAACTACACGATCACCAACGTCTATCTCACGCAGGCGATCCAGCGGCTCGACAACAGCGTGACATTGGTGGCCGGGCGTGATGCCCTGCTCCGGGTGTTCGTGCGAGCCAACGCGCCCAACACGGTGCGTCCCGACGTGCGCGTGCGCATCTACGATGGCGCATCGCTGCTGCAGACGACCACGATCCCGGCCCCCGAAAGCGGCGTCCGCACCGCGATCGCCGAGGGCACGTTGACCTCCACCTGGAACCTGTTGGTGCCGGGCGCGAACATTCGCCCCACCACGCGCGTCCTCGTGGATCTCGACCCCACGCAGGCGACCACCGATGTGAACCGAAGCGACAACGTGTGGCCGACCAACGGCACACCGCAGAGCGTGAGCGTCACCACCGTCCCGGCGTTCAATGTCCGCTTCGTACCCATCGTGGTGGGCGCCCTCGCCGGCAACGTGAGCGAGAGTAACAAGGCCTCGTTCCTGTCTTCGGTGCAGCGCATGTTTCCGCTGAATACCGTCGCGTCCGACGTGCGCGCGCCGTTCACCTCGAGCGCCACGGAAATTCAGAGCAACGACACCAACGGCCAGTGGCTCACGGTGCTCAGCGAGATCAATGCGCTGCGGACCACCGACGGCGCGCCGGCCACGATGCACTACTACGGCGTGCTGAAGGTGTCGTACACGAGCGGCATCGCGGGCTACGGTTATGTGCCCGGTCGCTCCGCGATCGGCTGGGACCATCTGCCCAGCGGCGATCGTGTGGCCGCGCACGAGTGGGGGCACAACTTCTCCCGGAACCATGCCCCCTGTGGCACCTCCGGCGACACCAACTATCCCCACGTCGGCGGCGTGATCAACTTCTGGGGATAGTTGGTGT
>NZ_JBILKJ010000273.1:0-2699 GCF_044376735.1 Gemmatimonas sp.
GATGCTGCAACAAGAGTGGAACGTGTCGGTCGATCAGGCCATCGAGATGGAAGCGCAGGCGCAGGCGCTGTGCATGGGCACGCAGGACTTCCGCCGGGCCTTCGACGCCTTCGCCGCCAAGCAGTCGCCCATGTTCGAGGGGAACTGAGCATGCATGCCGCCATCGATCATCTGGCCTGGCCGTTCTTCGACGACACGCATCGCGCGCTCGCGACCTCGGTCACCGAGTGGACCGCGGCCCAGGGCGTTGAACCGCTGGCCAGCAGTGAGGCCGAGGTGGACGACGCCTGCCGCGCGTGGGTGCGCCGATTGGGCGACGCCGGCTTCCTGCGCTATTGCGTGCCGGCGCCGTGGGGCGGCGCGCTCCCCACGCTCGATTCACGCGCCTTGTGCGTGTTGCGCGAAGCGCTGGCGGCGCATGATGGACTCGCCGACTTCGCGTTTGCCATGCAGGGGTTGGGCTCGGGAGCGATTACCCTCGGCGGTAGCGATGCTCTGCGCGGGGAGTGGCTGCCGCGTGTGGCGTCGGGGAGTGCCATCGCCGCGTTTGCGTTGTCCGAGCCCGATGCCGGCTCCGACGTGGCGGCGATGCGCATGCGTGCCACACGCACCGATGCCGGCTGGCAGCTCGACGGTGCGAAAACGTGGATCTCCAACGGTGGCATCGCCGATTTCTACTGCGTGTTCGCGCGCACGGGCATCGAGGAAGGTGGCGCCAAAGGCATCAGCGCGTTTTTCGTGCGGGCCGATACGCCGGGGCTGCGCATTGCCGAGCGCATCACGGTCATGTCGCCGCATCCGCTGGCGCTGCTGTCGTTCGACGCGTGCGTCGTCCCGCACGACGCGCTGCTGGGCGCTGAGGGCGAAGGCTTCGCGCTCGCCATGCGCACGCTCGACATCTTCCGCGTATCGGTGGCAGCGGCCGCCACGGGCTTCGCGCGTCGCGCCATGCACGAGGCGCTCACCCAGGCGGAGTCGCGCGCCATGTTCGGCACCACGCTCGGCGCGCAGCCGCTGGCGCAGGCGATTCTGGGCGACATGGCCACCGATCTCGATGCCGCGGCCCTCATGACCTACCGCGCGGCGTGGCATCGTGACACGCAGAGCACGCGCAGCACCGGCGTGGCCGCGATGGCCAAGCTGGCGGGTACCGAACTCGCGCAGCAGGTGATCGACCGCGCGCTGCAGTTGCATGGTGGTCGTGGGGTGCGCGTGGGCGAAGTGGTGGAACGGCTGTATCGCGACGTGCGCGCGCTTCGCATCTACGAGGGCGCCACCGAAGTACAGCGCCTGCTCGTGGGGCGCGAAACGTTGAAGCGTCACCGTCAGCGCTGAGGTCACACCATGTCAACGCCATCCGCACACGCGACTATGCCGTTACACCCCAGCGGCCACGTGGACGGCTTCGCCCGCGCGCAGCTGCCGCCGGCCGAGCAGTGGCCGGTCATTACGCTCGACGGCGTGTACGCCGTGCCGCCGCAACTGAATGCGGCGGTGGAGCTGCTGGATCGCGCGATCAGCGAAGGGCACGGTGATCGTGTGGCGATCGTGGTGCCGGATGGCGCCGGCGGATGGGAGGAAACCACGTATGCGCAGCTGGCGGCCCAGGTCGATGCGCTGGCGCACGTGCTGGTGCACGACCTCGGCCTCGTGTCGGGGAATCGCGTACTGTGCCGCGGCTTCAACGGCCGCTTCATGACGGTGGCGTGGCTGGCTACCCTCAAGGCGGGCATGGTGGCCGTGAGCACGATGCCGATGCTGCGCGCCGGCGAGCTGCGCATGGTGATCGAGCGTGCGCAGTGCAACGCCGCCTTGTGCGATGCGCGGCTGCTGGACGAGCTGGTCAGTGCAGCGGAAGACATGCCATCCATCCGCGCCGTGCGTTGCTGGGGTGGCGAGGGCGCCGATACGCTCGAACGCGCGATGGCGCGGCACACCGGCGACTTTCCCGCGGTGGCGACGGCCAGCGACGATGTGGCGCTCATCGCGTTCACGTCGGGTACCACCGGCATTCCTAAAGGGTGCATGCATTTCCACCGCGACGTGATGGCGATGTGCAGTGGGTTTGCCGAGCAAGTGCTGGGTATCACGGCCAACGATCGGTGCATCGGCACACCACCGATCGCGTTCACCTTCGGGCTGGGTGGTCTGGTGTGCTTTCCGATGGCGGCGCGCGCCAGTGTCGTGCTGCTCGAGCGCGCGTCACCGGAGAGCCTGCTCGATGCCATCGGCGCGACCGGTGCCACGATCACCTTTACCGCCCCCACGTTTTATCGGCACATGGCGATCGCGATCCGTGAGCAGCCGGGGCGTTTCGACACCACGTCGCTGCGCGTGTGTGTGTCCGCTGGCGAGGCACTCCCCGACGCCACGCGCACGCTGTGGCGCGAGGCGACCGGCATCGAGATGCTCGATGGCATCGGCGCCACCGAATTGATCCACGTGTTCATCGGCGCGGCAGGGAAGGATTGGCGACGTGGTGCGATCGGCCGTGCCGTCCCCGGTTACACCGTGGCCGTACTCGACGACGAGTTGCGCGAAGTTCCAGCTGGCGAGGTGGGCCGCCTGGCGGTGCGTGGTCCCACCGGCTGCCGCTATCTCGCCGACGCGCGACAAACCACCTACGTGCGGGGCGGCTGGAACCTTACCGGTGATGCGTGCACCATGGACAACGACGGCTACGTGTTCTTCAAGGCGCG
>NZ_JBILKJ010000274.1:0-2697 GCF_044376735.1 Gemmatimonas sp.
GGTTCAGCTTCTCCCACGTCGAAGACTTGCTCCAGATGGGCTACGACGCCATGCAGGCGGCGTTGGTGCATCTGGACACCATGCTCGCGGCCCCGGGCGGCATCTTCCCTCGCACGGACGTGGCGATCGTGGTGGATCGCCCCAAGTGTACCGGCTGCGCCCTGTGCGTGGCCCGTTCCCCGGGACTCATGGCGCTCGACACCCAGCGAAAGGCCTACGCGCTGGTGCGGGTCCATGAATTCTCGCCGGCCGACGGGGCGGTCGCCGCCTGCTGTCCCACGGGGGCCATCTCGATGCAGCCGGTGGAGGCCGATCGAGCCGTCGTCGGAGAGGTGCTGGAGATCGGCGTCTGATTCCCCTCCCCTTCCCGCCCCCACCGCCCGATATTTCCCTGTAGCCTCGTCGGAACCGGTTGCCGCGAACAGGTCGGCATCACGGCGCGATGAGTGGCTCCGTCCAGTAACGCGTGTGGTCGACCCCTGGGGAAAGGCCCGCGCAGGACCAACCCTTCCATGTCGCATCCCAATTCGTTCGGCAGCCGCTCCACCTTGGTCGTGGGCGACCGTCAGTATGCGTACTTCCACCTCGGCGCCCTCGACGCACTGCCGGGAAGTACCGCCCCCACTCTCCCGTTCTCGCTGCGCGTGCTGCTCGAGAACCTGCTCCGCGGCGAAGACGGCGCCTTTGTGAAGCGCGCCGATGTCGAGGCGCTCGCGCAGTGGAATGTGAAGGCGGCCGTCGACAAGGAAATCGCCTTCCGCACCGCCCGCGTGCTGCTGCAGGACTTCACTGGCGTCCCCTGCGTCGTCGACCTCGCCGCCATGCGCGACGCGATGGTCGCCCTCGGCGGCGACCCCACGAAGATCAACCCGCTCCAGCCGGTCGACCTCGTGATCGATCACTCGGTGCAGGTCGATGAATACGGCACCGACGCCTCGCTGCTGATCAATACCGAACTGGAGTTCGAGCGCAATCTGGAGCGCTATCAGTTCCTCAAGTGGGGCCAGACGGCGCTCCACAACTTCCGCGTGGTGCCGCCGGGCACGGGGATCTGCCATCAGGTCAATCTCGAGTATCTCGGTCAGGTGGTATTCACCGCCGCCGACGGCGCCGAAACGCTGGCCTACTGCGACTCGCTGGTGGGCACCGACTCGCACACCACGATGATCAACGGCCTGGGCGTGATGGGCTGGGGCGTGGGTGGTATCGAAGCCGAGGCGGCCATGCTGGGGCAGCCCGTGAGCATGCTGATTCCCGAAGTGGTGGGCTTCAAGCTGCACGGCAAGCTTCCCGCTGGCGCGACGGCCACCGACCTGGTGCTCACGTGCACCGAGATGCTCCGCAAGAAGAAGGTCGTCGGCAAGTTCGTGGAGTTCTACGGCACCGGCCTCTCCAGCCTCGCCCTGGCCGACCGCGCCACCATCGCCAACATGGCCCCCGAGTATGGTGCCACGATGGGCTTCTTCCCCGTGGACGACGAGACGCTCAAGTACCTGCGCCTCTCCGGCCGCAGCGACGAGCAGGTCGCGCTGGTAGAGGCGTACACGAAGGCGCAGGGACTCTTCCGCACCGACGCCACGCCCGACCCGGTGTTCACCGACACGCTCGAGCTCGATCTGAGCACGGTGGTACCGAGCCTGGCCGGTCCGAAGCGTCCGCAGGACCGTGTACCGCTCTCGCAGAGCAAGGCGATGTACCGCGAGGCACTCGTCGCGCAGCGTGCCGCCAACGGCAAGGCGAACGGAAACGCGGCGGCGACGATGGTGGCCGAAGGTGGACCGGCGGATTCGGCCGGCGTCGCGGTGGAGTACCGCGATCAGACCTTTACGCTCCAAGACGGTCACGTGGTGATTGCCGCCATCACCAGCTGCACCAACACGTCCAACCCGAGTGTAATGCTCGCGGCCGGCTTGCTGGCGCAGAAGGCGGTGAAGCTCGGCCTCACGACCAAGCCGTGGGTGAAGACCTCGCTGGCGCCGGGCTCCAAGGTGGCCACGGACTACTTCATCAAGGCGGGCGTGATGGACTCACTCAACGCGCTCGGCTTCAACGTGGTCGGCTATGGCTGCACCACGTGCATCGGCAACTCGGGTCCGCTCCCCACGGTGATCAGCGAAGCGATCGACGCGGGTAAGCTCAACGTGGCGGCGGTGCTCTCGGGCAACCGCAACTTCGAAGGCCGCGTGAACCCGCAGACGCGCTTCAACTACCTCGCGAGTCCGCCGCTGGTGGTGGCGTTCGCGCTGGCCGGCCGCATGGACATCGACATGGCCACCGAACCGCTCGGCGTCGGCACCGATGGTCCGGTGTTCCTGCGCGACATCTGGCCGTCGGCGCAGGAAGTGGAAGACACGATTCTGTCCAGTGTGAAGCGTGAGCAGTTCACCACGCAGTACGCCAACGCGTTCCTCGGCGATTCGTACTGGCAGGCGATCGAAGCCAGCACCGGCGCGCGCTACGGCTGGCAGGCGGATTCGACGTACGTGCAGAACCCGCCGTACTTCGACGGCATGACGATGACACCGCCGGGCATTCGCCCGATCAACAGCGCGCGGGTGCTCGGCATGTTCGGCGATTCGATCACCACCGACCATATCTCACCGGCGGGTTCGATCGCTGCCGCGAGTCCGGCCGGCAAGTATCTGCTGTCGCTCGGCGTCGAGAAGAAGGATTTCAACTCGTACGGCGCGCGCCGCG
>NZ_JBILKJ010000276.1:0-2694 GCF_044376735.1 Gemmatimonas sp.
TGACCTCGCGTTCCTGCCGGCGCATCGCATCTCGGCGCTCATCAAGGCGCGCAAGATCACGTCGCGGCAGATCACCGACATCTATCTCGCGCGCATCGAGAAGCTCAATCCCACGCTCAATTTCGTCGTCACGTTGATGGCGTCGCAGGCGCGCGCCGAAGCCGACGCGGCCGACGCCGAGATCGCCGCCGGGAAGTACCGTGGCCCGCTGCACGGGGTGCCGTACGGCATCAAGGATCTCTTCGCGGTGAAGGGCGTCCCCACCACGTGGGGCTCGGCCGACTTCAAGGATCAGATTCCCGACTACGATGCCGAAGTGGTGGTGCGTCTGCGTGAGGCAGGCGCGGTGTTGCTGGCGAAGTTGGCCACGGGTTTGTTCGCGCAGAACGATTGGTGGTTCGGCGGACGCACGAATAATCCGTGGAACACGAACATCGGCTCGAGCGGTAGCTCCACCGGCCCCGGATCCGCCACGGCCGCCGGCTGCGTGGCGTTCTCGATCGGCACCGAGACGCAGGGCTCGATCGTGTCGCCGGCCATTCGCAACGGCATCAGCGCCCTGCGCCCCACCTACGGTCGTGTGAGCCGACACGGCGGCATGGTGCTGGCGTGGTCCATGGATCGGGTGGGGCCCATGTGCCGCACCGCCGAAGACTGTGCGATGGTATTCAGCGTGCTGCACGGCGTGGACGCGAAGGACGCGAGCACGGTCACGATGCCATTTCAGTTCGATCGCAATCTCAAGCTCGCCTCCCTGCGTATCGGTGTTGATCCGGCGGCTCCGAAGGAGCTGGTCGATACGCTGCGCACGCTCGGCATGAATCCGAAGGCCATTGGCGCACGCCCGACGGTGGCGGGTGGTCAGGGTGCGCTGGGTGTGGAATCGGCGGCTGCGTTCGATTTCTTCGTGCAGCGCAAGGCGAAGGAGATGGGGCTCGACCTGAATACGATCTTCGACACACCGCGTACCGGGAACGCACCGTACGGCAACCACGTGGCTTCGTTGCCGAAGGGCGTTGAAGCTGGAGCGACCAACCCGATGGCCGCGGCCGACTGGAATCCACGCTTCTTCGGCGGTCGTGCGACGCGCGGCTTCGACTTCATACAGGGCCAGCGTCGTCGTATGCTGCTGGTGGCCAAGTGGGGAGAGTTCATGAAGGATCTCGACCTCTTCATTGCCGGACCCAATGCCGATGTCGGGGCCAACGCGCAGACGGGTCATCCGTGCGCGGTGTTGCCGTTCAAGTTCGACGTGCCGCAGTTCGGCGGTGGCGGTGGCGCGAATGCCGCGACGCCGGCGCCGGTGTACAAGGCACAGCCGATTTGCGGCGTCATCACGGGCAATCTGTACAACGACGATCTCATTCTGTCGGTGGCCCATCAGTTCCAGAAGGCCACGGACCATCACACCAAGCGCCCCGCACTCTGATGACGCGATGACGGGACTTCCCTATGCACCCGCTGGCGTCTCGGACGTTCAGCGGGACTACGTCGTGCAGGTGCTGTCGGCGGCCTTTGCGACCGACCGGCTGTCGATGGAGCAGCTCGACGAGCGACTGTCCGCGGTCTACCGCGCCCGATCGCTCGGCGACCTCGAAGTGTTGCTGGCCGATCCCGCCGACACGAATCGATCGCTGGCCGACGAGGCGTCAGTCAATCGGGTGGCCGCCGATCCCGTCGTGCCGGCGCGCGGCGCGGCGCTGGCCGTCATGGGCGGCTTCGACCGCCGGGGTAGCTGGATCGTCCCGCGGCATCTGCGCGTGGTGGCCGCGCTCGGTGGTGGGCAGCTTGACCTCCGCGAGGCCAAGCTCGGAGCCGGTGTGACGGAGATCGAGATCTTCACCTTGATGGGCGGCGTCGAGATCTTCGTGCCCGTCGGTGTACGCGTGGAAGTGACGGGCATGGCCGTGATGGGTGGGTTTTCGGTCAGCGGCGCGGAGGCCACCGAACATCCCGATGCGCCGGTGCTGCGCATCAGCGGGCTTGCAGTGATGGGCGGCGTCGAGGTGAAGCACAAAGGCCGCGGCAAGCAGAGCGAGAAGCGCTACCTGCAGGCGCTCGAGCGGGCGCA
Organism: Gemmatimonas sp.; assembly: GCF_044376735.1. Taxonomy (GTDB): domain Bacteria; phylum Gemmatimonadota; class Gemmatimonadetes; order Gemmatimonadales; family Gemmatimonadaceae; genus Gemmatimonas. The sequence continues at coordinate 2,072 of NZ_JBILKJ010000276.1, forward strand.
GAAACTGCGGCTCCGCTCGGGCGGCTGAGGAAGAATCACGAACGGTCGATCGGTGCTCCGGTGCTTACCCGATCGGCTTCTTCGGCGCCACGAATACGTTCGGCACGCCGAGGCGTGTGAGCAGCGCATTGAACTGCTGCAGGTCGTTGTCTTCCAACTTTTGCAGCGTGTTCAGCTGCACGTTGAGCTTCGTGGAGAGATCGGTCAGGATCTCACCGTGCTGACGGGTGGGCGGATTGGTGCCTTCGTTCACCTGCCCGTTCAGCGTCACGAACATCTGGTACAGCTTGATCGGATAGTTGAGCGTGGCCTGATCGGCCTTGGTGTACACCTCGTACACTTCGGCCCGCACCGCTTCGAGCTTCTTGCGCAGGGCGGTGGCCATCGTCTTCACCGAGTCGGCGTACGCCTGTGAACTGGCCTGGCGCGCGCGCTGATCGAGCTGCTGCTGCAGGTCCTGCATGCGCGCGACCGCGTCGGTGATGCTGGTGATACGCGCGCCGACCGCGGTGGCGGCGTCGAACTGGGCCTTGTACTCGGCCGCCGTGAGCTGCACGCGCGGGTCGGGGCGCACCGTGAAGCCGCGTGACAGCGTGTCGTTGCCCACGATGAGGCGCACCGTG
>NZ_JBILKJ010000275.1:0-2694 GCF_044376735.1 Gemmatimonas sp.
CGACGCCATTGCGCAGCTGGAGAAGGAATTCCCCGGTGTCTCCATGACCGTGGTGGCGGCGCAGGCCGACTTCGTGGTGGATGCGCTCTCGAATTTGGGGCAGGAGATCGTGGCTGGCGGGCTGCTGTCGCTACTGGTGATCTTCGTGTTTCTGCGTGACTGGCGGTTGTCGTTGGCCATCGGTGTCACGGTGCCGTTGTCGGTGCTGATGGCGTTGGTGGCACTGCAGGCGCTCGATGTGTCCATCAACGTGCTGAGTTTGGGTGGTCTGGCATTGGGTACCGGCCTGCTGGTGGATACGGCCATTGTAGTAGCCGAGTCGGTGGGACGACGGCGCGAAGAAGGGATGTCATTGTTGGAGGCGGCGGTGACGGGCACCGATGAAGTGGCGGCACCGCTGTTTGCGGGCACGCTCACCACGGTGCTGGTGTTCGGCCCCATCATCTTCGTGCGCGGACTCGCGGCGGCGTTGTTTCGCGACCTGAGCTTGAGCGTGGTCACGACCGTGGCGGCGTCGCTGGTGCTGGCGCTCACCCTCATGCCGGTGATGATCGTGGGGCGGCGCAAGCTGGCGAACGCCGCACCGGCGCCCGTCGCACCACCGAAGGCGCCGTCGGTGATCTCGCGTACCCTCGACGCGTGGGGACGCACGCTCGCCGCGTGGTACGAACACGGCATGCGCTGGTCGCTGGCGCATCCGCGATCGGTGTTCGGCATGGCCGGCGCGCTGTTGGCGGTCACCGTGGTGCTGATCTACACGCTGCCCAAGGAAATTCTGCCGCGGGTAGATGAAGGGGTGCTGGTGGCGGCGGTTCAGCTCCCCGAGGGCACCAGCATTCAGGCCACGGCCGCGCAGGTAGCGCGCGTAGAAGGCGCCGCGCGGGCGCTTGGCGCCACAGGCATCTACGCGCGCGTGGGCAAGGCCACCGACGAAGAGATCCTGGCCGGTGCCGATCCCGGATCCAGTGCCACGGCACAGCTCATCGTGCCGGTTCCCGCCAACGCCGATGCCGCCCAGTTCGCGCAGCAGTTGCGGGCGAGATTGCCCGACCTGGCCAAGGGGGCATTGGCCATCGACTTGGCCGGACAATCGGAGTTCGGATCACTCATCGGACGTGAAGGCCGCCTGGTACGTGTGGAGCTGTCCGCTCCCACGGTGGCGGAATCGCAACGGTGGGCCGACACCGTGCGCACGGCCATGCAGAAGGTGTCATCGCTGACGGATGTGCGCGACGCCTTCGCCGCCACGCAGCCCATCGTGGAAGTGTCGCTGGAGCGCGCGCGCATGGCCGAACGCGACATCGTGCCGAGCCAAGTGGCGAGTGCGTTGGCGGGTGCGTTGGGTGGCGTGAGTGCGAGCGAGTTGCGCGAAACCGACCGACGTACGCCCATTATGGTGCGCTACGCCGGACTTCGTAACGAGGAGTTGGAGACCGCGCTCAAGACTCCGTTGCGCGGCGTGCCGTTGGCGCAGTTGGTGCAGGTGCGTGAAACCCGCGCGCCATTGGAAGTGGTGCGCGTAGGGCAACGACCGGTCACCATCATCGAGGGGTTGGTGGAAAGCGGTGGCACCGCCAAAGCCACCACCGATGTGCAGGCGCGTATGGTGGCGCTTACGCTTCCGGCTGGGGTGTCGTGGCAGGTGGGTGGCGCCGACGCCGAGCGTGCGCGTACGAGTAATGAACTCACGCTGGTCGCGGTGTTGGCGGCGCTGCTCATGTTTTTGGTGTTGGCCGGCGAGTTCGCCAGCTTCACGATTCCGCTGGTGGTGATGCTCACGGTGCCGCTGGCCGGTGCCGGTGCGGTGATCTTCTTGTGGTTCACGGGACAGTCGCTCAACGCCGTGAGCTTGATCGGCATCGTGGTGATGATCGGAATGGCCGACAACGAAGCCGTGGTGAAGCTCGATGCCATTCGCAAGTTCCGCGAAGCCGGGCATAGCATTGATGACGCGATCATTCGCGGCGGTGAGCAGCGCCTGCGCGCGATTGCGATGACGTCCATCACTACCGTCACCGGCGTGTTGCCGCTGGTGTTCGGCTGGGGCAGTGGCGGCGCGCTGTATCAGCCACTGGCGGCCGGCATCATCGGTGGCAGCATCAGCGCGTTGCTGGTCACGTTCTTTTTACTGCCCACGGCCTACGCGGTACTGGAACGGCGCACTGAACGCCGCACGGAGCGGCGCACCGCGTGATTCGCTTCGCGACCCACCGCCCGGCGGTGGTCTGGGCGATTTGCGTCGCCCTGCTGCTGGCCGGCGCGATTTCCTTTACGCGACTGCCGCTGGCCACGCGTACCACGGTGGAGCTGCCGCGGCTCAGCGTGTTCGCCAGCTGGCCCGGTGCGTCGCCGGAGGTCATCGAAACGTATCTCACGAGCCCCGTCGAAGCCGCCATTCAAGGCGTGCGCGGCGTGCGGCGCGTGTCCAGCAATTCGAACGACGACTACGCCATGCTCACGGTGGAACTCGAGGAGCGCGCCGATGTGCAGATGGCGCGCTTGGCCATCCTCGAGCGGCTCGAACTGCTGCGCGCCGACTTACCGCCGGGGGCGAGCGCGCCCACGGTAGCCAACTACGTGCCGGAGGGATTGGAAGAAGCGCCGCTGATGTCGCTGTCGGTGTTCGGACCCTACACCTCGGGCACGCTGCAGAAGCTGCTCGAAGAACGGGTGAGTCCGCGCTTGGGCAGCATT
>NZ_JBILKJ010000277.1:0-2686 GCF_044376735.1 Gemmatimonas sp.
CGAGCCAAGTGCCGACGCACCGCTGGTGTCCAGCGGTGCGCGCGCGGTCCGTCGTGCGGTGCGCCGTACGGAGGCGCGCCTGATCGATCAGGACATCCGTGACCGGCCAATGCTCACGGAAGACGAGAAGTTGCTGCAGAGTCCCGAGGACGACACGGGCGCCTTCACGCGCTCCGATCCGTGGCGGGTGATGCGGATCACGTCGGAGTTCGTGGAAGGGTTCGATGCGTTGTCGGAGATTCGGAAGGGCGTCACCATCTTCGGTTCGGCGCGTACCGGGCCGGATGATCCGCAGTACGTCGCGGCGCAGGAAACCGCGCGGTTGCTGGCGCTGCAGGGCTTCTCGATCCTCACCGGCGCCGGCCCGGGCATCATGGAGGCGGCCAACAAGGGCGCCAAGATGGGCGGCGGTCACTCCGTCGGGTGCAACATCGAGTTGCCCTTCGAACAGGGGGCGAATCCGTACGTCGATACGCTGGTGAACTTCCGCTACTTCTTCGTGCGGAAAACGATGTTCATCAAGTACTCCAATGCGTTCATCATCTTTCCGGGCGGGTTCGGCACGCTCGACGAGCTGTTCGAAGCACTTACGCTGATTCAGACCGGCAAGATCTATCAGTTTCCGGTGGTGCTGTTCGGCCGGCACTACTGGGCTGGGCTGGTGCGCTGGATCACATCGCGGCTGGTGGGGGAGGGGAAGATCTCGCCCGGCGACCTGGACCTGTTGCTGCTCACCGACGATCCGGCGGAGGCCGCGCAGGCGGTCATCGACGCCCACGAGGCGCAGACCGCCGCCCGGACGGTGTAGCGTCAATCCCGATTGACTTTGTCCGGAATGACCGATTAGTCTGAGAATCTGCTTCATGAGAAGCGTTCTCAACTAACAGATCATGCTCATCGGTTTGCTGCTCGCCGCTGTCGTCGCCGCCACCCCCGTCGTTCAGGACACCGCCCGTGCGCCACGACCGGCGGCAGACTCGGCCCCAGCCCAATCGCTCTCGGCGGTGCGCGTCTCCGGCGTACGTAGCACGCCCACGCAGTATCGCGTGTCCCGGACGCGCGCCGCGACCCGCACACCGACCGCCCTCCGCGAGGTGCCGCAGGCGATCACGGTGCTCGGGCCGCAGGTGCTTCGTGACCTTGGCCTCACCACGATGGTCCGCGCCATGGAGTACGTCCCGGGTGTGACCATGGGGCAGGGTGAAGGCCATCGCGACGCCCCCACGATTCGCGGACAGAGTACCACCGCCGACTTCTTCGTGGACGGCGTGCGCGATGACGCGCAGTACTTCCGCGACAGCTACAACGTGTCGCAGATCGAAGCACTCAAGGGCGCCAATGCGCTCGCCTTCGGTCGCGGGGGCGGCGGTGGCGTGATCAATCGGGTCATGAAGCAGGCCGAGTGGACGCCCACGCGCAGCGGCCTGCTGCAACGGGGTTCGTTCGACGAACGTCGTCTCACGCTCGACGTCGGGCAGGGGCTCACCTCGCGCGTCTCGGCGCGCCTCAACGCGCTGCATGAGAAGAGCGGTTCTTACCGCGACTTCGTGTCGTCGGAGAAGAGCGGGGTCAATCCCACCGTGGCGCTGCTCGCCGGCCGGACGATGCTGCGCGCCGGCGTCGAGCACTTTACCGATCGCCGCATCGTAGATCGCGGCATTCCCTCCGCAAACGGCCGGCCGTCTGCGCTCGACCGGCGTACGTTCGTGGGCGACCCCGAGCAAAGCCGTTCCCGCATGACGGTGAAAGGCGCCCACCTGATCGCGGAATACGACAACGGTCATGGCCTGACGTTGCGCACCCACACGCGTGCCCTCCACTACGACAAGTTCTATCGGAACGTGTTCGCGTCGAGCGCGGTCAATGCCGCCGGCACGCAGGTCAGCCTCAGCGCGTACAGCACGGCTACCGACCGCAGCAGCGTCTTCAACCAAAGTGATCTGGCCTACACGTCGCGACACGGTGCGCTTCGCCAGACCCTCGTTGCCGGCACCGAGTTCAGTCGCCAGGCCACCGACAACGTGCGACTCACCGGCTACTTCGGCGACCGAACCACGTCGCTCCCGGTGCCGCTGACGGCCACGGCGATGCCATCGCCGGCAACGTTCCGCGCCAGCGCCACCGACGCCGACAACGACGCCGTGGCGAACGTGGCCGCCATGTTCGCGCAGGAGCAGCTGCATGTCGGCGAGCACGTCCAGGTCGTGCTCGGTGCGCGATACGATCGCTTCGCCGTGCGCGTGCTGGATCGTCGGACCGACGCCATCACGCAGCGGGTGGACCACATGCTCTCGCCGCGCGGTGGCGTGGTGGTTACGCCCAATCGCACGATCTCGGTGTACGGGTCGGTCGGCATCGCCTCGCTACCAAGCGCGGGCGATCAGTTCTCGTCACTCTCGGCCACCGCGGTGTCGCTGACGCCGGAGCGCTTCCGGAATCGGGAAGTCGGGGTGAAGTGGACGCCGAGCGAGGCACTGGAGCTCAACACGGCGTGGTATCGCCTCGACCGGACCAACAGTGCCGCACCAGACCCGGCCAATGCGGCGTTGCTGGTACAGACGGGCGCGCAGCGCACCACCGGCCTCGAGCTCGGTGTCACGGGTGCCGTGACGTCGCGTTGGAATGTGGTGGGCGGGCTGGCGGTGCAGCAGGCGCGGATCCTGACCCGCACGACGTCGGCTCGCGC
>NZ_JBILKJ010000120.1:0-8262 GCF_044376735.1 Gemmatimonas sp.
GCCCACCGGCGGGTGGCCTCGGTCGGCGCGAGTCGTGGCGCGGGGACGATCAGGGGTGGCGTATCGGCTGCGGCGGGCTCGGCCTGACGCCGCATCCCGCGCGGACGGTTGGCGTACCAGCCGTTGTACCGCGTGGTGACGTGGCCCTGGTCGGGAATGTGCACGAGGACCCGAGCGAGGAACTCGAGCGGGTCGGCGGTTTCGGTCCCCGCCGTCGGGCCCTCTGATTTATCGGAGCAATAGGTCACGGCCTTGGCGGCGCGGTCGTAGGTGAGCCGCTCCAGGGCGACGGGATTGCGGGCGCAGTCGCGCGCGAGGCGGGTCGCGAACGCGCGATCGTCCTCCGACACCCACACCGCGGTGCCTGTGGTTGAACAGGACGCGAGCGCAGCGATCGCAATGACGGAGGCGCGGATAACCGCTCTATTCATCGTGCGAACCCATGATGCAAGAATTTGAGCCAAGGGCGCCGACCGAGATCACGCGGAAGGCAGGAGAACCCAACGAGTGCTCCGACCGAGGCGATCCGTCATTTATCCCCGCTTCGTCCGGTCTTCTCCGCTTGCCAGCCGACTACGCTACCGAACACGACCGCCCGCACGGCAATGGCGGTCTGGCCCCCCAGGTCTCGGCCGTGTCGCCAGTCAGGGTGCGTCCCTCGGGGGGTGAAGCCGCCGGCCACGGCGGCGGCGCGGCTGTCGGTGCCGGCGGGGTGTTCGGTGAGCATGGGATCGGGCTCGGCGGTGCCCGCGCGCGTCAGCGTCCACGAGCCTACCAGCCGCGGGACCTGCATCGCGCTCCCCACCTCGGCATGCCCCATGAGCGAGTCGCCCACCAGCACGGCGCGATGGTGCGCGTCGGGGGCGAGGAAGCGCGGGTCGCTGACGGTGAAGCTCAGTCCGGCGCTGTCGAGCGCGGCCGCGGCAACGGTGTAGACGGCCGACCAGCCGGTGCCCGCCTCGCGCCAGGTGAGCTGCGGGCGCGGAGCAGTACCGGACACGGTGAGGGTGACCGTGACGGGAGCGTCGAAGAGGCGCATGGTGCCGGTCCAGTCGCCAGCCAGCCGTTGCCAAGTCGGGGGCGTGCCTGCAGGAAGGGGCTGGAGGCGTGCGCCAGTGACGGGCGCCGCGGGGAGGGTAGCTACCCTGGCGATGGCGGCGTTGGCCTGGCCCTGCAGGAAGGCGGCGTCGCTGTCGGCGAGGGTGACCAGCGGAGCCACGGCGCCAGTCCAAGTCACGCGGAAGGAATCCGCGAGGACGCGCCCCGAGACCAAGGCGGGGAGGGCGCGCGCGGGGGTGCGGGTGATGGTGCCCCAAAGCGTGACCGCGGCCAGGTAGGAGCCGGCGGGGGAGGGGTGCGTGCCATCGGAGTCGAAGAGTTCCAGCGTGGGGCGCTGGGCACGTGCCTGCTGCCACGCCACCCCCACAGGGGCCAGGCGTGCGCCGGTTTCCGCCGCGAGGGCGGCGTACGCGCGCGTGAGGCGGTCCTGCGTCTCGGGGCTGGGACGGCGCGCCCACGTGAGGTAGAGCACCGGCGTCGCGCCCGCTGCCGTGATCTCGCGGATGAAGCGGCGGCCGAACTCATGGAAGAGGTCGACGTCGTTTACCGTGGGGCGCCCGTGCACCATCATCACCCCCAGCATACTCTGCTCCTGCAGCACGACGTAGTCCCATCGTGTACGGCGGATGGCGGCCAGCGCCGCACCGTCCAACCAGTGGTCGCGCAGTGAAACGCCGGGTAGGGCGACCATCTCCGTGCGCATCGGGCGCATCGGGCGCGCACCGCGGCCAAGGCTGGCCACAAGGCCTGGGAGGTCGTTGAAGTAAGTGTAGCTGTTGCCGATGAAGAGGACGCGAAGTGGGCGAGACTGGCCAGCGGCGGGGGCGGCGGCCACGGCAAGGCACAGCAGGCTCGCGGCGAGGTGCCGGGTACGGGTCATGACGCGACGCTACGGCGCGCGGGTCACTGGCGCAAGCGCCGTCCGACGCGGCGGTCGGGCCTCCACGATCCTCACGTCATCTCGTCTTCTGGATGACCGGGCCAGGCCACTCGGCAATACGGACCCGGGCACAGCACGCCTCCACCGACGGCTTGACCATCCCCACGTGATCAACTCCGGCCCCGGGGCTGGCGGACCACCCGCCGCATGCGGACCGTCAGCGCTGCATGCCGGGCCGCGGGGACCGTCGGCGTGGGCGGCTGTCCCACGGGCGCGACGGATGGGCCTGCGCCGGCATCGCTCCCCCCACGGTGACCGCCGTTCCGACAGCCCTCGAGGCGCACGAACGAGTCGGCGGGCCCGCCGCCGCCCGCCAGGCGGTGCTCGCGCGGTCGGTGCTCGCGCCGTATACTCCACCGACCTTAATCGGATTTCCTATCCTGGAGAGGGCTTCGAGCACAGCAATGGACATCCTCTTCCTCCTCAACCCCAACTTCACCGACGGCGCCCGCGACAGCGAAGGCAAGCGCTACTACTGCCCGAGCTGCGCCTTCCTCGAAGGCGTGCTCTGTTACTGCCCAGAACTTCGCGAGAAGCTCGACATCCGCTACATCGACTACCCGCGGCCGCGCCGCGAGATCATCGCCCTCGTCGGCGACGCGAACCAGGGCTGCCCGAACCTGGTCCTCGATTCCGCCAATCACGCCTTCGTCGACGCTTCGCGCTTCTACCGCGCGGGCGATCACCTCCACACGAACGACACGAAGGTGATCGTCGAGTACCTCGCGGTGCGATACGGCGTGCAGATCGCGCACTTCTGAAACCGCACGCGAGCTCGCGGATGCTCCCCGCGTGGTGCGACAGGCCGCCGCGCGCAGCCGGCGCTCGGCGCCGCTCGTGAGCCTGGATTCAAGACAGAATTGGGGGACGCGCGCACGCATCGGCTGAGGAACGTCAGATTGTCGCAATTCGCTGGATCGGATCACCAACCACGCGTCACAACCAGCGTAGGGCCTTGTCCATGAATCTCCTTCACTCGTTCGAAGCGCTGCACGCGTCGGTCACCCGCCGCTGGTGGATGCAGCTGTTCGCGGCGTTCGTCCGCTGCCTTCTCGTGTTGGGTTTCATCCCTCCGAGCATCCCGAAGATCCGCGGCATCCCGTTCACCGTGATGCCCGAATCGACCACCATCGGCTACTTCTTCAATGCGCTCCTGAAGACCGGCCCTTACTACGAGTTCATCGGATGGAGCCAGCTCGCGGCGGCGCTTCTGCTCCTCATCCCGCGCACGGCACACCTCGGCGCGCTTCTCTTCCTGCCAATCATTGTCAACATCACGGTGCTCACCATCTCGCTGGGATTCGCGGGAACCTGGGTGATCACTATCCTCATGATGCTCGCGAACCTGTTCCTTGTGCTGTGGGAGTACGACCGCCTGAAGCCGGTCGTCCTCGGCACGCGCATCGAGCGGCCCCGCAGGTTCCGATTCGAGTTTGTCGGGCTCCCGGCGATCTTCGGGCTCGGCGGCGTCCTGTCGGGCCTGCTCGCATGGTCGATGCGCCTCGGCAACTTCGGCAACTACCCCGTCGTCACGGGCTTCCTTGCCGCACTTGGCGTGATCTTCGGGCTCGTCGTGACGGCTCACTTCCGATTCATGCCCGTTGGTCCGATGAAAGTTGAGGCTCCGATGGGCTGAAGCGATCTGGAGAGCGATCGGGGGGATAGCCCGGGTACATGGTTCACAGAGTAGTCCGGCAACATGGTTTACACTCCTTCCACACTGCGCTGCGACACGCCTTTGCGCGAGGTCGCGATGCTCTGGTTGGAGACGGACCCCATGAACGAACGCTTGACGTGCGTGCAGGACGCCCTCAGTGACCGCTTCACGATGGTCGAGGTCTGCGCCCGCTACGGCGTGAGTCGCAAGACTGGCTACAAGTGGATCGCCCGCTACGCGGAGGAGGGCCGACGCGGGCTTGGGGATCGGAGTCGCGCCCCGCACACGTGCCCGCACACGCTCTCGGCGACGATGACCGAACTGCTGGTGACGACGCGAGAAGCCCATCCGTTCTGGGGCGCACGCAAGCTGCTGGCCGTGCTGCAGGCGACGCATCCGCGGATTCGTGACTGGCCGGCCGCGAGCACCGTCGCCGATCTCCTCGCGCGCCGTGGACTGGTGCAGCGCCGCCGGACCAGGCGTCCCACCACGCATCCCGGCGTGATCCCCGCCGTCGCCGATGCGCCGAATGATCTCTGGACCGCCGATTTCAAGGGCCAGTTCCGCACCGGCGATCACGCGTACTGCTATCCGCTCACGGTCGCGGATCTCGCGTCGCGCTACTTGCTCCTGGATAGGAAATTCGATTGGGGTCGGTCGAGTATACGGCGTGATCGCCGACCACGCGCGCACCGAGAGACGGGCGGCGGCGTGCCCTCCGCCTCGCGCGCGGCGCGCGTCCGGCGATGCGCGAGGATCCGGTCGATCACCGAGACCTGGGTGATGAACGCGACGACCCGCATGGGGCCATGGCCGGTCGGGCACGCCAGCGGGTCGACCTCGAACATCTGCTGCAACAGGGCCGCCCACCGGCGGGTGGCCTCGGTCGGCGCGAGTCGTGGCGCGGGGACGATCAGGGGTGGCGTATCGGCTGCGGCGGGCTCGGCCTGACGCCGCATCCCGCGCGGACGGTTGGCGTACCAGCCGTCGTACCGCGTGGTGACGTGGCCCTGGTCGGGAATGTGCACGAGGACCCGAGCGAGGAACTCGAGCGGGTCGGCGGTTTCGGTCCCCGCCGTCGGGCCCTCTGATTTATCGGAGCAATAGGTCACGGCCTTGGCGGCGCGGTCGTAGGTGAGCCGCTCCAGGGCGACGGGATTGCGGGCGCAGTCGCGCGCGAGGCGGGTCGCGAACGCGCGATCGTCCTCCGACACCCACACCGCGGTGTGCACGTGGAACCCGGAATGCGGCCACGTCAGCAGGCCCGCGGCCTGGTCCTCGTCGAACAGCTCCAGCCGCACGACGAGCCGCAGCACGGCGCGGCGAAACGCCTCGGTCAAACGCGCGGTATCGTGCACCGGCAACGACACGAAGGTGCCAATTGAGCCAGCTACTATAGGTCGGGGTGTCGTGCATCGTGACGCGCGGATGCGCCGCGAGCCAGTCTTTCACCGCCTGGGTCTTGTGCGCGGACAGGTTGTCGACGACAAGGTGGACGGCCTTCCCGCGCGGCGCGGCGCGGGTGACCGTGTCGAGGAAGTCGACGAATTCCGCGCTGGTGTGCCGCACGGCGACCTTGCCCTGCACGCGCCCGGTGCCCACGTCGAGCGCCGCGTAGAGGGAGCGCGTCCCGTGCCGGACGTACTCGAACCCGTGGGTCTCGGCCCGCCCGGGGCGCAGCGGCAACACCGGATCCGTGCGATTCAGCTCTTGGATGGCGGTCTTCTCATCGACGCAGAACACCACCGCATTCGTGGGCGGCGCGATGTACAGGCCAATAATGTCCGCCGCTTTCGTCTCGAATTCCGGATCGGAACTGCCCTTGTATCGTTCCAAGCGATGCGGCTTGAGGCCGTGAAGCTTCCACACCTTCGTGACGGTCGTGTGCGCCACGCCGAGCTTGGCCGCGAGCCGCCGGCTCGACCAATGGGTGAGGGGCGCGGGGGGCTTCGTCTGCAGGGTCAGCCGCACGATCTTCGCCTCCAGCGCCGCGCTCATGCCATGCCCGCGGCCCGCGCGCGGCGCGTCGGCCATGGCGAGGACGCCGCCCTCGAGGAAGCGGCGCTTCCAGATCGCGATGAAGCGATCCGTACACCCCGCGCGCGCCGCGATGGTGGCGTAGGGGTCCCCGTCGGCCAGCGCCAGCACCACGCGCACCCGCTTGGCGATGGCTTGGCTCAGCGTCGTCTGTCGCAGGAGCTGCTCGAGCGTGCGGCGGTCATCGGGGGTAAGCACGAGATGCATGGCAGAAGTAAACATACGCCACCCGGCTGCAATTCTCGTGCTATCCACATTTCAACTACGACCCACTAGTAAGGCGGGCTCTCTGCCGAGATCGATACCATGCCAGCCGTCGCCCGCGATCGCGGAGCAAGCACGCCAACGACCTCCTTCGCCTTGTGCCGCTGCGTGCGCCTGTTGCGTGCGCCTGTTGCATGCGCCTGCCGCGTGCGCCTGCTGCGTGCATGACCGCGCTGGCGCTGCGGCGCGTCCTTCAGTGACGAGGTGCGTGCCCGCAACCGGCTCGAGCGCTGGTCGGGGCGGCAGATGGAGTTGCTGGAGGAGATCCAGTCACTGATGACGGATGGGGCCATCGATGGCGACCTCGGCGCGCTCGACCGTTGAGCGACCGGCCCGACCCTAAGCGGCCTCGTGCGTTGTGGAAGGAACAGCGATCCCTCGGCCGCGCCACCTACCGCATCGACCGCACCCATCGCCACCTCGGCCGCCCCTTCCGGGCTGACGTTCGCCGCCGCTCCGGCCACGCTGCCCAACCCATGCGCCGCAGCCCCGGCGGTATAGATCAACGCGTCGGGTGCCCAAAAGAGCGTGTGCAGCAACACATCCCCGGCCACACTTCCGTAGGGCACGCTGAGCTCGGCCGAGAGCAGCCAAACACTCCGCTACTCTTCATAGTCGAACCACACGCCACGGCAGCTCGCGCACACGTTGAGCGTCAGGCGTCCATGCTGCCGTCGCGCGAGCGTCTGGTCGCACACCGGACAGGCCAGCTCGTTCTTTCGGCCACACACTTCGCACCGCAGCGCGCTGCGGTCGAGCGGGGTGTGACATCCGTGGCAGGGTGGATTTGGCGTAGACGGTCGCGGCGGAATGCGTCGCCACAGCTCGGCGGGCATGTGCCGCGTCGGTTGCCGCACCTCGCCGCGTTCGAACCACGCCCTGCCGCAGCGCGGGCAGTGATCGAGGATCACCCCCCGGTGCGGCCGTTGCGCGGTACCTTCTCCTTCTGCACACCCAGACCGACCGGGCAGGGGAAACGCGCCTCCATCGGCCGGCGCGTGTCGGCAGGGGCGACGGGCCTATAACGCATCGGGGAGGCGCCGTGGTGCGTCCGACGGTGCAGCGTTCAGCTGCTCACCGTGGATGGTGTAGCAAATCACGCCGTCCTCGGTGAAGTCGATGTCAGCCGCCTCGCGCCGCACCATCGCATCGAGCCGCTCCTGGACCTGCGAGGCGGGGAGCGCCAGCGCCATTACAACGTCGTTCATCGTCAGGCGACCGTTGTGCTGCCGAGCGAGGCGCTGCAACTCGGACTCGATGGTCTGGTCGCGCAGCTGGCCGATCCGTTCCCAGGAGGTTCGCGTGCCTCGCAGGAGGTTGAACCCCACCACAGCAGGGAGCACCGTGGTCAGCAGCACGGCATACAAGGCCGTGGGCGAACCCAGCCCTGTCCCCACCCGCATGGAGCCCAGCATCATGAAACCGGCGACGACGAGCAGCGCGATGCCACCGAACCCGCGCCCGGACATGGATTCTCCCTCGGTTGCGTCCCCGAATTCTCACGCACCCCATCGGTCACCGGTAACGCGCCTGAGCAAAGGAGGTCGCGGGGAGCCGCCGTCAGGCGCGAGGGAGCGCGGGTGCTGCGCGAAGTGGCCTGAGCACTCGGCTACGCGCACGCACAGCAGGTGGTGCACCGCGATGTGAAGCCCGACAACATCCTGCCCGAGGCAGAAGCCGAGCGCTTCGATATGCGTGGCGGATGGGTGAACGGCTACGTCTGCGGCCAGTCAGGATGCTGCTACACTTGGTATCAGGGATGTTGTGAGCCCGTGATCATTCTCTGCCCATAGGCCACTTGTGCATTTCGTGGATCTGACGTGCCGCGTCTGCGTTCCGAGTCTCGAGCCATGAACGGTGCGTGCCACGATCGTTGTCGCATGATGGTCTATCCCGCGCCGCCGGGGGCGCTCGCGGCCCGATAGACGACGGCTCGCTGCGCAAGGATTGCGACGTTACGCCCCGTATGCCGATCATCGGGGGCGAAGAACTCGATCGCGCTCCGGCGATGGATAAGGGGGTCTCCCGTCACGACGGCTGCGACCCAAGTGCGCGTCGCGTCGAGGGGCGCGAGCCTTGTGGCGCCTTTCACCGTCCGCGACCCCGCCCGCCTCACGTCACGGCATGCCAGTGCTGTCGGCACGATCACGAGCACACCGGGGCCGATGTCAGGGCGCCACCGGGGGCTCGCCCTGGATCGCCGAGCGGACCATCGAGATCGCGGCGTACACCACCACGGCAATCACCAGCCAGCGCAACAGGCCGATCGGGAGCGACGTGACCAGCAGCGCCGCCACCAGCACCC
>NZ_JBILKJ010000121.1:0-8253 GCF_044376735.1 Gemmatimonas sp.
GATTCCGACCGTACCGACCGCGCAGAACGGCTTCGGTGGCAAGGCCGAACTGAACGGCGTGCCGGCCGTGTTTGCCGGCACCTGGGGCGACACCGCGGTCATGCTCGATCCGGCGGCGTTCACCGGTAAGGTGGCGGTGTTCATGGCCGCCCCGGGGGCGGGGGCATCGGGGGGCGTGCGCGGACCGGCGTCCTTCGTGAGCTGCGCCGACGTGCCCAACAAGTTTGGCGTCGCGGCGATTCTCGCCGCCGACAAAGTCGCCGCGTCCACGCCGGCCCGCCCGCCCGCCCCGGCGTTCGCCGGAACCGCCCGTGACACGCGGGCGCGCCGCGCCGGTGCCGTGGCCGTCCTCGTGATCGGCCTCGACGACATGACGCCGACCTCGATTGCGGCCGCCTTCGAGGGCCGCAATGGCATGCGTCCCACCACCGCGCTCAACGCCGACGCCCCCGCCGGCGCGACGATCTCGCGGAAGATGGCCGAGCAGCTGTTCGGCAAGCCGATGGATCAGGTCACCGTCGGGACGGTGGGGCAGCCGATCACGGCGTCGTGGAATCACGCCTGGCGCCCGGCGGCGTATGCGGCGCGCAACGTGATCGCGGTGCTCCCCGGCTCCGATCCGACGCTCAAGGAAGAGTACGTGCTGGTGGGCGCGCACAACGACCACGTGGGGATCAACACCACGGTGATCGACCATGACTCGCTGCGCGCCACGAACTTCGTGACGCGTCGTCAAGGCAACAACGATCCCACGTGCATCCCGACGGCGGAGCAGCAGGTGAAGATCAACGCGCTCATCGCGAAGGCGCGCGCCGCCCGGCCGGCCCGTCAAGACTCGATCATGAACGGCGCTGACGACGACGGATCGGGCTCGATGGTACTGCTGGAACTCGCCGAGAAGTTCGCCAAGGAGAAGCCGGCGCGTTCGGTGATCTTCGTGTCGCACCAAGGCGAAGAAGGCGGCCTGCTGGGGTCGCGCTGGTTCGTCGACAACCCGACGGTGCCCATCGACAAGATCGTGGCCGCGCACAACATGGACATGGTCGGCAAGGGTCGCGCCGACCAGGTGAAGTTCGGTGGACCGAACTCCGTGCAGATGCTCGGCGCGCGGCGCCTGTCGCGCGACTTCGGCGACATCATCGACTCGGTGAACGCCAGCAGCCCCGAGCCCATGGCGATCGACAAGAGCTGGGACGTTCCCGCCAACCCGCTCAACCGCTTCTGCCGCAGCGATCAGGTGAACTACGTCCGCAAGGACATCCCGGTCGTGTACATGTCGCTGGGGTACGGTCCCGACTATCACATGCAGTCGGACGAGCCGCAGTACATCGATTATGATCACGCCGCGCGGCTGGGTCGCTTCGTGCACGACGTGATGACCGCCGTCGCGAACCGGAAGGAAAAACCGGCGATCGCCGGCGCCGACCCGACCTACCCGAGCTGCAACCGGTAGGTCGGCATTCGTCGTGTACACTCGAGGAACACCGGTCTCGTCTCTTTCGCATGTCATGACGCCTATGCGCATCGTCACCGTCATTTTCGCGCTTGCTTCGGCCAGCCTCCTCGCACCACGCGGGGTCTCCGCACAGGCACGTACGCCGATCGGCCTGATCAACGGCGGCACGGTGCTACTCGAGTCCAAGTCGGTGCAGCGCAGCGGGGGCATCATTACCGCCGCGCTGCGCGTGCAATTTCACAAGCCCACCAAAGTGCCCGGCGGCAACTGGTACAGTTCGCGCACGCTGCTCATGCTCGACTGCCGCAAGCAGGTCGTCGCCGTGAAGGAGAACTGGTACTACAGCGACGCCAAAGGCACGAAGGTGGCGCAGCACAAGGAAGTCGGGATCCCCGGGTATGCCACGCCGCTGCCCGGCTCCATGCCGAAGGTCGCCCTCGACCACCTCTGTCAGGCCAGGTAGCGCCGGCTTCGGCGGCGGGCACTCACCTAACGATGCGCGCGGAGCGCGGCGACGACGTGCGAGCAGCGCGAGGACTACCGACACCTGCTGCGTCGAGCAGTGGAGTGTCTCGAAAGTTGTCGAGTGCATTGCTGAGCTCGCTCGCCAGCCGGAATGACTGTTAGCATTGATGTGGTGCAGCGCGATCGGGAACGCGCGCTGTACCGCTGGTCCCATTCTTCATTGCGTTCCCCACGCTCCGGTCTTCCATGCGACTCACGACTCGCGCCCTGACAGGCATGACTTCCCTCCGTCGTCGTCCGCTTTCTGCCGTGTTCATCGAGCGGGTGCTGCTCGCGACCGTGCTCCTGACTCCAGTGGCCGCGCAGGCACAGTTGGGTGGCCTGCGCAAGAAGCTGGAACAGAAAATCACCGAGGCGGTGGTGCCCAAGAAGGCCGAATCGCTCCCGCCCAGCTTCAGCGACGCGCGCTACGAGATCACGGCCGCACGCTTCGACGGGCTGCTGCGTGGGGTCACGCTCGCGGACGAGGCGCAGGCGCGATACGAGCGCGACCTCCCCGAGTTCGAGCGAAAGAAGCTACAGGCGGACCGCGAGAACGCGGAGCTAGAGCGCTCCACAAAGAGCATGGCGAGTCGCTTCGCCCCGAGCGGGAACTTGGGGCCGATGGCGTGCCAGGGAGAAGTCATGACGCTGCTGGAGACGTTGCCGGAAAAGGATCCCCGGCGCGTGAAGGGCGAAGCGTTGATGGATCGCCTCGAGAAGCTGACGGAGGAGACCGAGCGCCGCGAGCGTACGGGGCAGCGCGTGGACACGGTCGGCACCGCGATGCGCTCCATGGCGCTCCTCGACTCTGTGGCGATCACTGTGCGCGGCGCGCCGTGCAAGGTGACCAAGGCGGACGTCGCCGAGGCTCAGCGCAAGGACGAAGCGAGGGAAGCGGAGATGAAGAAGGTCGAGGCCCAAGCGGCTCAGGTGGCCAAGACACAGCAGGAACTTGCCGCCCTGAACACCTCGGCGCCGAATCGAAGTGAGATCATCGCCCGCGAGGCGGGACTCAGTGGCGTGCAGATGGGCGTCGTGTGCGACAAGCTCATCGCGTTCACCGAGGCGTCCGACCGCAAGCAGGAGATCAAGGGATTCTCCGACGCCGAGCAGGCGCTGCTCTCGAAGCGACTGCCTGAGCTGCGCAAGAATGGCAAGCAGTTTTGCTCGGGGTTCCCCGACTAGCGTCCTGCCAGTGCACCGGACGAGCGGTGCGCTCACCATGAGCACGTCGACGCGCGTCCCTGCGCTCGGCGCGCTGCTCGCGGTGCTGTTGCTGTTCGATACGCACGAGTGTCGGGGCCAGCTCCCGCCCTCGACCCTCGCGGTGCGCACGGACTCCGGGTGGGTCACGTGGTGGCGTGCGTCGCGCGCGCCGCGACAGTGGTCGGCGCCGCATCCGGCGCTCACCGCCGCGCTCCGCTGGCGTCCTGTACGTGCCGGCGTCGAGGTGGCGTCCCTCGACCTTACCGGGTCGGGCGAGGCGTGGCGTATCCGCGCGATAATCGCGCGGATCGAGCCAGAACGTCTTCGCTTCCGTCTCGATCTGCCTCCGCGGCGACGGGCCGCGTGGAACATCGAGGCGCTCGGCGACGACGCGATCGTTGCCTGCAACGCCGGGCAGTTCCGTGAGCAGGGTCCCTGGGGGTGGATCGTGCGCGACGGCAAGGAGGTGCAGGCACCGGGGCGTGGCCCGCTGGTGATGGCGGTCGTGGTCGACAGCGGCGGCGGTGTGCGACTCGTCTCGTCCGACTCGGTCGCTGCCCTGCGCGCGGCGGGTCGCACCGAGACCGCATTCCAGAGCTACCCCGCGCTGCTGCAGGGCGCGGCGATGGTGCCGCGGCAGCTCACGCGAACCGACGCGGGGCTGGATGTCACGCACCGCGATTCACGGCTCGCGCTCGGCTTGCTCCCCGACGGCAGCCTACTCCTCGTGCTCACGCGCTTTCACGGATTGGGCGGCGTGCTCTCACCGATGCCCGTGGGACTCACGATCCCCGAAACCGCGGCGCTCATGGGCGCCCTCGGCGCACGCCGCGCCGTCGCCCTCGATGGCGGCACATCCGGTCAGCTGCTGGTGCGCGATGAGGCCGGAATCGCGGAGATGTGGACCGGCTGGCGCAAGGTGCCGCTGGGGTTCGTCGGCGAACTGCGTGAGGGCATGCGTGGCGCGTCGGTGGAGGGGCGGCGACGTTAGTTTACACGCAGGATTATCACCATCCCTTACGCATCAATGACGCAGATGCCGCGAAGCTTCATGCCGTCGGCGCTCGCGATTGCGGCGAGCCTCGTTGTCCACACGGCGATCGCAGGAACAGCCAGCGCCCAGGCGCCGCGCTACGGTCGCATTCGGGGCGTTGTATTCGACAGTGTCTCGATGAGCGCGTTGGGCGGCGCGACGGTACAGCTCGTGAGCGTGGCCGATCCCTCGCGTGCGCGATCCACCACGGCGGACGGCCTTGGCCGGTTCCGCTATGACAGCGTGGCGGTGGGATCGTGGATACTGAGCGCGGTCCATCCGCGCCTCGACTCACTGGCGGTGCGGGAGATCATGGCTCCGGTGACCGTGGGCGAGCGCGGCGCGACGCGGGCCACGATTACCGTGCCGTCGGCGCGTACACTGGCCGATCGGGTGTGCGGCTCGACTGATTCGGCCACCGATTCATCCGGCTTTCTTTTCGGGAGATTGCGCTCCGTGCGCGAGGGCCGGGCCGCCGTACGTGGCACCGTGCGGGTGCAATGGCTCGAACTGCTCTACGAGAACGGCACGTGGCGGCGCGAGGTGGCGACGATCGATGCGTCGTCGGATCCCGACGGCTCGTTCCTGGCCTGCGGCGTGCCGGTGCGCGGCATTATCCGACTCAAGGCGTGGAGCGGGACCGATTCCAGTGGGGTGATCGAGTTCACGCTGCCGGAGCATGGCATCTACAAACACGATCTCTTCGTAGGTGAGTCACGCCTCCTGCGCACGGCTGAGGCGCCGCCGCCGTCGTCGGATTCGCTCGCCGCGACCGACTCCATCGTGAACATCGTCTGGCGCGGGAGTGGACAGCTCCGGGGCGTCGTGCGCGGACTCAATGCGAAACCGCTGGCCAATGCGCGCGTGACCGTGCGTGCGACCGGCCTCGAAGCACGCACCGACGACCAGGGTGCGTTCACGCTGAACGGACTTCCCACCGGAACCTGGACGCTCGACCTGCGGGCGCTCGGCTTCGAACCAGAGCTGCGGCCGGTGGACATCTTCCCCAGCGACAGCGCGGTACCGCAGTTCGCGATGCAGCAGTTGCTGATGCTCGACACGGTGAAGGTACGCGCCGATCGCATACGTCGCCTGGGCAGCAGGATGGCCGGCTTCGAAGACCGTCGGAGGGCGGGACTGGGTCGATTCTTAACCCCCGAAGACATCGAGAAGATTCAACCGAACCAGTTCACCGACCTGATGCGACGCATTCCGGGTGTGCAAGTGATACTCGCCGGCGCGTCCCGTGACATCATCACGATGCGCGGCACGTTCAACCGATGCAGTCCAACGATCTTCGTCGATGGCATGCGCATGCCGAACGGCGAGACCATCAACTCGTTTCTCCCGGCAGCGTGGATCAAGGCGGTCGAGGTGTATCAGGCGGGCTTCGCACCGGGCGAGTTCATGAATGCGCTGTCCGGCTGCGGAAGCATCGTGGTGTGGACAGGGGAGCGGCCGACGTCGGGGACGACGGCGCCGTCGAAGTAGCGATCGCGGCGCTTGCGCTGCCGCGCTGAGCACGCGATTGGCGTGGTGCTCAGGCCTTGGCCGGCGCGTCGGCGCCACGCCATAGGTTCCACGTGTTGAGCTCTTCGTGGCCGCACAACTTGAGGCTGCAGAACAGCTGCGTGCGATACGCAGCGTAGTTCGCGAGCACCATGGTGACGAAGTGCGCGCCGCGCGACATGGGGCCACCGAACAGCTGAATGGTGCCACGCATGTCATCGTCGCTCATGGCGCCGACCTGCTCGGCGTACCAGGCACTCTGCGTGGCGAGCAGCGCGTCGAGCCCTGCCAGGTCGAGCGCATCCGCCTGCCCCTGGGCCGCGCCCCACGCCGCGCCGTCAAAGGCACCGGCCTTGATGGCCGAGGTGAGCGCCGGCCCCTGGACGACCAGATAGCGCACCAGTTCGATGTTGCTGCGCTGCTTGGGGGTGGCGCGGAAATCCGCCGTGTCGGCGGTGATCTTGGTGATGAGGTGACGCACGATGCCCACTTCGTGGGCGAGCGCGCCAATGAGTTCGTCTTTGGAGAAGACCATGAGGCCGGGAGGGGTTGAATGCGGAGGAGGAGCCGGCGCGGAGCGGAAGGGACCGCGACCGCTTGAGTATAGCCGTTCCAAGACGCGACGGTTACCTGAGTCGGCGGCGGGCGGCGGGCGGCGGGCGGCGGGCGCGCAAACCAACGCGTTGCCATCTGCGAGCGCTTCCCGATGCGCGAGAGCGACCGCAGCTTATGAACGACCGCCGGCCACGACCGCATGCAACTCCGACCCATCCTTGGCGACCAACTATGACCACCCGTCAACGATCGCTCCGCCCCCGCAGCACCCGCCGAACGATACCTCTGTTGCGCTCGGCGCTCCTGTTCACGGTGTTAGCCGCCGCGCCAAGCGCCGCCGCGCAGGGTGCCGCAGCTGCGCCCAACGCCATCGCCACCAATGCCGAGGTGCTCGGCGCCGAGCGTCTCTTCTCGGCGTGGATGGATGGGCAGCTCGCCTATCGCGGGATACCCGGTGTCGCCGTAGGCGTGGTGTACGATCAGCAACTGGTGTGGTCGCAGGGGTTCGGCATGGCCGATGTGAAAAACCGCGTGCCCATGACGCCGCAGGTGAAGTTCCGCATCGCATCGCACAGCAAGATGTTCGCGGCCATCGCCATCATGCAGCTGCGTGAGGAGGGGAAGATTCGCCTGGACGATCCGGTCGAGAAGTATCTGCCGTGGTTCAAGGCCAAGCCGGCAGGCGACGACGACGGCGTGATCACCATTGAACAGTTGCTGTCGCACACGTCAGGGTTGCAGCGCGAGGCCGGCGATCACTGGATCTCGTTCAACTTCCCCAGCGAAGAGGAACTGAAGCGCCTATACAGCGATCGTCAGGCCGCGTTCGCCCCCAACGTGCGCTATAAGTATTCCAATCTGGCGTTCGCGGTGGCGGGGCTGGTGGTCGAACAGATCACCGGACAGAAATGGGCGGCGTACGTGCAGCAGCAGATCCTCACGCCGCTGGCGATGACCAGCACGAGCGTGGATCAGAACGTGCCGGGACTGACCGTACCCTACATGCGTCGCATGCCCGATGGCTCGCGCGATGTGCTCCCCTTCGTGGATGCACGCGGCATGGCGGCCGCCACGGGCATGACGTCGAACGTGGATGATCTCGCGAAGTTCGTGTCGGCGCAGTTCCGCCGGGGACCGCGCGCCGGTGCGCAGATTCTCAGCACGGGCTCATGGCGCGAGATGCACCGCGTGCGCGCCGTGGATGAAACGTGGCAGAGTGGCAGCGGGCTCGGCTTCGATTTCCTGCGATTCGAGAATCGTACGTGGGTGGGTCACGGTGGTGGCTATCCGGGCAACACCACGCACACGCTGTTTCAGGTGAACGACAAAGTGGGCGTCATCGTGCTCACCAATACCAACGACTCTGACCCCAGGCAGATCGCCGAACAACTCATCGCGACGGTCGGTGCCGCCGTACTGAAGGCCGCGCCGACGCGGGCGCAGACGATCGCGTGGGACCCGTCGTGGGCCCGCTTTGCGGGGTGGTACCGTAGCGCGTGGGGAGACTCGCGGGTCGTGCTGCTCAACGAGAAGCTGGTCATGATGTCGCCCAACTCGACTACCGTTGGCACGCCGTCCACGCTCGAGCCCCTTGGTGGCGGTCGCTTCCGCCTGATGGCGCCGGGTGGTGGCAGTGCGATCGGGGAAGTGGTGCGCTTTGTCGAGGAGAACGGCGCGGTGACCCGCATGTACGTCGGCGACGGGTATCAGACGCGCCTGCGGTAACGGGCCGCGCGGCACGGCCGCGACGGCCGATGAATCGGACCAGCGGACCAAGCCGCCGACGGACCTGTTTCCTGGCGTAACGCTACGCGCGGATGAGCTTGAGGTCGTACAGCGTGAAGGACTGGTCCCGCGAGATGACGACGAGCCCTTCAACCTGTGCCTGCGCGATCAGGATGCGGTCGAAGGGATCGCGATGATGCGACGGCAGACAGGCAGCGGCCTCGGCGTGCCGGAACAGGACGGGCAATTCGGTAAACGCCGA
>NZ_JBILKJ010000122.1:0-8224 GCF_044376735.1 Gemmatimonas sp.
CGCGCTGCAATTCACCACGCGCATCGGCCACGACTTTGCCATGCTCGCGACTGATCAGGTGCGCCAGCTCGTCGGCGTGGGCGAGGCACAACTCGCGCCATCGAAAGAGCACGCGTGCGCGATCGAGCGCCGACCGAGCGCCCCACGCCGGCGCCGCCGCCGCCGCATCCGCGATGACGGCTTCGATATCGACCGCATCGGCGAGCGGCACGTGCGCCGCGACGGCGCCCGTGGAGGGATCGTACACGGGAGCCGTGCGCGTAGAATGTGCGTCATGGCGAGCGCCGGCGACGACGTGCGGAATGCGTGGCAAAGTCATGCGTCAGACAGAAGGAAGTACGGAAACGAGCGCGCGGTACGGCGCGACCGAAGTGCGCGCAGACCGCCGGAGGTCAGACAAGTGCGTCGATTACGGCCGTGGTGACATCACGCGTGGTGGCGCTGCCACCCAGATCAGGCGTGCGCGGACCACCGCCGCCGACCACGCGTTCAATCGCCCGGACGATCCGATCGTGCGCGGCCGTGAGGCCGAGATGATCGAGCATCATGGCACCCGCCCAGATGGCCCCGATCGGATTCGCGATCCCGCGGCCGGCGATGTCCGGAGCAGAGCCGTGGATGGGCTCGAACATGGAGGGATGGTGTCGCTCAGGGTTGATGTTGGCGCCAGGTGCGACGCCAAGGCTGCCCGAGATGGCGGCACCGAGATCCGTGAGAATGTCCCCGAACAGGTTCGACGCCACGATCACGTCGAGCGTGCCCGGATGCGTTACCATGCGCGCGGCGAGCGCATCCACGTGGTACTTGCGAAACGCGACGTCGGGAAAATCGGCCGCCACGGCATCGAGAGTCTCGTCCCACAGCACCATGGAATGCTGCAGCGCATTGCTCTTGGTCGCACTCGCCAGCCGGGGATTCGGTCGGCGTGCCGCGAGTTCGAAGGCGAAGCGTGCAATGCGATCGATCCCGCGCCGCGTGAACAGGCCGGTCTGCTCGGCCACTTCATGCGGCGTGCCGCGGTGCAGCCGTCCGCCAAGCCCGGCGTACTCCCCTTCCGAATTTTCCCGCACACAGATCATGTCGATGTCCGCCGGCCCGCGACCGGCGAGCGGGCCGGGGACCCCGTTCAACAGGCGCATGGGCCGCAGGTTCACGTACTGATCGAACCGTTGGCGAATGGGCAAGATGAGCTCCCATACCGACACGTGATCGGGAACCCCAGGGGCGCCGACCGCGCCGAGATAGATCGCGTCGAACGCCTGCAGCTGGTCGAGCGCGTCCGCGCTCATCATGGTGCCCGTGCGCTGGTAGTACTCGCAGCCCCACGGAAACGCCGTGAACTCGAGCACGCACGGCTCATCGCGTACCGCGCGCTGCAGCACGTCGATCCCGGCTGGGATCACTTCCGTGCCGATGCCGTCGCCGGCAATGACGGCAATGCGGTACGTCGTTGAAGGGCTGGTCATCGACACGCGAGCGTCACATGCCCGGCGGCGTGAACCGACCGTCCTGGGCCAGCCAGCCGCCGTCGGCGTAGATGATCGTGCCGTTCACGTAGCTCGCGGCATCAGAAGCGAGGAACAGCGTGGGTCCCACCATTTCCTCGGGCTTGCCCCAGCGATTGAACGTCGTCTTGGCCGCGTACGCGTTGAACCAGTCTTCGTTGGCCTTGATCGGCGCCGTCAGCGGCGTTTCGATCACGCCAGGGCCCACGCAGTTCACGCGCACGCCGTACGGCCCGAACTCGCTGGCCGCGCCACGCGCCAGCTGCAGAATGCCCGCCTTGGTGGCCGAATACACCGACTGTCCCGGCTCGACCACGAGGGAACGGATCGACGAAAAGAGCACGATGCTGCCGCGCCGCTGCGCGACCATGATGCGTCCAGCGGTGCGCAGCACGTTGAAGTTGCCGGACACGTTCACCTTGAGCACACGATCGAGCTCTTCGTTCGTGTAATCGAGGATCTTCTTCCGGACGTTGATGCTGGGGGTGCAGATCACGATATCGAGGCGGCCGTGCTTGGCCACGATGCCATCGAGTGCACGATCGACCGACGCCGCATCGGTGATGTCGATGACACCGGATTCGGTGGTGCCGCCGGCCTGCGCGGCGACGGCCGCCGCCTTGTCCTGCGCGACATCGAGGCAGACGACCGTGGCACCCTGCGCGACGGCGCCGAGGGTGACCGCTTCGCCGATGCCGGATGCGCCGCCGATGATGGCGGCAACCTTGCCGGTGAGATCGAAAATTCCGTGGCTGGCCATGACGCGCTATCTACTCACTGAGATGGGAAAGGGAGGTGCGCGTCGGGCCGTTGGGTCCGCCCAGCACGCGCCGGATGAGTTGAACCACAAAGAAGGCCGTGATCGAACCGGCCAGTCCCGCCATGGCTGGCGTCACGCTGGCGATCGACAACGCCGTGGGCCACAGCTTGAGGCCCCCGACGATGGCGATACCGGCCACGATCGCCGCGAGCGCATCGGCGGTGGCGGCGCGACGGCTGAACAGTCCGGCCAGGATGGGCACGAAGAGACTCACGCCCATGATGGTATAAAAGATACTGAGGGCACTCACCACGCCGGCCGCCGCGAGCGCCACACCCACGCCAAGGGCACCGGCCAACACCGCCGTGATGCGAGTGACGCGCAACATCTGTACCTCGGACGCCTCACGATTCACGAAGCGCTTGTAGAAATCCTGCGAGAGCGACGTGGTGAGCATGAAGAGTACGGCGTCGGCGGCGCTCAACTCGGCGGAGAACACCGCCGCGAGCCCGAGTGTCCCGATCGCGAGCGGCACACCCGATACCAGTAGCGTGGGCAACGCCAGCTCGGCTTGTGCCAGATTGGGAAACTGTGCGCGCGCCATCATGCCCAGCAATACGGGAATGCCGGCGTACAACATGAGCGCCAGCGCATTGAGCCCGACACCGATGCGCACCGCGCGATCATCACGGGCGCCATAGATTTTTTGCAGCAGACCGGGCGATACGATGAAGGCGGGTCCGAGCATGGCGAGATACACGAGTCCCGAGCCGCCGCTGCTCCACGGATTCCAGTAGTCAGGCGTGGGCTGCAGCGCGCGCACGGCCTGCCATCCACCCGATGCGGACAGCGCAAACGGAATGGCGATCGCGAAGCCTACCAGCTTGACGGTGAGCTGCACGACGTTCACGTACGCGGAGGTGAGCAAACCACCAGCCGCGAAGTACACGGTGATCAACACACCGCCAAGAATGCAGCCGACGCTTTTCGGCACACCGGCCACGACGTTCAGAATCCACGACACGGCGATCAGCTGGCCCGCAAGAATGAATACGGCGCCGATCCAGAGTAGCGCGGCAATGACCGATCGCACCACGACGCCATAGCGGAATTCGAGATAGTCGCCGACGGTGCGGAGATCGTGCGTGGCCGCCACGCGCCGGATGGCAGGACCGATCCAGAAGCCGAGGACGATGGAACCGAGGCCGGCGGAGAGTACCCACCAGATGGCGGCGAGACCATCACGATAACCGAGGCCCGTGGCGCCAACGGTGGAACCGGCGCCGATGTTCGCCGCCAGCAACGTGCTGAAGAGCAGCCCAGGACCGAGCGCCCGACCGGCCACGAAGAAGTCGCCGGCCGTTTTCACACGACGCGAAATCCACGCACCCAACGCCAGCTGCGCCGCGGAGTACGCGATCAGCAGCACGAGTTGCACGTTCACCGGCGGCGGCGCTCACACATGGGGCATGTCCCGTTGCGAGAATTTTTTCGGAGAGAAGTAACGCGAGAGTTACGCCGCGCTTTGGTGCTTGACAAGTCTGGCGCGATACGCGTAGTTCGCCGACATGCCAACCACCGCGCAACAGATCGATCGTGTGTTCGCGGCCATCGATGCGGCCACCGATGAAATGGTCGACTTCACCGCCGAGATGGTTCGCATCCCAACCGTCAATCCGCCGGGCGATGCCTACGAGGAGTGCGCGCACTTCATCGGTCGCCGCCTCGATGCCTGCGGCTTCGCGGTAGAGTATCTCACCGCCGAAGGACATGCCGATCACACCCCGGCGCATCCGCGTGTCAACGTGGTGGGGCTACGCGAAGGGATGACGAAACGTCCGCTGGTGCATCTCAACGGTCACTTCGATGTCGTGCCGGCCGGTGCCGGTTGGACGGTCGATCCGTTCGGTGGGCTGGTGCGCGATGGGCGCATTTATGGACGCGGCACCTGCGACATGAAGGCCGGCATTACCGCAGCCATCTACGCGGCCGAAGCGATCCGGCGCGCCGGCGTTCCGCTGGTCGGCTCGGTCGAGGTCAGCGGAACGGTCGATGAAGAGAGCGGCGGCTTTGCCGGCATGGCCTGGCTGGCGCAGCAGGGGCGCCTCAGCGCCGACCGCACCGACGCCGTGATCATCACCGAACCCACCAACACCGATCGCATCTACACGGGTCATCGCGGCGTCTACTGGTTCGAGGTCACCACCCACGGGCGCATCGCCCACGGCTGCATGCCCTTTCTGGGGGTGAGCGCCATCGAGCACATGGGCGTGATTCTCGATCAGATCCGCCGCGAGCTCATGCCCGCCCTGGGCGCGCGTACCACCGCCGTGCCGGTCAAGCCGGACGGCGCGCGCCATGCCACGCTCAATATCAACGGCATTGCGGGTGGGCAGCCGATCGACGGCATCCAGACGCCCTGTGTGGCCGACCTGTGTCGAGCCGTGTTCGACCGGCGCTTTCTCGTGGAGGAAGGCTTCGACGCCACGCGCGGCGAGATCGTGGAGCTGCTGGAGCGCGCCGCCCGCGAGACCCCGCACCTGATCTATGAATTGCGCGACCTGATGGTGGTGCATCCCGTACGCACCCCCGACGGCGCCTCGGTGGTCTCGTCACTCGAGCGATCGATCCAGCAGGTGCTCGGGCGCCCCGCCGTCCTCGCGGCCAGCCCCGGCACGTACGATCACAAGCATGTCGATCGCATCGCCGGCGTGCCCAACTGCGTCGCCTACGGCCCGGGCATTCTCGATCTGGCGCACCAGCCAGACGAGTACTGCGTGATCGAGGACTTGGTGCAGTCGACGAAAGTGCTCGCACTCTCGCTGCTGGAGTTGACCGGGAGCGCGTGAGAAGGTGGTGACAGCTGGTCGTATGTGTGCAGGTATCCGTTTCCCTTTCCTAAGGTAGAGTCCCGATGATACGTCGCTGCCGATGGCTGGCCGCGCTCCTGCCCTTCGCGGCCGGAGTCTTGCCCGCCGCCCCCCTCCATGCCCAGGCAACGGGCACGGTCGCCGGGCAGGTCACTGATGAGCGGACTGGGGTGTCGCTCGCCAATGTGCAGGTGTTCGCCGATGCCAACCTGCTACGGGTGGCGCGGACTGATGCCACCGGGCGTTACCGGTTGACGGACGTCCCCGTCGGGGCACGCTCGCTCAACTTCCGGCAGATCGGGTACGCCTCGAAGGTCGTGGCCGTCACCGTGGCCGCTGGGCAGACCGCCACCGTGAACGCGGCGCTGGCATCGCGACCGATGGACTTGGACGCGGTGGTCGTCACCGGGCAGGGCGGTGAAATCTCGAAGCGACGGATCGCTACCACGGTGGACGTGGTGGGTGCCGACAAGATCGAAGCGTCGCCGGCCCGGCGACTCGACGAACTGCTGCAGACCAACCTCCCCGCGGCGCAAATCCGACTCACGTCCGGGCAGCCGGGCACCACGTCCATCATGCGCACGCGCGGTATCACGTCGGTGAGCAACAACGGCACGCCGGTGATCTATGTGGACGGCGTGCGCATGGACAACCTCAACACCATCGCCGCCCTCGGCATGAACGTGTCGGGAGTGCGGGCGCAGGGGGCGGCGACCAGCGCCATCGCGGACCTGCCCATGGACAACATCGAACGCATCGAGTTCATCCCCGGTGGCGCGGCAACGACGCTGTACGGGTCGGACGCGGCGAACGGCGTGCTGCAGATCTTTACCAAGCGCGGCACGGCGGGCGGAACAAAGGGCTACTTCGAAACCCGGACTGGGTTCGATACGCCACAAACACAGTTCCTGTTCTTCGACCGCACCGACGACCTGCTCTACCGCCGTGGGCTCACGCAGCAGTACGCGGCCGGCATCGAGGGAGGCAACAGCGCCGTCACGTACAGCCTGTCAGGGAACCTGCGGGCCAGCGAAAGTCACCGCGTGTACGGGGATAACCGGGCGTTCGGCTTCCGGAACGCGATCGGCGCCAACATTGGGTCGAAGGGGCGCTATCAAGGGTCGCTGTCCTACAACGAAACCGACAACCCGCGCTTCCGGAACGGCAACGCAGGCGGCTACACGTCACTCTGGGTGCTCGAGGCAGGACGCTCATCGGCGTTCGGATTCAACAACGACATCGACGCGCTGGGAGCGGCCGGATACGACAGCCTCCGCACGTTTGTGGACAACGCCGAGCGACTGCAAAACAACCGCGTGTTTACGCGGGCGTGGCAGACATCGCACCGCGTGGACTACAACCCCACGCCGGCGCTCAAGACCAACATGACCTTCGGGTTGAACAACCGGTTCAGCCGCGAGAAGTCGGTGGTCACCAACGAATTCCTCATCGCAACGCGGGCATTCCCGGCGGGGACGACCGATCGCGGCACGATCCAGAACTTCGAGCGGACATTCACCGGGTTCACCTTCAGCGCCGGAGCACAGCACAGCGCGACGGTGGGGTCGGATCTGTCGGTGGTGTCGTCGGTGGGGGCACAGCTGTTCCGAAACGACGACGTACAGGTGGCATACACGGCCACCAACGTTCGCGACGGGCAGTTGACGCTGCAGGGCGCCGGCGTGTCGCAGAGCACGGACCTCGCGTTCCGGGTGGCCAACTACGGACTCTTCGGGCAGAGCAACATCAGCTGGCGCGAGAAGTACACCGTCGAACTGGGGCTGCGCGCCGACAAGAACACCGCCTTCGGCGCCAACACCGGTGCGCAGTTGTACCCCAAGGTCGGGCTGGTGTGGGCGCTGGGCAGTGAGGGGTGGCTGCGGAAGCTGGTCTCGGAGGAGGTGCTCTCCGACATCCGGCTGCGTGGCGCCTACGGTGTGGCGGGGCAGTTCCCGCAGCCGTTCGCGAACGATCGGACGGTGGCGATCAACCCCTTCCTCGGCCAGCAGGCGGCAACGTTTGGACAGCCCGGCAATATCAACCTGAAGCCGGAGCGCACGGGGACCACCGAAGTGGGCGCCGACCTGTCGTTCCTGCAGGAGAAGCTCACGCTCGGACTCGGGTGGTACTCGGCCCGGACGGTGGACGCGCTGATCAACGCGCCGCCGGCGCCGTCCACCGGTGAAGTGAGTCAGGTGACCAATGTGGGCGAAATCTCCAACAAGGGGATGGAGCTGCGGGCAACGGCGACGCCGGTGAGCACGCCGACGTGGCGACTGTCGCTGAACGCCTCGTTCAACACGCTGCAGAACAAGGTGCTGCGGTTGGGCGGGACGCCGCCGTTCGCCATCAGCGGGTACGGAGCGAGCACCGTGCAGGGCATCGTGCAGGAAGGGTTTCCGGTGGGCTACCTGCGCGGGGCGCAGGCGGTATTCAACGGGAACGGCGCGATCACAGAGATCCGCGAGCTGCAGTTCCTGGGGAAGCCGATGCCGGACAAGTTCGGCAGCTTCGGGGCGTCGGTCGGGATCGGCTCACGGCTCACCATCAGCACCAGCGCCGACTACCAGTTCGGGGCGCAAGCGCAATCGTTCGACAAGGCGTTCCGCTACCTCTACGGCGTGCCGGGCACCGACGGCTACGTGCCGGCGGCGGCGCTGGCGCAGGCGCCGTACAACGGCAGCCGCGCAGCCATCTGGCAGCGAGTGATGAACTTGTGGGTGGAGAACACCGACTACGTCGCGCTGCGCACGCTGTCAGCGGACTACCGGATGCCGGAACGCCTGTTGCCGCGTGGGGCGAAGGACCTGCGGGTGGCCTTCCAGGTCGTGAATCCGTGGCGGTGGGCGTCATCGAGCTTTGACCCCGAGACCGACCTGTCGTCGGCCGGGACGCAGGGGGGTGCCGCCGTTGGTGGCTTCAACTACGCCACCGAGGTGAACCCCCGCAGCTATCTCCTCACTCTCCGCTTCGGGTTCTGACCATGCGCCGACCGATCCATTTGCGCACCGCCGCCCGCCTGCCGCTGCTGGCAGTGGCTGCGGCCCTCGCGGCCTCTGGGTGCGACAGCTTCAGGCCGACTGAGGTGA
>NZ_JBILKJ010000123.1:0-8188 GCF_044376735.1 Gemmatimonas sp.
AACTGAAAACTCGGAACTGAAAACTCCCTAGGGAGCAGGGGGGAGGGTATCAGGGGGCAGGAAGCAGGTGAACCGCGCGTGGTTCCTGCCTCCTCTCCCCTGATACCCTCCCCCCTGCTTCCTAGGGAGTTTTCGGTTTCAAGTTTTCAGTTCAGAATTGCCCAGCCCAGTTACACCGCATCCGACAGCGACGAAAACGTAAAGTCTCGGACTTTGATCGGCGGCATGTACACTGCGCCGCCGGCGCCGAGGTTTTCCGACGCGTTGATGCGGATCGTCGGGCCCATCGCTTCCAGATTGTTCAGGAAGAAGATGGGCGATTCGTTGAATCGGAAATTCTTGATCGGGCGCGTGACTTTGCCGTTCTCGATCAGGAACGTGCCGTCGCGCGTGAGTCCCGTGTAGAGAATCGTGCGCGGATCGACGCCGCGGATGTACCAGAAGCGCGTCACCAGGATGCCGCGCTCGGTGTTCTTCACCATGTCGGCCACACTCGTGGTGCCGCCGAGCATGCGCAGCGAACGCGCACCACCGCCTCCGCCACCACCACCGCCTCCACCACCGGCGCGCGTGGGCTGCACGCCCTGCTTCTGCGCCCAGAACCGATCGTAGTTCAGGTTCTTCACGACGCCGTTCTCGATCCACGTGATTTTCTCGAGCGGCATGCCGTCGCCATCGTAGCCGCCGCTCGTGCTGGGTGAATCGGCCGGGTCGGTGATCAGCGTAACGCGGTCGTCGACCACCTTGAGCCCGATCTTGTTGCCACCGCCCTGCTTCGAGAAGAAGGAGCGGCCCTCATCGGCAGAACGTGCCTGCATCGCACCGGCGATCAGCTGCACCAGATTGCCCACGGCCGTGGGCTCGAGGATCGTGGTGTAGCGCCCCGGCTCGATGGCCACCGGATTGCGCGAATCCTTGGCCTTCTGCACCGCCGTGGCGGCCACGCGCGCCGGATCGAGATCGGAGAACGTGTTGCCGTCGGTGCATGCCCAGCCGGAGCCGGTGCCGTCGGGTGAGCGCACCGTGGTGGTCATCGTCACCGATGAACTCGAGTCGTACGCGAACAGCCCCTTCGAGTTCGCGAGCGCCGTCGCTCCGGCGCGACACTCGATGAAGCCGGTCGCGATCAATTCGTTGGCACGCGCCAGCTCGGTTACGATCTTCGACGCCGCCGCGCGCTCGGTCGGCGACGGCAACGTGATGCTGCGCTCGCGCGGCGATGGATACGTTTGCGCGCCAAGCTCCGGCATGCGCTCCGGATTGGGCGGCACCAGCTTCGCGATCTCGTACGCCTGCTTTGCCGCCGCGGCGAGCGAGGCTTCGTCGAGTCGGTTGGTATTCACGCTGGCCGCGCGATTACCGGAGTACGCCGTGATCGTGACCTGCGTATCCTGATTCTCACCCGACGTGGTGACCTGATTCAACGCGAAGCGCGTGTCCGCCCGCGCCGCACTGTTGATGGAAACGCGTGTCTCTTCCGCCGGCGAGTTCCGCAGCGCGCGCTGGGCGATTTCCTGCGCCTCGGCACGCGTGAGAATCCCGGCCGGTGCATACAGAGAACGGGGGCCGAATTCGCTCACGCCCTCCTCCCGGTGTTGATGATGTTGGTCTGCTGGAAGAGCGACGGCACGCAGCCGTGGCTCACGGAGTTCGACTGACCCGGCTGCCCCTTGGCATCGCCGAAGGCGCCGCCCAGTTCGTAGCTCTTCTGGCCACCGATGGCCTTGAGCGACTTCCAGAACTCGGGCGTGCGGAACTGGTACGCGACGTCCTTGAGCTGTCCGACGATCTTGCCACCCTTCACTTCGTAGAAGATCTGGCCGGCGAACTGGCCGTTGTAGCGCTGCTGATCGATCGAGAACGAACCGTCGCCTACGATCGCGATCCCCTTGTCCATCTTGCCGATCATGCTGTCGAACGTATCGTCGTTGTTGCCCGGCACCATGCTCACGTTCGGCATGCGCTGGAACTGCACGTCGGCCCAGCTCTGCGCG
The DNA here is from genome assembly GCF_044376735.1 of Gemmatimonas sp. Taxonomy (GTDB): domain Bacteria; phylum Gemmatimonadota; class Gemmatimonadetes; order Gemmatimonadales; family Gemmatimonadaceae; genus Gemmatimonas. Next base: position 1,995 of record NZ_JBILKJ010000123.1, read on the forward strand.
TACGAACAGCCGTACGAGCGCACCGGCTTGCCCACGCTCTTGTAATAGTCGGTCATCATCGTGGCCTGTTCGCGCGTGGTCTGGTAATCCACGAACACGCCGTTCTTGATGATGTCGAACTTCACCGGCTTCACTGCCTCGTCGTCCCAGCCGATGGCGCCCAGTGATCCCTTCTGCTCGCGATCGCCCACGATGTTGAGCAGGTCGGAGCCGATCCGCAGCTTGCCCAGCACCTGCGCCGGCGGCGCGATGAAGCTCGTGCCCGCGTAGTTGGCTTCGAAGCCGAGCGCGCGATCGAGTTCGGTGGGGTGCGCGATCACTTCGTGCACCGTGAGCCACAGGTTCGACGGATGCAGCAGCAGGTCGTAGCGACCCGGCTCCACCGGCTTGGCACTCAACTTCTGCACGGCCAGCTCGGCCCACTTGGGCGCGCGTTCGGCCATCTTCGAGTTGATCACCCACTCGTAGCCCAAGCCCATCGGTGCAATCTCACTGCTCTGCACCGTCTGGAAATCAGAGAAGTCGGCCGACACGGCCGTGATCGACATGCTCGGCGACGTGCGATAGATCGTCTGCACGAGGAACGATCCGTCGCTGGTCATCAGCGACTTCTCTTCGCGCAGGAAGAACATGCTGGAGGTGACGTTGCGCACGCCCTTCACCTTGAGCGCCGACTCGTTGGCGGCCAACAGCAGCGCCACCTTGTCGGTGATCGCCACGGTGAACGGATCGGTTTCGATGGGGCTCTTCCACTCGCCCACCTGATTGCCGGGCGTGGGGGCCAGCTGCACCGGACGCAGCTGACTGGCGCGGTTGGCCCGGGCCTGTTCGAGCGCGGCGCGGGTGGCGTTGGCCACCGAGTCCTTGTCGAGGCGGCTGGTAGCGGCGAAGCCCCACGCGCCGTCGACGAGGGTGCGCACGCCGAGGCCGAAGGTGTCGGTGTCGCTGACGCCCTGCACGATGCGATCGCGCGTGTTCACGTTCTGCTGGCGTCGGGCGGCCACGCGCACGTCGGCGTACGAGGCGCCGCCCGTCTTGGCCACGTCGAGCGCGGCCTGCATGAGGGCCTTGATGGCCGGATCGTCGGCCGACGGCAGGTCGGACGATATGAGACCGGGGGCGGCGATCAGCGAGCCGGAGGAGGACAGCGCGGCGGCCGATCGCGTAGCGACCAAACCACCGGCGGCCACAGCGGCGCTGGCCTTGAGGAAATCGCGGCGGGAGCGTGTCATGAGCAGATCATGAGCGGGGCGGGAGGAGACGCGAACCGCTCACGGCGTGCCGTGGGCGGGTCCGGGACGGACCAACGGTCGTTGCAACTTACGCGCCCGACCGCGGTCCTGTTGGGCGCCGTGGCCCGCGCGGGACGGTCGCCCTGCCGTATTCGTGCGTTGGCCGTACCTTGATTGGGAACGGCCCGCGTCATGACGGCGCGCGCCTCCCCTCACGCTTGCCGTTGGAGCCGTCCCGCCCATGCCCCCGCTCCGTCGTCCCACGCTGGCCGTCGCTCATGCCGGCGTCGCCATGCTCGCGCTGCCGCTGGCCCTCTCCGCCCAGATCCTCCAGAAGGCACCCGGTGCGCCGACTACGCTCACGCCGGCACAGCAGGACGCCCGCGCGATCTACAAGGAGATGGTCGAGATCAACACGGTGGACTCTGTGGGATCGGTGACGAAGGCCGCCCAGGCCGTGGCGGCCCGCTTCAAGGCGGCGGGGTTCCCGGCCAACGATATCCAACTCGTGGGGCCGCCCAGCGCCCCCGCCAAGCAGAACCTCATCGTGCGCTACCGCGGCAAGGGGCGCGGCAAGCCGATCCTGCTGCTCGCCCACCTCGACGTGGTCGCGGCGATCCGCACCGACTGGCCGCGCGATCCGTTCACGATGACGGAACAGGACGGCTACTTCCTGGGACGTGGCGTGGCCGACGACAAGTCGATGGCCGCCATTCTCACCGCCAACCTGCTGCGCTACAAGAAGGAAGGGTGGGTGCCCGAGCGCGATCTCATTCTCGCCCTCACCGCCGATGAAGAAGGCGGTGGCGAGAACGGCGTGAGCTGGCTGATTGCGAATCGTCGCGAACTCATCGACGCCGAGTACGCCATCAACGAAGGCGGTGGCGGCACGCTGCAGGATGACAAGCCGCTGTTCCATTCCATTCAGGCCGCCGAGAAGGTGTACAACGACTACACGCTGACCGTGCTCAACACCGGCGGTCACTCCAGCGTGCCGCGCAAGGACAACGCGATCTACTCGCTGGCGAACGCGTTGGCCCGCATCGAGCAGTACACCTTCCCGGTTGAGCTGAACGACATCACCCGTCCGTTCTTCGAGCAGACGGCGAAGGTGGAAATGCCGTCGCTCGCCGCGGCCATGAGGGCGCTGGTGGCCAATCCGGCCGATACGGCCGCGGCCCGCATCATCTCCACCGATCCGCGCTACGCCTCGATGCTGCGCACCACCTGCGTGGCGACGCGCCTCTTTGCCGGTCACGCCAACAACGCGCTGCCCCAGACGGCGACGGCGAACGTGAATTGCCGCATCGCGCCCACGAGCTCCGGCTCGCAGGTCAAGGCCGCGCTCGAGCGGGTGATCGGCGACGCCACGGTGAAGGTCACGGGGGCGCGCGAAGACCGCAAAGACGGCGCCCCCGGCCCGATCAATGCCACCCTGCTGCAGGCCACCACGCAGCTCACGAACAAGATGTTCGGCGGCGTGCCGGTGATTCCCACGATGAGCACCGGCGCCACCGACGGCTATCGCCTGCGCGCCGTGGGCATTCCCACCTACGGCGTCAGCGGCATCTTCTCGTCGCCGGGCGAGACCAACGCGCACGGGCGCGACGAGAAGCTGCGGGTGAAGAGCTTCTACGACGGACTCGACTTCCTGTACGAACTGGTCAAGCAGGTGGCCGGTCCCAACGCAGGCAAGCCGATTTCCTGAGGCACTGATTGAACGACCCGACCATGACGCCATTCGAGTTGGTCGCCGCACTGACCTCGGTCACGGCGGCGTTTGCGTACGTGAACTTTCGGTGGCTGCGCCTCCCGCCCACGATCGGCCTGATGGCCATCTCGTTGACGGTGTCGCTGCTGCTGCTCGGCCTTGGCCAGGCGGGGCTCGTTCAACTGGCGCCGCTCGCGGAGTTCGTCCGCGCCCTCGATTTCGATACGACGTTGTTGAAGGGCGCATTGGGAGCGCTCCTCTTTGCCGGGGCGATTCATGTCGATCTGACCCAGCTTCGCGCCGAACGGCTGATCGTTGGCGTCCTCAGCACCGTCGGCGTTTTGCTCTCCACTGCCGTGGTCGGTGGCGGGACCCTGCTGATTACGAGCCTGCTGGGGATCCCGGTGCCGCTGGCGTGGTGTCTGGTGTTCGGCGCGCTGATCTCGCCCACGGACCCGATCGCCGTGGGCGCGATCCTGCGCAAAGCCGGTGTCCCGAAGCCGTTGGAAGTCACGATCACCGGCGAGTCGCTGTTCAATGACGGCATCGGCGTGGTCGTGTTTGTCGTGTTGCTTGGCGTGGCGAGCGGCGATGCCATGACCATCACACGCATTGCCGAACTGTTTGCCGTCGAAGCGATCGGTGGCGCCCTGTTCGGCGCCGTCATCGGTTGGGGCACCAACCGACTGCTCGCCCGCATCGACAATTATCAGGTCGAGATTCTCCTCACGCTCGGATTGACGACCGGTGGCTATGCGCTGGCTAACCGATTGCACATCTCCGGACCCTTGGCCATGGTGGTGGCCGGTCTCATGGTGGGCAACGGTGGCCGCGCGTTCGCGATGTCTCCGATGACACGGGCGCGACTCGACGACTTCTGGGAGCTGGTCGACGAGTTCCTCAATGCGATGCTGTTCGTGCTGATCGGGGTGGAGGCCGTGATCGTGGAGTTCACCGGCGCCTCCGGTCTGGCCGGCGCGCTGGCGATCCCGTTGGTGCTGCTCGTACGATGGATGAGCGTCGGTCTTCCGCTCGCCGTGCTGCGTCGCTGGCAACCGTTCCCATCCGGGACGCTGACGATTCTCACATGGAGCGGACTGCGCGGCGGCATCAGCGTCGCGCTCGCCCTGTCGTTGCCGATGGGGGCATACCGCTCCACGCTCGTCACCATGACCTACCTCGTCGTGTGCTTCTCGATCCTCGTGCAGGGACTCACGGTGCAGCCGGTGGTGCAGCGGGTCCTCGCCCGGCACCTACGACCGTCTGCGTCGAGACCCGGTAACGCGGCTGTCGGCCATACGGCTGTCGGCCACACGGCAGACGACCACGCCAGCATGTAACTTGAGGCCATGGCCATCCCGTTCCGCACCACACTCTGGCGCGTCCTGCTGATTCAGGCCGCCACCCTGGCGCTGCTGTGGCTGCTGCAGTCGCGGTACACCCTGCGACTGCCGTAGGCGTCCGCATGCATTGGATCAATTGGGTGATCGTGGCCGTGTACCTCGCGGTCGTGGTCTTCGACGGCCTGCGCCGGACGCGCGGCACCACGAACATCGAAGGCTACTTCCTGGCCAACCGCAGCCTGCCATGGTGGGCGGTTGGTCTCTCGGTCATGGCCACGCAGCTGTCAGCCATCACGCTCATCGGCACCACCGGCCAAGGCGCCACCGATGGCCTGCGCTTCGTGCAGTTCTATTTCGGACTGCCGATCGCGATGGTGATTCTCGGGGTGACCATCGTGCCGTTCCTGCACGGCGCGAAGGTCTTCACCGCTTACGAATTCCTCGAGAAGCGCTTCGACGCGAAAACGCGCTCGCTCACGAGCTTTCTCTTCCTGCTCTCGCGCGGCATGTCCTGCGGCACGATCATCGCCGCTCCCAGCGTCGTGCTCTCGGCCATCTTCGGCTGGGACATCACCTGGTGCGTGGCGCTCATCGGCATTCCCACGGTCATCTACACCGTGCTGGGCGGCGTGCAGGCCGTCACCTGGGCCGATGTGAAGCAAATGGTGGTGATCGTCGGCGCCCTGCTCGCCATTGTGGTCGTGCTCATCATGCGCATGCCCGTACCGCTCGACAACGCGCTCGAGATCGCCGGCGCCACCGGCCGGCTGCGCGTGTTCGATTTCTCGTTCAACCTGTCGGAGACGTACACGTTCTGGTCGGGCATCCTGGGCGGCACGTTCCTCATGTTGTCGTACTTCGGCACCGACCAGAGTCAGGTGCAGCGCTACCTCGCCGCCAAGTCGGTGGACGAAGCACGCAGCTCGCTGTTGATGAGCGCCTACTGGAAGATTCCGCTGCAGGCGCTGATCCTGCTCATCGGCGTGTTGGTGTTCCTGTTCTATACGTTCACGCCGGCGCCCATGCTGTTCAATCCGCAACACAGCGCACAGGTGCAGCAGCGGGAGCCAGCTACCTTCGCCACGCTCGAGTCGCGCTACACCACGGCGATCACGCAGCGCACCGCCGCCGCGAATCAGGCGTCAGCGGAGATCGACCACGGCGCCAGCGCCGCAACCACCAGCGCGCTGCTCGCCTTCCGTAGCGCGGACTCGTCGGTGAACGTGGTGCGCAAGGACGCGCTGGCCGCCGCCGGGCGTGTGACCGGTGAAGCCTCGCGCGATGTGAACTACATTATCCCGCGCTTCGTGCTCGATCACCTGCCGCTCGGCTTCGCCGGTATCTTTCTCGCCGCCGTCCTCGCCGCCGCCATGTCGAGCATCGCCGCCGAGCTGAACTCGCTCTCCACCGCCAGCGTCGTGGACTTTTACCAGCGCTGGTTCAAGCGCGAAGGCAGCGACGCACACTACCTGTTCGTGTCGAAGGCGGCCACCGCACTCTGGGGTGTATTCGCCTGCGTGGTGGCGGTGTACGCCGCCAACCTCGGCTCACTGATCGAAGTCGTGAATCGCTTCGGCTCGTTCTTCTACGGCTCGATCTTGGGCGTGTTCATTCTCGCCATGATTCCGCGCACGCGGGCATTCGGCGCCTTCGTGGGGCTGCTGAGCGGCATGGGCGCCGTGGCCGCGGTGTCCTTTGGTGTGCCGAGTGTGAGCTTCCTGTGGCACAACGTGATTGGGGCGGTGGTGGTGGTGGTTGTAGGCTCCGTGTTGAGCTTGGGAGATCGGAAACTGCAAACTCCCTAGGAAGCAGGGGGGAGGGTATCAGGGGGCAGGAAGCAGGGTTTCAAGGGGGTTCAAGGGGTCAGAGTCGTGGTTCGCCGGGGGGGCCCCACACGGGCCCCGTGAA
>NZ_JBILKJ010000124.1:0-8164 GCF_044376735.1 Gemmatimonas sp.
AATAGGACGTCAATCCCCATCTCGTCATGATCGACGGGCAAAAGACGGATTACAGTTGGATTACAGTGGCGCCACCGTGCGGACACCTCGACGATGTCCTGCACGTGTCTACGGGCTCGGTCAGTGTTTCAACGAGGGTGCCGGGGCACGAGAAGACTGGGCAGCGGCCTCTGCCTCCGAAACGACCGATCGCATGGCATACGGTTTAAGCGGTGGTCTCCACTGCACTTGCAGGCGGCGGAGGGCCAACGTTCGCTCCCGCAGTAGATCTCTTTCGGCGTCGATTGCCGCGAACTCGGTCGTGGAACGCTTGCCGTCCGCCGATAGGCGCTTGCGCGCGGCAAGCAGTACCTCGGTCCGCGCGCCGAGCGCTCGCGTGACGATTTCCAGCACATTCCATGCGGACTCTGACGGTAGCGCTCGGAGCGCGTCATCAAGCTCGGCGAGGGTGCGGTCGATCTCCTGCAGGCGCGCGAACCGTGGTTCGTATGTCATGAGCACTGTCACGCGCTGCAGCTCAATCGATGATCTTCTCGCCGCCAGTGAATCCCACTGGGTCGCCGAAGCAAGCGGCGAGGCGGGTGCGCGCAACGGAGCACTGATCTCGCAGGTCACATCGCTGCCGAGCGTGCGACACACCACAGTCACCGCCTGCGGGAAGGCACTGAGCCCGCTGAAGACGCTGAACGTCTGTGCCTCACGAGGTGTGCGAGAAAGGCGCAACTCCAAAGCACCATCACGTGCGCGTCGAATCCCGCTCCGGGCAACAGCCTCCGCCTCCCGTCGCTGCGCTGCACTGATCGGCACGCCGGCGAACAGTTGATCGATACTTCGGCGGGCGAGCGACTCGACATCGGCCTCACGTGCAACCGGTCCTTGCACTGCTTCTGGTACAATTGACCGACTCGCAGCCGGAGCAAGCGGCGAGGCGGTCTCAGCGACGCCCACACCCCGCTTCGACAGCACCACATGACGTGCTCGAATCGTGAACGTCGACACCGCTCCACCGGTCACGTCACCGCCCAGTTCCACCGTGCCGGCGGTTCGGCGCAGTTCCACGTGCACATCACCGGCCGACACATCCGCGGTGAATGCTGGTAGATGGTCGAGCCGGATGGTGTCGCCTAGGAGAGTGAGTGACGCCGTACCAATACCCACGCGCGCCGCCCCCGTCCCGTAGATCACGATCTCCACGGGTGCGGTTCCGGCCACCGGGGGGGAGGCCAGCTGCATACCGAGGCGGGTCACCTTGATGAGCACCGCCTCGCGGGGACGGCTCGTTGCCGCGCGAATCGGCGCTGACGCCACGGCGACTTTGGGAGGTGCGGGAATCGCCACGGCGAGTGTCGCCACCACCGCGCTGGCGAGCCCTATGGTGAGGAGACGCAGCGGGTGCTTCGACGGGCGAGCGGTCATGGCGTTGATCCTCTGCGTGAGGTGATGGAATTGTGGGTTGAACGCCAGCAGCAGCGGCGATGTCAGGGCGTCACCGAATGACACTGGTCCCTGAGCGCGGCGTTGCTGGCTCATCAAGAGCAGCAGCTGTGCGTACCGCTTGACGTTGCCATCGGCGCGCAGCACGCGCGCATCGCAGTCCACTTCGATTGCGAGTCGCAGTCGCTGCCAGGCCCACCAGAGTGGTGCGTGCCAGGGCATCAGCACCAGCAGCACCAGACCGATGGCGAGCACGCGCGAATCTCGCGCCTTTACATGCTCTCGCTCGTGCTGTAGCACCAACGCCAGGAGCACGTGGTCGAGCTGAAGCACCCAGCGAGGTAGAACAATCGCTGACCCCGTTCCGCCAATGACCGCAGGACCCAAGCGCTCCGTCAGGTACACCGTCGTGCCCTGCACCGACCGCTGCTCCAACGAGCGCGGGAGGATGCGCAGGCGCCAGAGCCCTCGACCCACACGCACCGCCAGTCCGCCCGTCAACAGGGCCCACACACACAGCAGCAGATGATCGGCCGTTGCCGTGCGTTCGATGAGTTGGTCGAGCACGCGCTGCCAGTGCGTGGTCATCGACTCGTGTGGAACGCGCACGGGCCGTTCCGTGACCGCGGCGGGCGCAGCCACCGTCAGTGCCTGAGGCAGCGCCTCTGGCGCAGCGTCAGGCAGATTCGCCGTGATGCGCGAGACGGAAACGGGTGGCACGATGCGGTCGTTCGCGGAAGGTTCGCGGTGCGTCTTGAGCCGCATGACGGTGGGCATCAGCACCATCGCGACCATGGCGATCAGCCACACCCACCGTAACGACCATCGGAGTTGCGCGGCTGCCCGCTCCATCAGCACCGCCAGCACCCCGATCACGACCGAGAGCACCGTCGCATACAGCATGAAGGCGGCGAGCATCAGTCACGCTCCTCGAGGTCGTTGAGTCGCATATCAAGATGCCGGTGCAGCGTGCGCAGCTCGTCGGCGGAGAGCGATCCACTCTCCAGCAGATGCGCCATGACACTGACCGGCGACCCCGCGAAGAACTTGGCGACCACCCGCGAGAGCGCGTTCGTCTGCATCGCCTCCTGACTCGCGACGGGGAAATACCGGTGCACACGCCCTTCGGCTTCATGATCCACGAGTCCCTTCGACTCGAGATTGCGCAGGATCGTGAGCACGGTGTTGTACGCGAGGTCAACACCCAACCGACCGCGCACCTCCGCCACGGTGCCGGCGCCGCCAGCCCATAAGGCGGTCATGATGTCCAGCTCGCGCTCGCCCAACGTCGGAAGATTCACATGGCCTCAACTAAGGGGATAGTTGAACGTACGCGTTGAGCGCGCCTTGTCAACTAGCTTCATAGTTTTGGCGACGTGGGGAGGGCGCGAACGCAGAACCAACGCAGAATCAGGCACATCGCAAACCCCCGATGCGCACGCGGTGCGCATCGGGGCGCTGACGCCGGTTAGCGCACGATCACTTCGACGGCGGTGATGGCTAGCTGGCCATCGCAGTACTGGAGCGTGGGCCGCCCGCTGGTTCTGCCGAAATGGCCATGAGGATCCAATAGCGTCCGGGCGTTGGTGGCGCCTGCAGCGCGAGCGCGATATCGATGCCCTCGCGGCCCAGCGGAGTGGTGATGGGGTACAGATCCTGCGCGATCACTGTCAGACCCCCCCAGCATCCTACGCTCATCCTCCAACGCGGAGTTTGTCTGATGGATGCCGTCCTGCTCGTTGATCACCAGCCTATCGCCCCGCCCGCCGGACCCGCCGGCGTCGTGGTCCGGGCCCTCCTCACTATCTCCGGCCAGGTGCCGGCTCATCGCCAGCGCACGCCGTTGGCGCTCTCGCTCGTGCTCGACCGCAGTGGGTCGATGAGCGGCGATCGTCTCGACGCCGCCAAGGCCGCGTCGATCAGCGCCGTCGAGCGTCTGCACCCCGACGACGTGGTCTCCGTGATCGCCTTCGATGATCAGGTGAACGTCGTCGCGCCGCCCGCCCCGCGCGTGCGCCAATTCCAGCTGGTCCAGCAGCTCAGTGACCTCGACAGCGGCGGGAGCACGAACCTCAGTGGCGGATGGCTGCGCGGTCGTCAGCACATGGAGCAGGCGCACGGCATGCTTGGCTCACTGGAAGGGTCGTCGCGCCGCATCGTGCTGCTTACGGATGGCCACGCCAATGCGGGGATCGTCGACCCGGCCACGCTGGTGGAGCTGGCCCGCACCGCCCGCGCCATCGGCATCACCACCACCACGATCGGCGTCGGCGAGGGCTATGACGACGACCTGTTGCGCGCCATGGCGGACGCCGGCGGCGGCAATAGCTGGTACGTGGAGCGCCCCGATCAGGCGCAGGACGTGCTCGCCGAAGAGATGGGGAATCTGCTGTCGGTGTCGGCGCAGGGGCTGTCGGTTTCGCTGACGCTGGAGGACTCGGTGGCGATGTTTGCCACGCATTCCAGCTGGCCCGCCACGTCCGTGGGCAACACGTTCACCTTCGACCTCGGCGATCTGTATGCCAGCGAGCCGAAGCCGGTGTTGGTCGAGCTGTTCGTGCCGGCCGATCGACTCGATGCGCTCGCCACCAGCGGGGCGCCGATCGCCACGCTCGTGGTGCAGGCCGACGTGCTGCTCGACGGTGGCGGGGTGGAACACCGCTCGATGACCCTCGGTGTGGCGGCATCGCTGGAGACGCAGTCTTCGCTGGTGCCGGCGGTGGAGCACGCCGTACTGCTGGCGCGTGCGGCCAAGGCCCGCGAAGAAGCGGCGCGTCGTCAGCGAGAGGGCGACGCCGACGGGGCACAGGCGGTCATGCACGTGATGTCGGTCTCACTGCAGAGCAGTGCGCTGGTGAACGATCCGGACTTCGGCGACGAACTCCAGGCGCAGGCGCAGGATCTGCAGGGGCTGGCCGAGCGCTACGAAAGTCGCGCGTTCAGCGAAGTGGAGGCCAAGTACCAGATGCAGCGCAGCTACAATGCCCGTCGCGGCAAGAAGCGAAATGACGGCACGCTGAGACGCGAGCCGTAACGACCCCGATGTGACGACGGGGAGCGTCGGGCCGTAGATTTCGAAAGTCCGCCCGACACTCCTCGCACCTCGGGACCTCCCCATGCTGTATTCCGTCCGACGCGCGGCGCTCTCTCGCGTCGCGCTGCCGCTCGCGGCCCTGTTGATCGCCGCGCCGCTGCTACCCGCCCAGTCGCTCTCGCCGTCCACGCTGGGGATCAGCGCGCAGGTGCACGGGGTGGGCGGTACCATGAACACGGCGATTTACACCGGCGTCGGCGGCAATGCGGCCTTCGGGTTCGGCGGAGAAATTGCCTACGGCGCCTCGCCGCGGTTGTCGCTCGTGGGGCGGCTGGCGCGGATCACGTCCACGTCGGGCGTCGCCACCAAGTCCACCGACTACACGATGGTGCAGGGGGATCTTGGCCTGCGGTGGATGTCGATGCCGGGGGCCCGCGTGCGTCCGTTCGCCGAGGCAGGGCTCGCACTGCGTCGGCTGGCCTTCGAGTACGCCAACGCGCAGGGCGTGCTGAGCGACTACTCCGCCTTCAATGGCGGCGCGACGGCGAGTGTTGGTGTGATGATCTTCCAAACCGAGACGATGTCGGTGGAGGGCGCCGGCAGCTACACCAGCGGCAACTTCAGCACATGGAAGGTGAACGGCGAGCCGGCGGCGGGTGTCGCGCAGATGCCGTCGGAGATGCTCGGCGTGCGCATTGGTGTGCGGTATTGGTTCTCGAAGTAGCGCGCTCGCGCTACTTCACCACGACTTCGATCGCAGCCAGTGCTATCGGCAGGTCGCAGTACACGACGCCAGCCGGTCGCCCCGATGGGTTGGGCAGGCAGCCACCGATCGATCCGTTCAGCGCGATGCGCTCGTCGCGAAAGTACGCGGTTCTTGTGGTAAGCGACCCGGTACGGGTCCGTGTGCGAATGACACTGTCGGGGAGTGAGGCGACGTCGTTGCCGTCGCCCCACACCGGCGCGCCCATGGTCCAGTTCGAACGCGACAGAATGAAGCCGCCCGACGGCTCGGCGGAGATGATCATCAGTATCCAGTAGTGCCCCGGCATATCGGGGGCCACGTACTCGATGGGGACATCGATCACGTTGTCGCGGACCGGTGTGGCGACCGGGATGACGTCGCGACCGATCGTTGTCGGGTCGCCCCAGGTGGGCGTCATCGCAAGCCATACGGACGCCGCCCGCCAACTCGCCGTGTACTGCAGCTGGATCACCCCCGTGATCGGTGCTCCCGGCGCCACGTCGATGCGCGCCTCGCGCCCGGTCATGCGCTGCGACCCGAGGCGCCCGTCGCGTATCTGGACCGCAGCCGCATCCACGACATCCACCTTGTCTTGCCTGATCGGTATGTCGATCGTCGCCGGCCGGTAGCCATCGGCCTCGAACCGAATCGTGAGGAGCGTGTCGGTGGTACGCAGTCGCAGCGCCCCGAAGGTCACCGTGCCCGACGAATCCATGCGTGCCTCGCCGCCCATCACAATCTCCGCGTTCCCCCTGACGATCCGTGCGCGCACCACCGTGCTGTCCTGCCCCGTGCCGGACTCCGTGCCGGACTCCGTGCCGGACCGCGTAGCGCGCCCCCGTGCCGAGAGTGGCGGCGTGAGGCGGTAGACGTCGGGGCCGTACACCAGCGCATTATCCACGAGGACGACGCCCTGACCGGCCACGAGTGCCGGAAGTCGCATAACGGTCCAGGCCCCGAGCGCGAGCGCGGCAAGTAGCAGCGCGGTGGCGGCCGTCGCGAGGCGTCGCGACGTCGTCGCCGAGCGCTGCCACCAGGGGATGGCACGTACCAGCACATCGATGTCATGCGAGCCAGCCCGCGCGCCGACGATATCGGTGGCGAGATCCCACGCATGTCGCGGATCGCCGGAGCGGCGACAGCGGGCGACGATCTGCGCAAACACGAGCGCCGCCCGTGCCTCAAGGCGCGCGTTCAGGAAATGGCGCGTGGCGGCGATGATGCTCGTGCTTTCGCCATCGGCCAGCAGCGACTCGGCCAGTTGGGCGTGCGCGGCCTCCTGCTCCGTGTCGGTGCTCAGCCCGATCATGCGTTCGAGAATCAGATCGTGCGACGGCTCCCAGCGGTCGCCGTGGGCCGTCACCAAGCCTTTCGCTTCGAGCACGGCGAGCGCGTCGATGACCTGCGCCATGCTCGCCTGTTCCACGGCGCGATGGACCACGCGCAGCGGCAGCGACGTGCCTGCGAGCGCCAGTGTGAGCAGCACGCCCCGCTCGCGCACCGCACAGCTGAGCAGCCGGTGATCGAGCGGAGACGTCACCATGACGTCGGCACAGGCCTGCGTCCAATCGGCCGACGTCCATGTGCCGCGCTGGCTGGACAGCCAGCCCTTCTCCACCGCCAGCGACAGGCGCTCGATGACATGCTGCGGGATGCCAGCGGCACTCTCGGCCAATCGCTGAATGAAACGCCCTGCGCCCGGATCGTCGGGCCAGGTGCCACAGCTGCGAATGGCCGCCATGGTGGACGCCAGGTCGAGCGGCAACAGCGGCAGGCGCACCTCGTTCGGGTGCGTCAGGAAATCCGTCGCGATCCCGCGCGCCGCCGCCACCACCAGCAGCGGGAGACGGACGGCGCGCGCGACCACCGAGGCCAGCAGCTGGCGTGACGCCGGATCGCACCAGTGGAGATCATCGAATAGCAGCGCCAGCGGCTGCTGCTCGGTGATCGCGGAGACGAGGTCGTAGAGCGCGGAGGCCCGTCGGCGCGTGGCCTCGCCGTCGTTGTCGTGCACGGCAGCGCTCACGCGAAAGGTGGCCGCGAGCGCCGGGTCGAGCGCCGACAACTCGCGCGCGCTGGTCGGATCGATCCCCATCGCGCCCGGTTGCTCCGCGAGCGCCCGCGCCAGTTGGGCCGCCAGGCTGAAGGGAATCTCGCGCTCGCCGGGATTGGCCCGGATCACGAGGGCGATGGCCGACCCGGTGGCGCATCGGGCGGCCATCGCGGCGAGCAGACGACTCTTGCCGACCCCGGCCACGCCGGTGAGGAGGACGGCGTGCGTCTCGCCCTGCCGGGCGCGCTTCCACGCGCGTGTCACGGTGGCGAAGACCTCTTCTCGTCCGGTGAGGTCCATCGCCCATACGGTGCGCGGGTCGCTCTGGTCGGCTTTGGGCACATCACGACGGGCGCGGGCAATCAACGCGGTGGCCGATGCCGCCTCGTCGGCGCCGAGGTCGGCGAGGCGCAGCTCCAGTCGCTCGGCCGCCCGTCGCGCGGCGGGGCGATCGCCGATCGCCAGGTAGGTCTTGGTGGCGATCCGGTGGGTGTCGGGCACGTCGCCCGCGACGATGGTGAGGCGCTCCAGCAGCGCCCGGGCCGCCGTGTGCCGCCCGCCGCCGGTGAGTTCGGTCAGCGCCGGCTCGACCCGTTGCCGCAGCATCTGCTCCAGGCGCTGGCGTTCGCCTGCCGCCCAGTCCTCGAACTCGTCTCCTCCCGGCATGCTGAGGCCGGCCAGGAAGGGGCCCGCGTAGGCGGCCAGCGCGGCGTCGAGGTCGTCGCGCTCGAGCGCCTGGCTGAACAGCTGGTGATCACTGGCGAACGCCGCCGACAGCTCGGCGATGGCGTCGTCGCCCGTGGTGAGGGCGTCACCCAGCGTACGGCGCAAGCGCCAGAGCGCCTGCCGCACATTTTGCCGCAACCGCTCCACGGGGGCGTCTCCCCAGAGAAGTTGC
>NZ_JBILKJ010000278.1:0-2622 GCF_044376735.1 Gemmatimonas sp.
GCGGCGGTAGCGCTTGCCGATCGAGCCCGACTCGTCGTAGTCCATCGGGAACGCCATGCGCAGGTCGTGCAGCATGTTCTTCGCCATCTCCGGTTGACCGTCCTTCTTGGTGAGCGGGAAGATGGCCGCCTTGATCGGCGCGATGGCCGGATGCAGCCCGAGCACCACGCGCCCTTCATCTTCGCCCTCCACCGACTCCTCGCGATACGCGTTCACCAGCGCGGCCAGCGTCACGCGGTCGGCGCCCACCGACGTTTCGATCACGTACGGCACATAGCGCTTGTTATTGAGCTGGTCGTAGTACTCGAGCTTCTTGCTGGAGAACTGCTGGTGCTGCGTCAGATCGAAATCGCCGCGGTTGTGCACCCCTTCGATTTCCTGGAACCCCAGCGTACCGCCGAAGTCGAACGTCACGTCGAACGCGGCGCGCGCATAGTGCGCAAGCTCGCCCGCGCCGTGCTGATGGAACCGCAAGCGCTCCGGCGAAAGACCGAGCGCGAGGTGCCACTCCATGCGGAGCTGCTTCCACTGCTCGAACCACTCCATGTCCGTGCCCGGCTCGACGAAGAACTGCATCTCCATCTGCTCGAATTCGCGCGTACGGAAGATGAAGTTGCCCGGCGTGATCTCGTTGCGGAACGCCTTACCGATCTGCGCGATGCCGAACGGCACCTTCTGCCGCATGCTCTGCTGTACGTTCAGGAAGTTCACGAAAATGCCCTGCGCCGTTTCCGGACGCAGATAGACGATGCTCGCGCTCTCCTCGAGCGCGCCCATGTACGTCTTGAACATCAGGTTGAAGTTGCGCGCCTCCGTGAGCTGACACGCATCATGCTGACCGGGCTGCTTGCTGGGCTTCTGCGGGCAACGCGCGTCTTCCAGCTTGTCGGCGCGGAACCGACCCTTGCACGTCTTGCAGTCCACCAGCGGGTCGACGAAGCCGGCCACATGCCCGCTCGCTTCCCAGGTGCGCGGGTGCATCAGGATCGCCGCATCGAGTCCTTCGATGTCGTCGCGCGAACGCACCATCGCGTTCCACCAGCGATCCTTGATGTTCTTCTTGAGTTCCACACCCAGCGGACCGTAGTCCCACACCGAGCCCGTGCCACCGTAGATTTCGGAGGACTGGAAGATGAAGCCGCGGCGCTTGCACAGCGACACCAGCTTGTCCATCACGTCGGGTTGGGAAGCCATCGGAACCGAAGAGTTGAAGTCAGGAAAGGATGTGCCGCACGATCGCGTCACCGTGATCGCGGCCGTTCTCGATGAAGATACGATTCGCCGAAAGCCCCGACGCGATCACGCCCGCAAGGTAGACACCCGTGACCGGCGTGGCCATCGTGAGCGGGTTGTGAGCCGGAATGCCACTGACGGGCTCGATGGGCACGCCCACGGCCTCCAGTAGTCCGGTTTCCGGCAGGTATCCGGTCATGGTGTACACCTGCGTGGCTGGCACGCGGACCTCGCCGTCAGGCCCCGCCACCACCACCACGTCGGGCTCGATCGCGATCACGCGGCTTTCGTAGTGCGCCGCGATGCTGCCTTCGTGAATGCGCGCCTCGATGTCCGGACGGACCCAGGGCTTCACCCCGTTGTCGAGCGTCGCACCCACGTGCACCATCGTCACATGCGCGCCGGCCCGGTACATGTCGAGTGCGGCGTCCACCGCCGAATTGCCGCCGCCCACGATCACCACCGGTTCGCGCCACGCTGAGTGGCCTTCCACGTACCCATGGCGCACGTGCGGCAACGACTCGCCCGGCACCTGCAGCAGATTCGGACGGCCGAAGTAGCCTGTCGCGATGATCACCGCATGCGCCGCCGTTTCGAGCACCTCGCCGCTCCGCTTCACACTGCGCAGCAGCCACTGCGACGCGCGGGTGGGCACCGGCGCACCGCCCGGCGGATCGAGACGCACCGGACGCATCGACTCCACAGTTTCGTACTGCCGCACCGGCACGTCATACAGCGACGCCACGCCGCGATAGTAGGCCAGGGCGTCACGGCGCGTCGGCTTGTCGGTCGCCACCAGGAACGGCACACCGCCGATCGCGATGCGTTCGGCAGTGCTGAAGAACGTCATGTACGTCGGGTAGCTCGCGATGCCGTTCACGAGGCAGCCGCGATCGAACACCGCCACCGACAAGCCCCCACGTATCGCCGCGATCGCCGCCGCCAGACCGCACGGCCCCGCGCCGACGATCGCCACATCCACGAACGTCGTCAGCGAAGCGCTCATGCGACGACCGCGTGAACTCCAATGATCTGGTCGCGACGGGTCCCGACGCTCACGTACGCGATCGGCGTTTCACAGAGCGCCTCGAGACGGTCGAGATACGCCCGCGCCGCCGCCGGCAGGTCTTCCAGCTTGCGCGCGTCCTGCGTGGACTGATTCCACCCCGCCATCGTCTCGTACACCGGCTCGGCGTGTTCCAGCAGCTGCAAGTCGGCCGGAAACTCCGTGAGCACCTCGCCGTTGATCCGATAGCCCGTACACACCAGCAGTTCGTCGAGCGTGTCGAGCACGTCGAGCTTCGTGATCGCCAGCGCGGTCAGGCCGTTCACGCGCGCGGCGTACCGCACGACCACGCCGTCGAACCAGCCACAGCGACGGGCTCGGCC
>NZ_JBILKJ010000279.1:0-2616 GCF_044376735.1 Gemmatimonas sp.
GACATGGAACGCGGTCACGCTGCGCCAGCCGGCGAGGATCGCCGGCGGGCTATACGCACGACCGGAAGCGGGGACGGTCAGGGCCGCGACGCGAACCAAGGGCACCAGAGGCGCCGCGCGCTTGACTCGGCGTCGCGATGAGACGGCGGCGTCCTTCTCCAGCTTGACGAAGCGGAACGCCGCGGCCAGCATCACCGCACCGACCGCCGCCCAAAGCGCACGGTTGGCGCCAATGAATCCGGCGATCGGCAGCGTCTGCGCGTTCTTCTCCGCCGGGGTCCAGTAGCGGGTCACGAGGCTGATCGAGCGGATACCGAATGGATCGATGAGGTTGGCCAGCATGTCGCGGTCGAGCTGGCGCACGAGATCATCGGCCACGGAGTACCCGACGAGTAGCAGGATGCCCGCCACGTACACGGCGAAGCTGCTGCGCGTGAGCGATCCAACGGCGAAGAGCAGGCTGCTCAGGAAGAACACCCCGGGCACGCCCATCAGCAGGAACGGTTGCACGTAATGCCAGACCTGCACGGCCTGCAGCGTCTCGCCGTCCGCCCACGGCATCACCGATCCCAGCAGGGCCCCGAGCGGCAGCGCCGCGAAGACGAGCAGCATGGCCAGGAACGCCGCGAGGTACTTGGCCCCCAGGTAGGCGCTACGCGAGATGCGCGTCGTGAACAGCAACTCGTGGACACCGGCCTCGTAGTCGCGCAGGACCGTGGTGCCCACCAGCGCACTGGTGATGATCTGCCCGATGGCCAGCAGGATCCCGTAGAGCTGGGCCAGCGCGAAGGGACTGTTCCGCTTGACCTTGCCCAGCGCCGTCCCAACGACCACGCCGTCGGTACTGAGGGCGAAGAACGACAGCAGGAAGACGATGGCGACATACAGCCACGTGACCGGGCGCCGGAAGTGACTCCGGAGCTCGAAGGCAAACAGCGGTCCGAACATCAGGCCTCCACCGGGACCCGACCGCCCGACGCTTCGGCCAGTCGGTGGAAGTACACGTCCTCGAGATCGGGATCCACGGCCACGAAACCATCGCCAGGATCGGACTCGGCATAGACATGCAGCACCGTGTTGCCGGCCGCGAGGCGCGAGGAGATGACTTGGTACTGCGACTTGTAGGCGTCGGTCTGCGCGCGCGGAATCGTGCGGCGCCAGATACGCCCGCGCACCGTATCGATGATGCGCTCCGGCTCGCCCTGCACCACCACCTCGCCCTTGTTGATGATGGCCATGTTCGAGCAGAGCTCGCGCACGTCCTCGACGATATGCGTGGAGAGGATCACCACGACATCGTCACCGATGTCGGCGAGCAGGTTGAGGAAGCGGTTCCGCTCGGTGGGATCAAGACCGGCCGTCGGCTCGTCGACGATGAGCAGCTTGGGGCGGCCGGCCAGCGCGATGGCGATGCCGAGCCGCTGCTTCATTCCCCCCGAGTATCCGCCGACGCTTTTCTTGCGCACGTCGTACAGGTTGACCTGCTGCAGCAGCATCGCGACGAGGTCCTTGCGTTCCCCCGAGTTCACGACGCCCTTGAGGGTGGCGAAGTGGTCGAGGATGGCCTCGGCGGGCATGTTGGGATAGAGCCCAAACTCCTGCGGCAGGTAGCCGAGTTGGGCGCGCAACCGCTCCGGTTCGCGGAGCACGTCGATGTCCCGGAAGTGGATGCTCCCCGAATCCGGCGGCTGCAGCGTGGCGATCGTACGCATCAGCGACGACTTGCCGGCGCCATTGGGCCCCAGCAGCCCGAACATACCGGGCGGGATCGTGAGCGAGATGTTGTGGAGAGCCCGGACCCCATTGGGGTAGGTCTTGGCGATGGACTCGATGCGCAGGGTCATCGGGGGGCAAGCGGTTCGGGGGGTTGGTGGGTACCGCGCAGGCATGGGAAACAACGAGCGCTCCGGCCATTAGTTTCAGCCCGCGAGGCGGCGTACGGGGATCGAGAGCCACGGTCGCCGCAACGTCCGAAATTGCACGAAGACGTGCGTCATGTCCCCCGCAATGGTTGGCACATGATCCGTTGCCATTCAGCGCGCTCAACTCGGAGCCTGCTGGTGTAATCGTCCTGCTACGAAGCCCTTCGCTGCGTTTCAACAGTTCGGGACCGGCGTCACGTAAATCGGCACGAACGACAACGGCATTACCTGGCCTGGCGCCATCACCGGCTGGACGCTTGGCACGAGCGTGGACGTCTACACGGGGCCGACCTACACGCTCAGCTTCAACTACGGTCAGAACGCTTCGCTCAAGAGTGGGAACAGCGTTGACCTGCGCGTGTCCTTGAAGTCCAATGCCGGTGCTGGACCGATCGACTTCGCACAGACCGAGCTCCGCCTTGACGACGAATCCTTCGTCCCTCTGGGTTCGGTTTCGGCACACTACACGGTTGGCGGCGCGGTCGTCGACAACGTCTCGGTGGTGAACGTGGCCACAGTTCCCGAGCCGGACAGCTCCGCGCTCGTCGCGGCGGGCCTCGCCATGGTCGCTGGCCTCGCGCGCGCAAAGCGCCGCCGGTCGGCATAGCGATCTGGGATGGACGACGCAGGGTCCGCCAGATCGCGGCGCAGGCATCACCCGCGTGCCGTGTCCAGCGCTCCAACACAAAATCCT
>NZ_JBILKJ010000125.1:0-8108 GCF_044376735.1 Gemmatimonas sp.
CTGCAGGCCGGTGTGTTCGAAATCATCCACACCCACTGCGAGTCCGCGCCGGATCTCCTCGGGGCGGTGCGCATGCGCCACCACCGGCAGCTTGCGCGCGTGGGCCTCGTCCACGATGGCGCGGATCTCCTCGGTGGTCATCTGATCCTGATCGATCAGCTTGATCACGTCCACGCCGGCGTCGGCCAGTCGCTTCACCTTCGCGCGCGCGTCGGCCACGCCGTCGATCCCCCACCGGAACTTCTCGGTGCCGGGATACGGCGCGTGCTGCAGGAACGGTCCCGATGTGTAGATCGTGGACCCCTGCAGCTCTCCGCGCGCGATGCGCCGCTTCACGTCGAGCACCTCGTCCAACGGTGCGCCCAGATCACGCACACTCGTCACGCCGGCCATGAGGCTCTGCCGCGCCGCTGCCGGCATGATGCTGCGCCCCCATTCGCCCGGATACACGCTGTCCCAGTGCGCGTAGTTGCCGTGCCCCACCAGCATCAGGTGCACGTGCATGTCCCATAGCCCGGGAAGCAGGTGCATCCCCTCGGTGGAGATCACCGTCGCGCCGGCGGGCACCGCCAGCGACCCCACGCGCCCCACCGCCAGGATGGTGGTGCCGCGCACGAGGATCACACTATTCGTGAGCGGCGCGCCGCCGTTGCCATCGATGAGCGTACCGCCCACCAACGCCGTGATGCCTTGCGGCGCTTTGCCGGCGACGGTCGTTCCCACCGCGCGTTGCGCGGTCAGTGCGGCGGGGGCCAAGCGGCCGGTGGCGACGGCAACGCCGGCCAGCGTCGCCGCCAACAGCGCGCGGCGCCGTGAAGAGAGTGTCATGACTGGTGGGAGAGGAGGGGAATGACCGACGGGAAATGCGCGGCGATGGCCTACCGCAGAATCGCGCTCCAGATCAACGGCCAGGTGGCATTCGACTGCGCGCGGTACTGGGGCCGGAAGCCGTACAACACCACGTGCCCGTTCCCCACTGCGGCATCCACCATCGCCGCGCGGCCGTTCAGGCGGGCGCCGCCCAGCAGCCACCCCGACAGCAGCGGATCACCGGCGTTCTGATAGCGCAGCACCGCTGATGCCTTGGCGGCATCGGTGATCTCGAACGTGGGGCTGTCTTCGAACCACACGGCGGGCACCGGCGCGGTGAAGGTGGCCGCCAGCGGATGCGCGCGGTCGACGTCCACCGCGAACATCGAACCCGGCGCATAGAAGTCGGTGTTCTTCACCCCGTCCAACACATTCTTCACCGGCAACCCCATCGTTTCGATGGCGTATTCGCTGGCTTCGTTGAAGGCCAGCAGCGTGCCACCCTCGCTCACGAATGCCTTGAGGGCCGCCGCCCCGGCCTCGCCGATGCCGCCGCGCAAGGAGTCGGGATACGGCTGCCCCAGGCCGCGACGCAGCTGCACCGGCGACTGATCCGGCAGCAGGATCGCGTCGAACTTCGCCCGCAGGCCGCCGGCGCGGATGTCGCGATCATGCACCGTGGTGAAGGGAATGCGATTGGCGTCGAACACCCACCGGGTCCACCCTTCGTCCATCGAGGCGCTGTAGCTCTGATAAATGGCGATGCGCTTGCGGCTGGTACCGCTCAACCCCGGCACGTCGTACGCGGGCTCGGCCACCGGCTTCACGACCGCGCCAAGTTGCATGGTCGGCGTCTTTACCGCCTGCACGTCTACGCCGAACAGCAGCGGCAGCGTATGCGCCGTGACGTCGTACGGACGCTTCGGCGGACCGCCGGGGTATTCCTGCAGATTCGGATACGCCTGACGCTCCAGCAGGGCCTTGGCGTACGACCCGAACGGCTGCGCGGTGGGCACCAGATAGCTGCCGGCGGGCTGGCTTTCGTGCACCACCACTTGCCCGTGCTGCAACGTCCACAGCAGGCGCTGCAGCGCCGCCGGATCCCGCTGCTGCTTCGGGATCACGTACATCGCTGGCACGTCGGTCGTGGTCCACGGATGATCGGCCGCCAGCGCGCGCTCGCCCAGCGTGGCATAGCTCTCCAGCCAGGCGCCGCGGTCACGCGCCGCTTGCACCAGCAGCGCCCAGCTCGCGCTCACCTGATACGCCACGATGTCGCCAATGCCCCAACGCCCGCCCGGCCACACCGAGGGGAAGTTCCACGAGGCGATTTTTGCGTCGTAGCCGCGCCCCGTCCCGAGCAATTCAAATGGAATGTTGACGGCGGTGGCCAGTCGCGCACTCGCCGTTTCCGTGAGGATGCGCGCCCCGCGATGATTCAACGAATACTGACGCGCCGGCGACCACTGATCGTACGACGCGTTGGTGGCGATACCCGTCTTGCCGTCGGCCGTCATGCGCCACGCCATCGCCATACCCAAGGCGTTGGTGCTCGCCGTGAGCACGGGATCGATGTTCGGCTCCAGCGGGTCCATGTACGGCGGAATGAAGATGCGTCCCGCGTTCGCCCCCTGCTGGTGCACGTCGTTCACGATCTGCGGCGTCCACGGCGTGTACAGCGAGTCCACCGTGTAGCGCGTCTCCTTCTGCGTGAAGGCGTACCAGTCGCGGTTGTTGTCGTGGCCCGTATAGAAGTGGTACAGCGCCGGCGGATTCGTGCCCTCGGCCGGCGTGTCGAGCGTGCTGCGATACCAGTCGCCCACGATGTCCACGCCGTCGGGGTTCTGGCTTGGCACGAGCATGATGATCGTGTTGCCGAGAATCGACTTCGCCTCGGGGCTGTCAGCGCGGGCGAGTCGGTCGGTGATCACGAAGGGCGTGAGGAATCCGCCCACTTCGGTGGAGTGAATGCTCGACGTGATCAGGATGACGTTCTTGCCCTGCGCGATCAGCGAGGCGCGCGTGGCGGCCGTGCGCTGGCGGGGATCCATCAACTGCTGCTGGATCTTCTGGTAGCGCGGCAGGTTCGCGAGTGTGGCCGAGTCGCTGATGAACGCCACGATGAACGGACGCCCTAGCGTGGTCTTGCCGAGCGTGCGAACCGACACGCGCGGACTCGCCTTGTCCACCGCTGCGAAATAGTCGGTGACCTGCTTCCACGTCGGGAGCTTTCGGTCGGCACCGGGTTCCCACCCGAGCACACTGGCGGGCGATGGAACCACGGGCGCGACGCGACGCTGCGCGCTCACGGTGGTGGCCGACGACGCGAAGCACAACGCCGCCAAGGTACAGGATACGAACGCACGGGTCATCGGAGCACCAGTTGGGTTTCGGGGAAGCTGCTCCCGATAATCTGCGCTCAAATTCCGCGCTTGGGAAACGCGCGAGCGACCCGTGCGGCCGTCACTCCAGCAGATCGCTCGTGACCTCGGCTGGCGTGCGACAGCCGGCGAGTGCGAGGGCGAGGTCACATTCGTCTTTCAGCAACTGCAGCACCTGCCGTGCGCCGTGCTGGCCGTTCACGGCCAGCCCCCACAGCACCGGGCGCCCCAGCAACACCGCCTGTGCCCCCATCGCGAGCGCCTTCAGCACGTCAGTGCCACGGCGGATGCCACCGTCCACCAGCAGCGTGCCGCGACCGGCCATAGCGGCGGCCACCTCGGGGAGTGCTCGCGCGGTGGGGATGGAGGTATCGAGTTGACGGCCGCCGTGGTTGGACACGATCACGCCGGCCGCGCCATGCTCGAGGGCCAGCACGGCGTCGTCGCCACGCACCACGCCCTTCACCAGAATGGGGAGCGTGGTGATCGACTGCAGCCACGCCAGATCGCGCCACGAGATCGACGAGTCCCAGTGTCGCGCGAAGAACTCCGCCAACGCCGACGCGGTGGTGTCCGGCGGCGTGGCGTCGTCATGGCCGCCGGCGAGCGTCTGGCGCAGGGTGCCCCCCAGATTGGGGACACTTACCTCAGGCGGCAGACGAAAGCCGTTCAGCAGGTCGCGCTCGCGTCGGCCAAGAAGCGGTGCATCCACCGTGAGCACCAGCGCGGTGCAGCCGGCGCGTTCGGCCCGCTGCACGAGTTCCGCGGTCACGCCGCGATCGCGATAGATGTACAGCTGGAACCAGAGTGGCCCCGTGGTGCCGGCGCGCACCGCTTCGATCGTGCGGTTGGACAGCGTGGAGAGGATCATCCCCGCGCCCGTGTTCTGCGCCGCCTGCGCGGTGGCCACTTCGCCGTCGGCGTGGGCGAGCTGCTGAAAGGCCATCGGGGCCACGAACACGGGCCAGTCCACCTGGTGCCCGAGCACGGTCGTGCGCTGCGACCGCACGGCCACGTCGCGCAAGACCCGGTATCGGAGTGCGCGATCGCTCCATGCCGTGCGCGAGCTGCGCAGCAGCAGTTCGTCGTTCGCGCCGCCGGCGTAGTAGTCGTACACCATGCGGGGGAGCAGGTCGGCGGCCGCGGCCTCGAACCCATGCAGGTTGATCATTGGCGTCGGGGAGTTCATGCTGGAAGATTGCTCCGGGCCAGCCATTCCGCACGCCGCTCCCCGGTCCGCCACCCTGCGGATGGAACCCCGCGGTTCGATCTTCTCGCTTCCCTCCCAATCATGCGCCGACTCACCCGCGCTCTGCTGCTCGCCTGCTGTCCCGCCGTGCTCCATGCACAGGCCCAGCCGGTGCCTGTCACCTCCGCCAAGCCGGGGTGGAAGTGGTCCATGGACAGTGTGACCGCCGTGGTCAACGAAGTCCGCGCCGGCCGCTCGCTGCAGCCCACCGCGTGGCCGAACGGCTCGCGCGTGGCCGTGCTGCTGTCGTTCGATGTGGACAACGAAACCATCGCGATCCGCTACGGCGAGCCCACGGTAGGATCGTTGGCCGAGATGCAGTACGGTGCCCGCGTGGGCCTACCGCGGATCATGCGGTTGCTCGATAAGCACAAGATTCCGGCGTCGTTCTTCATTCCATCGGTGAGCTTGGCGATCACACCCACCATGGCTGACCTCATCAAGAAGAGCGGTCGGCACGAGTTCGCGGTGCACGGCTGGATTCACGAGCTGAACATGACGCTCCCCGATTCGGCCGAGCGCGCGTTGCTGACCAAAGCCGTGGCCGAGCTCACGGCGCTCACCGGGCAGAAGCCTACTGGATACCGCGCGCCGAGCTGGAACTTCAGCCCGAACACGTTGACCATTCTCCGCGACATGGGCTTTCGCTACGAGAGCTCGCTCATGGCCGATGACGCGCCGTATGAACTGATGCAGCGTGGGCAGCCCACCGGACTGGTGGAACTGCCGGTGCAGTGGATTCTCGACGACGCGCCGCTGTTCGACCCGCGTGGCGAGCGCTACATGAACCCGCGCGACGTGGCCCGCGTGTGGATGGACGAGTTCGACAAGGCGTACGAGGAGGGCACGATGTTCGTGCTCACGTTGCACCCGCATGTGTCCGGGCATCGCTCGCGCATTATCGCGCTCGAGCTGCTCATCGCGCACATCCAGGCCAAGGGGGCAGGGAAGGTGTGGTGGGCCACGCACGCCGAGGCGGCGGAGTACGTGCGCAAGACGGCCAAGCTTGGCGAACCGAGGGCGCGATAATGCGCGTCATCATCGGCGCTGCGGCGTTGACGCTGCTGATCGGGGCCGCGCCCGCCGCGTTCGCACAGCGCGTGGATTGGGCGAACACCAGTGGTGACCCGGGAGCCATGCGCTACGCGCCGCTGGGCGACATCAACCGCAGCAACGTGAATCGGCTCAAGCTGGCGTGGCGGTGGAACACCGGCGAACAGAGTGTCCGCGCCGGCGTGAACCAGAAGGCCGCCCGCCCGGGACTCTTTCAGGCGTCCCCCATCGTGCTCGGCGACACCATGTACGTGTCCACGCCGTACGCGGCGGTGGCCGCGCTCGATGCGCGCACCGGTCGCGAACTCTGGAAGTTCGATCCGGAAATGTGGCGCACCGGGCAGCCGTCGAACGGCACCGGCTTCGTGCATCGCGGGGTGGCCACCTGGGCCTCCGCCACCGGGCGACGGATCTTCATCAATGCGCGCTGGAAGCTGATTGCGCTCGATGCCGCCACCGGCAAGCCCATCCCATCGTTCGGCGTCAACGGTGAAGTCGATCTCACGAAGGAGCTGCGTCGCGCCGTCAACCAGTTGCAGTACACCAATACCTCGCCGCCGGTGGTGTACGGCGATCTGGTGATCGTCGGCAATGGCGTAGGCGACCGCATTCGCTATCGCAACGATCCGCCCGGCGACGTGCAGGCCTTCGACGTGCACACCGGCAAGCGCGTGTGGAGCTTTCACACCGTGCCCGATTCCGGCGAGGTCGGGTGGGACACGTGGGAGAACGACTCGTACAAGTACATGGGGCACACCAACGTGTGGGCGCCGATGAGTCTCGACGTGGCGCGTGGGCTGCTGTTCCTGCCGGTGTCGACGCCCACCAACGACTGGTACGGCGGCGATCGCAAGGGTGACAACCTCTTCGCGGAATCGGTGGTCGCACTCAACGCGAAGACCGGCGCCCGCGTGTGGCACTACCAGATCGTGCACCATGGATTGTGGGATTACGACCTGCCGGCACCGCCGGTGCTCGCCACGATCACCTGGAACGGGAAGCCGCGCGATGTGGTCGCCGTCCCGTCGAAAACGGCGTGGATCTATGTGTTCGATCGCGAAACCGGCGTGCCCATCTGGCCGATCGTGGAGCGCCCGGTGCCGGCGAGCGATGTACCGGGCGAGCGCGCGTCGCTTACCCAGCCGATGCCTACCAATCCGGCGCCGTTCACGCGGCAGAGCGTGAGCGAGCAGGATCTCATCGACTTCACTCCGGAGCTCAAGCGGCGCGCCCTCGAGGTGTTCGCGCAGTATCGCAGCGGCCCGATCTTCACGCCGCCGTCGCTGCAGGGCACCATCGTGATGCCGGGCTCCATCGGGGGCGCAGGATGGGGGAGCACGTCGTACGATCCGGAAACCCACACGCTGTACGTGAAGGGCACCGACAACCCGGTCGTGTATCGGGTGCAGAAGGGCGTGCCCAACGACACCATCGGCTACGAATACACGGTCGATCTGGTACGCAGCGGTCTCGGCGTCACGGCCGATCCCGATTCGGGGAAGGCCGACCATGCGCCCCCCGAACAGCTGCCGCTCATCAAGCCGCCCTACGGCACCATGACCGCGATCGATCTCGATACCGGCAAGCGCCGCTGGCAGGTCACCCTCGGCGATACACCGGCCATCCGCAACCATCCCCTGCTCAAGAACGTGAAGCTGCCGCCACTCGGCGTGGCCGGGGCCGTGGGCGGCACCGTTACGAAGGGCGGGCTCCTCTTCGCCACGGGTGGCGGCTCGGTGCTCTACGCGCTCGACACCCGCGACGGTCGCGTCGTGTGGCAATTCGAGCTCCCGGCCGGGCGCGGCTACGCCAACCCGATCTCATATCGCGGGGCGAACGGCGTGCAGTACCTTGTGCTCGCGACCGGCGGCGGCGACAACGCCGAGCTGGTGGCATTCTCCCTCGACGGCATGCACTAGTGCGCGTCCCCTTCTCACGTCCCCAGCCTGGAGTCCGTATGCGTCGTTCCCTGGTGCCCCTGCTCGGCCTCAGCGCCACCCTCGTGGCGTCGCACGGCGCCTCGGCGCAACCGCGCACCCCGATCTACAATGCCGCCGCCCTCACGGCCCAGCAGCAGCTGTCGCGCGAGATCTACAAGGAGCTCGTCGAGATCAACACGGGGGTGGAAACGGGTAACATCACCACCGCCGCCAACGCGATGGCGGCGCGCTTCAAGGCCGCCGGCATCCCCGAGGCCGATATCTTCGTGGGCGGCCCGCGCCCGGAGAAGCACAACGTGGTGGCGCGCATTCGCGGCAAGGGCGGCCCCAACGCGCCGAAGCCGCTGCTGCTGCTCGCGCACATCGATGTGGTGGAAGCACTCAAGGCCGATTGGTCGCCCGACCTCGACCCCTTCGTGTTCACCGAGCGCGACGGCTACTACTACGGTCGCGGCACCGCCGACGACAAGGCGATGGCGTCGATCTTCGTGGCCAACGTGTATCGCATGAAGCGCGAAGGGTTCGTGCCCGACCGCGACATCATCATCGCGCTCACCGCCGACGAAGAGAGCGGTCCGGCCAACGGTGTGGACTGGCTGCTCAAGAATCACAAGGGGCTGATCGACGCCGCGCTGGTCATCAACGAAGGGGGCGGCGGTACGCTGCGCGACGGCA
>NZ_JBILKJ010000280.1:0-2613 GCF_044376735.1 Gemmatimonas sp.
AGTCGTTGACGTAACCGACTGGAGCCGGCAGCGGCTGGCCGGGTGCGGCCACCTGCCCCCCGGCCGCCGACGACACCGTCGCGACCGCGAGCAGGACCGCCAGCGGGATGGCCAGCATGCCTCGCATTACGCCGGAGCGTGGACGGTCGGATTGAGTCACGGAGGTTCGCACGGGGTGGAACATACAGTCTCTACGGACGCGGCAGGGATTCCGTGTCATCGGCCGCGAGCTTTATGCGGACCGCGCCGCGCTGGCCCGCGGCGTTAGATTGCTCAGGCGTCGTTCGACGAACTCTTTCGATCCAGCATTCCATGTCCCGACCCGTCTCCTCCGCCCGCACGTCGGCGCTGCTCCTGCTCCTCGGCGCCCTCGTGGCGTGCGGTCCAGCAGACTCCACCGCCAAGTCCGCACGTGCGGAGACCCCGAACGGTGCGGCCGCCGCCACCGTGACGCCCTCGTCGCCGCTGCTGCAAACGACCGCGACGGTTCCGGGACTGTCCCGTGATACCCTCCCCGATTCGACTTCGATCCAAATGGCCGACCGGGGACGGCTGATGGGGCGCGAAGACGCGATGTGGGTCGTGATGATCAGCGACTTCCAGTGCCCCTACTGCAAGATGTGGCACGACTCGTCGATGGCGAATCTCAAGCGCGACTACATCGACGCCGGGAAGGTCCGTCTGGCCTACCTGCATCTGCCGCTCTCGATCCATCGGCACGCCCGGGCGCAGGCGGAGGCGTCGATGTGCGCCGCCGTGCAACAGAAGTTCTGGGAATACGCCGACGTGCTCTTCCGTGAGCAGCGGGCGTTCCAGCCGATCGACAATCCGTCGTCCAAGCTCGACGGCATCGCCCGCGAGTTGTCGCTCGACCTGCCGACGTTCACCCGCTGCCGGAAGTCGGACGCGATCCGTATGCTGGTCGAGAACGACGAGCGGCAGGCCTCGCAAGCGCGCGTGCAGTCCACGCCATCGTTTCTGATCGGCGAATTCCTCGTTCAGGGCGCGCTGCCGTACAAAGATTTCCGCAAGGCCATCGATACGGCGCTGGCGGTGGCGAAGTCGAGGAGGACGCGCTGAATCCGCTGGTCCGCTCCGTGTACGGAGCGGGAGTGCTCGCCGCGCGGGTCGCGGCCAGATTGGCGCCGGCCAGTGAGTCGAAGCTCGCGCGCTCGCTCGCCGCGCGTCGTGGGTTACTGGAGCGGGTGGCTGCCGCCAGCCGGGCCGTTCGTTCGCCAGCCCAACCGCTGGTGTGGCTGCACGCCCCATCGGTGGGCGAGGGGCTGCAGGCGCGCCCGGTCGCGCATCGGTTGCGCGCGTTGCATCCCGAGGTGCAGCTGGCCTACACGTTTTTCTCGCCGAGCGCGGAGCGGTTCGCGCAGTCGATTGGCGCCGACATCACGGACTACCTGCCCTTCGACGGGCGTCACGAAGCCAACGCGATGCTCGACGCGTTACAGCCGTCGCTGCTGGTGTTCGTGAAGCTCGACGTGTGGCCGACGTTGGTGGAGCGCGCGGTGGCGCGCGGCATCCCCGTAGCGCTCCTGAGTGCCACCCTGGCGCCCCGATCGGGCCGATCAGGGACGTTGGCCCGCCTGCTGCTCCGCGACGCGTATAGCGCCCTGCAGGGCGTCGGCGCCATTGATCAGACCAATGCCGACCGTCTGCTCGCCCTCGGCGTGCGCCCCGACGTGCTCGAAGTCACCGGCGATACGCGCTTCGATCAGGTGTGGGCTCGCGCGCAGGGGGTCGACCGGCAGCAACCGCTCTTGCAGGCGCTCGCCAGCTCGCGCCCAACGCTCGTGGCGGGTTCCACGTGGCCAGCCGACGAGTCGGTGCTGCTGCCGGCGTACGCGCGCGTGCTGCAAGCGTCTGGCCGTGAGGCACGACCACGGCTGATCATCGCCCCGCATGAACCGACGGCGACGCATCTGGCACCGATTCTTGATTGGGCACGCTCGTCGGGGCTGTCAGTGGCTACGTTGGCCGAGGCGGAGTCCGACGCGGTTGCCGCGCACAGCGACGTGATCGTGGTCGATCGCGTCGGCGTCCTCGGCGACCTCTATGCGCTCGCCAAAGCGGCCTTCGTGGGCGGCGGCTTTCATGCGGCGGGACTGCATTCAGTCATCGAACCCGCCGCCTTCGGTGCGCCGGTGCTGTTCGGCCCGGGCCACGACATGAGCCGCGAGGCGGGACTGCTGCTGGCGGCTGGCGGGGCGCGCGTGATTCGCGATGCGGGTGAAACCGCTACGGCGCTGGAATCGTGGCTGTTCGAGTCGGCGGCGCGCGTCGTGGCC
Organism: Gemmatimonas sp.; assembly: GCF_044376735.1. Lineage (GTDB taxonomy): Bacteria > Gemmatimonadota > Gemmatimonadetes > Gemmatimonadales > Gemmatimonadaceae > Gemmatimonas. The sequence goes on from NZ_JBILKJ010000280.1 coordinate 2,298, forward strand.
GGCGCTGCGGCGGTGGCTGTGGTGCAGCGTGAACTTGGGGCCACGGAGCGATCCGTACGGCTGGTGGAGCGGCTGTTGCGGGAGCCGCTCTAGCGAATGGCCTCGCTGGTTCACGCGAAGCGCGCGACGTTCGCGAAGATACGCGAAGAACAGCAAAGACAAAAACGTTCAAGGGGTCAGAGTCGTTGAACGGCGTTCAACGACTCTGACCCCTTGAACCCCTGACCCCTTGAACCCCTTGAACGCTGACCCCTTGAACGGTTCTTCGCGCGCCTTCGCGCCCTTCGCGAACTTCGCGTGAACCAGCGGACTATCG
>NZ_JBILKJ010000281.1:0-2611 GCF_044376735.1 Gemmatimonas sp.
CCCGTCGCGAACGTCCTTCCGCCACTTCGACAACATGAAGGGATGAATCTCCAGCGCAGCCGCGACGGTCTTGACCTGCATTCCGGGCTGATGACTCAGACGAACAGCCGTCTGCTTAAACTCGTCCGTGTACTTGTACAGCTTGCACGGTCCCGATCGTGGCACGTGTGACTCCCATTCTCGTTAGGCGGAAGTGTACACGGAATTGGTGCAAGAGCCCTCGGCAGCAGCAAGCATCGTTAGGCCGGCAAACCGTGGACGTTGCGTCGAAACTGCCCGTCGCGCACCAGCACGGTGACGGGCCGCGCACGAGTCGGACGTAAGCTCGGCGCTCCCCGGTCCCGGAGCGCGCATGCCCAACGCGGCGCCGGCGGCGTGTGGCGTCTACCAACCCCGACGCCCGCAGGCGTCGCCGCTCTTTCGGTTGGTGTCAGATCACCTGCCGCGGCTCTAAACGGTCTATGACGAGCGCTTCGCGCGCGAGTACGGCCCGCGGCTTCCCGTCGCCAACCCCCGCCCGCGCTCGGAGCTCCGCCAGCGACACCAGCTCCAGCGTGCCAATGCCATACTCGGCCCCGTTCACCGTGGACCGGAGCCGATCACCATCGAGCTCCAACAGATTCTGGGTCGCCGCGTAGCCCTTCTCCCGAAAGCCCATCAATGATTCAAACCAATCCATCGGCACAGCGACCCCCCCTGGTCATTGGCGCCTGCACAGATCTGCCCAACGTCAGGGTATTCCCGCGCCGTTAACTGGCTGTCACATGTTGCCCTGCGAACCAGTGGTGCGATGACGGGGCGATACCTGTGCGATGGTGGCTGCACCGTTCGTGACACAGCACGCTAGCCCCGGTGGCCACGAAACGCCCACGCCCCTCATCCGTAAGGCTCTCCATCGAACCACCACCCCTCCATCCCGGGATCTGCCATGAGCAACTTCTTCTCCGCCTTCAGCTTCAACGGCCAGTCCATGGGCGACTCCCCCGAGGGCGAGCGCTACACCGTCGCCGACATCCCGGTCAAATGCGCGCATTGCAAGCATGACCACTTCGTGGAAGGGCGCGCCCAACTCAATACCGCGGGGATGACCTTCCTCAATCTCGATTGGGCCAATCGCTCCGCCGCGACGCTCACCTGCACCGCCTGCGGCCGCATTGAGTGGTTCCTCGCCGATCCAGAAGAACGGGCGTAGCGGCTACCCCGGTCAGCGATCCAGCAGCTGCCGCATGCCTTCAAAACAGCGGCGGCGGATGCGCTCCGGCGTCAGCCCTCGTCAGACATCGACACTATCTCCGCGCAACACAGGACCAAGTACCGTCCGGCGAACGAGCGCTTCGCGCGCGAGTACGGCCCGTGGCGTCCCGTCGTCGCGCAGGTCGCCGACAAGTTTCTCGCGTGCGGCGTGTTGGAGCACGGCTTCGCCCGCATCCGTTGTGACGCGTGCACGCACGAGTACCTGCTCGCGTTCTCCTGCAAGTGCCGCTACTGCTGCCCGAGCTGTCACGCCAAGCGCCTCGCGATCTGGACGCAGTGGCTGGACACCACGCTCCTCGCGCTCGTGCCGCACCGGCAGGTGGTGCTCACCATTCCCAAGCGCCTCCGGGCGTATTGTCTGTACCGGCGACGCCTACTCGGCGAGATCGCCCGCGTCGCCGCCCGCACCGTCACCGCCGCCATTCGGACGCTGACCGGCGAGCGCGACCTCGCCGTGGGGATCGTCGCGTGCCGGCAGACGCACGGCGCCCGGGCGAACTGGCATCCGCATCTGCATCGCCTCGTGACCGATGGCGGGTTCCGGCCAGATGGCACCTTCGTGTCGTGGCCGGTGCACGATACCGCGCGGTTGCCCGAGGCGTTTCGCCGCGCCGTGCTGCGGCTCGTCGTGCGGCTGGAGCTGTTCGACGAGGACCAGGCCGCGGGCCTGCTGACGTGGCCGCATTCCGGGTTCCACGTGCACACCGCGGTGTGGGTGTCGGAGGACGATCGCGCGTTCGCGACCCGCCTCGCGCGCGACTGCGCCCGCAATCCCGTCGCCCTGGAGCGGCTCACCTACGACCGCGCCGCCAAGGCCGTGACCTATTGCTCCGATAAATCAGAGGGCCCGACGGCGGGGACCGAAACCGCCGACCCGCTCGAGTTCCTCGCTCGGGTCCTCGTGCACATTCCCGACCAGGGCCACGTCACCACGCGGTACGACGGCTGGTACGCCAACCGTCCGCGCGGGATGCGGCGTCAGGCCGAGCCCGCCGCAGCCGATACGCCACCCCTGATCGTCCCCGCGCCACGACTCGCGCCGACCGAGGCCACCCGCCGGTGGGCGGCCCTATTGCAGGAGATCTTCGAGGTCGACCCGCTGGCGTGCCCGACCGGCCATGGCCCCATGCGGGTCGTCGCGTTCATCACCCAGGTCTCGGTGATCGACCGGATCCTCGCGCATCGCCGGACGCGCGCCGCGCGCGAGGCGCACGGCGGGCCGCGGAGTCCGCCATCGACGCGGGCCCCCACGAACCGGGGCGCGTCCGAGCGGTCGCCGCCGGCATCGCCCCCCCCACGGTAACCGCCGTTCTTACGGCCCGCGAGGCGCGCGCGCGAGGCGGAGGGCACGCCGCCG
>NZ_JBILKJ010000282.1:0-2610 GCF_044376735.1 Gemmatimonas sp.
CGACCGCCCTCGTCGGCAAGTGGCACCTCGGGTACACCGCCGCGCAGAGCCCGCTGGCGCACGGGTTCGACTACTTCTTCGGGCTCAAGAGCGGCTATCACGACTACTGGCACCACAACGACAGCCGCGGCGCGCCCGACCTGTGGGAGAATGACGCCCGGGTGGAGGTGGAGGGGTACAGCACGACGCTGATCGGCAGCAAGGCCATTGCCTTCATCGAGGAGCACGCGACGCAGCCCTTCTTCCTCGACGTGGCGTTCAACGCGCCGCACTGGCCCTTTCAGCGCCCTGATGCGCCGAGCAAGGCGGTACGGAACGCCCGCTTCCTCAAGCCGGCCGATTCGCTCGCCAGCACGCGCGCCGACTACGTGAGCATGGTGGAGGCGCTGGACACGCAGGTGGGGCGCGTACTGGCTGCCCTCGAGCGTACGGGCGTGGCCCGCCGCACCATCGTGATCTTCACCAACGACAACGGCGGCGAGTGGTTGTCGGACAACACGCCGCTGTTCAACCGGAAGTGGACCACGTGGGAGGGGGGGATTCGCGTTCCGGCGATCGTGCGGTGGCCCGGGCATGTGCGCGCCGGGACGGTGACGCCGCAGGTGGGCATCACGATGGACCTTGCCGCGTCGGTGTTGGCTGCCAGTGGGGTGCCGGTGCCGGCCGAGGCGAAGCTGGAGGGGCTCAACCTCTTTCCGATGCTCGAGGGGACGGCGCCGCCGGTGTCGCGCACGCTGTTCTGGCGTTCGGTGCAGCCGCGGCGGGAGATGCGCGCCGTGCGCGACGGCGACCGCAAGCTCGTGATCGAGGGGAACCACAGCTTCCTGTACGACGTGCGCCGCGACCCTGGCGAGCGACACGACTTGGCGCGCCTGCACCCCGAGTGGGTGCGGGCGCTCACGCTCAAGCTGGACGCGTGGGAGCGCGACGTGGACACCGAGGCGGCGCGGCGGCAGTAGGGATCGGGGGTGTCGCCCGTGCCGCCGGTGTCGTGGCGGTTGGGGTACCGGCGCGTTCACCGCCGTTGTGGCCCTTGGTGGCGGCGTGTGTTGGGCGCGCGAACATGTGACGCGGGGCCGCGTGGTGCATGCCGACCGGCTGCGTTGACAGGGTCGCGGGTGCACGCTGGCGGTTACGCGGGGGCGTGGCACGCGTTGCACCGTGGGTGATGGCCAACGGCGGGACTCTCTTGAGCGTGCTGCACGACCGGATCGTGGCGAAGCACTACAGCGCACGGACGGAGGCGGCCTACGCGCAGTGGGTGCGTCGGTACGTGCGGTTTCACCGACGTCGGCATCCCCGCGAGCTGGGGGCGGAGCAGGTGCGTGATTTCCTGACGTATCTGGCGCGCGACGAGGCGGTGAGTGCGAGTACGCAGAATCAGGCGCTGGCGGCGTTGCTGTTTCTGTACCGCGAGCTGTTGGGGGTGCCGATTTCCGGTGCCATGCAGCACCTGCATGCGAAGCGCCCGGAGCGACTGCCGGTGGTGCTGACGCGCGACGAAACGCAGCGGGTGCTGCAGGCGATGCGAGGCACGACGCGCCTCATGGCGTCGCTGCTGTACGGCAGCGGCATGCGGGTGATGGAGTGCTGCACGCTACGGGTGAAGGACGTGGATCTGACGCGCGGCGAGATCGTGATCCGGTCGGGGAAGGGGCAGAAAGATCGGGTGACGATGCTGCCGCAGCGTGTGGTGCCGGCATTGCGGGTGCATCTGGAGCGGGTGGCGGCGCAGTACGCGCGGGACCTGGCCGCCGGTGGTGGGTACGTGGCGCTCCCCGATGCCCTGCGCCGGAAACTGGGCGAGCGCGCGTCGCGGAGCTGGCCGTGGCAGTGGATTTTCCCGGCCACGCGGAGCTACCGTGACGCCGCCACCGGCGAGCGTCGCCGGCATCATCTGCATGAGAGCGTGCTGCAGCGCGCGGTCACGGACGCCGTGCGTGCGGCACAGATCGGGAAGCGGGCCACGTGCCATACGTTCCGGCACAGCTTTGCGACGCATTTGCTGGCCTCGGGGTCGGACATCCGCACGATCCAGGAGTTGCTGGGTCATCAGGACGTGCGGACGACGATGATCTACACGCACGTGCTGAACCGGGGCGGGTTGGGGGTGCGGAGTCCGTTGGATTTGTAAGGGCGACGTAGGGGTAGGGGGCGTCGTGCACGACGATCTGCGTGGTGTGTGCGTGGCGACCGCGCGTCCGTGTCGCGCGTCCGTGTCGCGCGTTAGATCGGTCGAGCGAACACCGCGCGAGCGGCATACCTGCGGGGACGAGACGCACGGATTGCGAGAGTGGGCGGGCTTGCGGAGTGGCGGGCCGAATGGGATCGTGAGGGAGTCGCCGGAACTCGATCGTGTCGCCGACGGTATGTCGGTCGAGCGAATAGGCGTTAGGCTGCACAGCAACGCGTGTCCCTATCCACAACCTTGATCTCCGATTGCGTGGCGTTCCATGAACTGGCTAATTCTCACATCTGCCCTCATAGCTGCCGGGACAACCTTGATTCACGCCTTCCTTGGCGGTAGGGATGTCGCCGCACCACTACTGAGATCAGAGGTTTCTGAGGAGATCAGGCTTACGATGTACGCATGCTGGCACATGGTCACAG
>NZ_JBILKJ010000283.1:0-2603 GCF_044376735.1 Gemmatimonas sp.
GCTTGATGTCGCGGTGAATCACACCCTGCTTGTGCGCGTGGTCGAGTGCGGCGGCCACCTCGCGGGCAATGCGCAGCGCGTCGGCGATGGGGAGTTGCTTCTCGCGCTCGAGGCGCGCGCGGAGCGTCTCGCCGCGCACGTACGGCATCACGTAGTACAGCAAGCCGTCGGCCGCGCCCGAATCCAGCAGCGGCAGAATGTGCGGATGCTGCAGCTTGGCGGTGGTCTTGATCTCGGCGAGAAACCGCTCGGCGCCGAGCGCGGCGCCGAGGTCGGGGTGCAGCACCTTGATGGCGACCTCGCGTTCATGGCGCAGGTCGTGCGCGAGGTAGACCGTGGCCATACCGCCGGCGCCGAGCTCGCGCTCGACGCGGTAGCGGTCGGACAGGGCGGTGGCGAGGCGTTCCCCGACGGTCGCGGTCACCGCCGACCGCCAGCCGGCAATCGGCGCTGCCAATTCGTGACCACGAGTAACGGCGACGCCACGTCGCCGCTCATGCTGACGACGAGTTCCTGCCCGTTGGGAGCCACATCCAGTGCGAGGTCGCCCACCGTCTTGAGGGCATCAATCGAAGACTCGGTGATGACGGTCCGTCGAGCACCTGGCTTCCCACCATCAGCGATCACGATGGCATCGACGCGATGGCCCGCGATGAACAGCAGTTCGCTGTTGCCGCGCCACACCGGTCCCGCGCCACCGCCACTCGTAACGCGGAGCGGTGCGCCAGGGCCGGGAAACGGTCGTACGAAGATATCGGTCTCCCCTTCCTTGGTTGCCGCGTAGGCGACGTATCGCCCGTTCGGTGAGACCCGCATACCGAACACGTCGGCGTCGTCCTCGAACAGTTTCCTGGTCGTTCCGCTGGTCACATCCACCACCATCGCATCGCTCGGCGGATTGCCGTTGCCACCCGACGCTTCCACGAGAATGTACCGCCCGTCCCGCGTCCAGTCCGTGGGTTCGAGCCGACGCGAGCGATCGGGGAGACCAGCCACCGATCGCAGTCGTCCGGTGCGCACATCCACGATGACCACCGAGTCAGTGGGAAATCCGGCTCGGCCAACGGCGAAGAGCGTGTCGCCCGGTCCCCACACCGGGTTCAGCGACGTCCGCGGCTCGACGCTGGGTGGTACCAGATCGGTCCACCCGCGAACACGCGGATCCCAGCGCGTCACACGAAAGCCGCCGTGGGTGATCGCGCCGTTGTCGCTCACGCGAAACAGTCCGAAGGTACCGGTCGCCGGCAACGTGTCGCGGATTCGACCATCGCCCGAAAAGCGCGCAAATCGGAGCGTGGGGGTTTCGAATCCGAGCAGACGCGGCCTGACCCGCACGAGCATGGTGCCATCGTCGGCTACCGAGATCGGCGACCTGCCAGCGTTGTTGAGCACATCTCGAAGGACCGGCACCGGCTCGCCAACCATCTTCCGGGTGTTGACGTCGACCCGCTGCGCGAACACGGTGCTGACGTCTGCGCCCGGTTGACTGAACAACAGGTAGTCATCGGTGGCGGGAACGGTGCGACGGAGGCTCGTGGTGAGCAGAAGGGTGAGCGCCGAATCACCAACGCGCCCGAGTTGCACGAAATTCGAATTCGTCAGGATGAAGTGTTCACCATCTCCGAGAAACCGGACCTCGGCCCCCAATGCCGAATCCCCACGCATCTGGAGTCCAAGCGCCGAACAGTTCTGGCCGCGTCCGGTCGTGCGGAAGACGCGCCCGTCAAACTCCGGCACGTAGAGAATGACGTCGTTTGCCCCCCATGTGCCCCGGTTTCCGGAGATGGGCGACGGGCAGAGAGTCGTCACGGCCCCCGACTTGAGATCGACCGTCTTGAGCTTGCGGTCGGCAAAGAAGCCGACATGCGCGCCATCGGGTGACCAGAACGGCGATCGTGCCCCAGCGGTGTTCGGCAGATAGCGACTGCCGATCGAGTCGAGCGCGCGGATGATCAGGCCGTTCCAGTTCTCCGTGCGGCCGACAATCGCGGCGACGCGTGCATCGGGGCCGATAGCAATGCTGTTACTGGCATCGGACCACGTTTCACCGGCCAAAGGCACCAACGACGTCACCATCGAGGCTGGTGATGCTGCAGCGCTGCTCGGCCCGCGCGCGTACAGCGTCCAACCGATCGCCAGTCCGGTAGCCATCGAGAGCAACATGGCAATCGGCAGCACCCGATTCCGCTGCATTCGCCGTGGCGCCTCCACGCCCGGCGACGACTCCCGACTATCGGTGACCGTGAGTTGCGCCGCATACGCCGACGCACTGCTGAACCGATCAGCCGGCAGTTTGGCTAACGCCTGCAAGACCGTTGCGTCGGTGCCGACCGAGAGGGTGTCTCGCAGCGTGCGCAGCGGCACGGGGCGCTCGCTCAGGACCTTCGCGACAATCGCCTGCACGCTGGCACCGGTGAACGGCGGTTCGCCGGTGAGCATCTCGTACGTGACCGCACCGAGTGCGTAGATGTCGCTGCGGGCATCGATGGCGCGCTCGCCCATCGCCTGCTCGGGGCTCATGTACTGCGGCGTGCCGAGGCTGAGCCCCGTTTGCGTCATGCGCTGCCCGCCGGCCTGCTGTACGGCGAGGGCAATGCCGAAGT
>NZ_JBILKJ010000284.1:0-2602 GCF_044376735.1 Gemmatimonas sp.
AAGACTCAATCGCGCCGCGGAAGACGGAGGTGGGGATTGATTCCGCTGTTGAGGAGGCGCATCCAGTCTCCGGAGGGATCCGCGCGCCCTCGCCGCTTCCTATGAGCACGTGATCGTGGAGCATCGCCGTCGATACAGCGCGACGGCCAAGCACCTCCTTGTTGGTCCAGCGCTCTGGAGCTGCTTGCAGTTCGTCAAGAATCAGCGTACCTTTTACTTGTCCCACCGCGGCGCTTTCTGGCGATTGCTGGCCGCGTTACAAATTCAGCTAAACCGCTCCCCGTCCAGCACACCGGCCCGGCAGCGATTTCGCTTGCCGGGCTTTTTCGTTTTCCGCACCACCGTACCACGTCGCGATTTGATTCGGCCAGCTTGTGGCGCGACGCTAAAGAAGTCCACTAAAGCGGACCACTGACATCACGCCGGCCGGCGTGGTGTCGCGCTCTGCGCAGCTCCTGCGCGGAGGTATTTCCATGGCAGTCTCTGTCCCGCGAATGCGACGCAAGTCGGCTCCCGCCGCCGTCGCCGTAAGCACCCCAGCGTTGGCGCCAGCAATCGCGCCCACCCCCGCCCCCCGCTCCCTCCTCCGCCCGCTCGGCGTCGTCGGCTACGACGCCCTCGAGCCCGCGCTCCTCGCCGCCCTCGCCACCGAAGAGCCGCTGCTGCTGGTCAGCGATCACGGCGCCGCGAAAACGCTGCTGCTCGTGCGGCTCGCCCACGCACTCGGCCTCGCGCTGCGGCACTACAACGCCAGCATCCTCCAGTTCGATGATCTCATCGGATTTCCCATCCCCGATGATGCCGGCGCCATTCGATACGCGGCGCCCCCCGGGGCCATCTGGGAGGCCGAGGTCGCATTCTTCGACGAGATCGGCCGCTGTCGTCCCGATGTCGCCAACAAGCTGTTTCCCATCATCCACGAGAAGCGCATTCAGGGCGTCGCCATCGAGCGTCTGCGCTATCGATGGGCCGCCACCAACCCGCCCCCCGACGCGCAGGAGCACGACGACTACGGCCGTTACGACGGCGTCGAAGCACTCGACCCCGCCCTGGCCGATCGCTTCGCGTTCATCGTGTCGCTGCCGCGCTTCGCTGACCTATGCGACGCCGACCGCCGGCTCATCATCAGTGGCATCGGTGACGCCCCCACGGCCAACGCCGCGAACACCGTGCGCGAGCTGGTGCACGCCACCAAGGCGCTCATTCCCACCGTCCGGGCCGAGTCGGGCGACGCGCTGGCGACCTACGTCGATGTGCTTATCGCCAAACTCGGCGCCGCCAAGATCACCATCGGTGGACGCCGGGCCGCCATGCTGCTGCGAAACGTCGTGGCCGTGCGTGCCGCGCACCTCGCACTCGGTCTCGCCAGCGACGAACGCGCCTGCCGTACCTCGGTGCTGTCGTCGATCCCCGACGTGGTGCGCACCAAGGTGTCGCGCGCCGCGCTGCTCACGGCGCACGAAGCGGCGTGGCGTGAGACGCGCATGAGCGATGACGATCCGCGCCGCACGCTGCTGTCGGTGCGCGATCCGCTGCGTCGCGCCCTGTTGGCCATCTCGCTGCCGGGCGTGGCGTCGGTGATTCGCGGCGAAGCGCTGTGCTCGGCCCTGGCCGATATGCCCACCGCGGAATCCACCATGCTGGCGTGGACGGTGTTGCCCACCCTGCTGAGTGGGGAGCTCGTACCCGCCACCGCCGTAGAGACCGTGGCGTCGTTGGTGTCGGAGATTGCGTACGGCGGAGCCGTGGTGCGGGGGTACGGGCCGCATCGCGATTGGGCCATTGATGTGCGGCGTCGCTTGTCACTCACCGCGCTGCCGGCCAACGACCTCGAGTTCATGCACGGAGTAATCGCCAAATTCTGCACCCCGGCGCAGCAACTCACCGGCGTACCCCTCCCCAATGCGGACCTCGTCATCGTTCGCCTGTTGGAGGTGCGCGAGGCCTGCCTCGCGTCGCTGGCCTCGCAGTTGAGGGCGTCATGACCGCGCGCTCCACCGACTTCGTACCGGCCTACCACAACTCCGGGCCCGTGCCCAACAACGCCTATCGCACCGGGGCCGTGGGCGTGCAGTTGGACGTGTCGAGCAACTTTATCGTGAGTACGCTGCTCGAAACGGTCAAGCTCACGCATCTGCTCGCCGGCCGTTCACAGGGGTACGCTCCACGACTGCACCCGGCGCTCATTCACGGCGCGGTCTGTTCAGCCCTGGTACAGCTCAATGCATCGGCGGCCGTCACACGCTCGTCCAAGGAGGCTATCAAGGCCCTCTCGGACAACGGCCTACCGCAGCGCGCGCCAGCCACACGGCTCATGGTGGAGAGCGCCATAGACTCGATCGTGTTGCTGCGCGACGTGATCGGAAACCACCAGCTGCTGCCGCCATTCCACGGGCTCGTGAGCTGCGTGCAATACGATAATGTGAGGCAACACAAACCCCTGCCCTGGCTGTCGTGCCCCGCCGATGATCGCATCGCCCCGCTGGCGTGGGGATTGGTCGCAGTCGCCTGTGCGTCGCCGCCGATTCTCCTGCTCAATCGACAGCCATCGCTGATGTGGTTTCGAGTCGGCCACTCACTGATGGTGCGATGGTTCGGCGCA
>NZ_JBILKJ010000285.1:0-2598 GCF_044376735.1 Gemmatimonas sp.
GCAATGGACGGCAGCGGCGACGTGGCCCCTGGAGCGGCGAGGTACATGGCGACGGCCTCCCGCACGAGAGACGCCGTGCTCACGCCCGTGCGCTGCGCGGCCCGCTGCATTTGGAGCATCATCTGGTCGTCGAAGAACACGGTGGTCCGCTTCATCCCATATATATGCTGCATACATATGGCGAAATCAAGGGGGCGGCTGGGGAACCCGGTCCGCGTGGCGGCGAGCGCGTTCTCTCAGAAATCCACACGACCGCTCGCTCGCGGTGCGGGGAACGGCTAAGGGGTACGCGTCGCGTTCTGCCCGCGAATCGGTGGCCCCAAGAGGCTCTCCAGCGACGCGGAGAACCCGGGGAGTATGTCCTCTCCAGCAAGCGCTGACGACTCGTCCACCATCGCTTCACTGCCGTCGGCGCGATACACGCGCGCAACCCGACGAGTGGGGTCGATGACCCACACCAACGCGGTTCCCGCGGCACGCCAGTCGGCCACCTTGGCCAGCACGTCGTGGGGACGATCGTTTGGCGACAGCACCTCCACCGCAAGATCGGGCGCGAGTTCGGCAAAACCGACGCTACTCGCCATTGGAATGCGCTCCCACGCAACGAACGCCATATCCGGCGCGCGCACGGTATCCGGTTGACGTTGCAGCGTGAACCCCGTCTCGGCAGCCAGGACCTCACCCAACGGGTGCCGCGCCGCGCGCGCTTCTTGATCACGTTCGAGAAAGGTCGCGAGACGCACCAGGATGCGCGCCGTAATGCTGCCGTGCTGGTACCCGGCAGGTTCGCGGACGACGAGCTGTCCACGAACCAGTTCCGTACGCTGGCCGCTCGCACCATAGGCGAGCAATTGCTCCGCCGTCATCGCCGCCGTCGGCGCGTGCTCCATCGAGTCGGTTGATGCCGAGTACATGGGTGCGTGCCTCCGCACGGGTCGGATCTTCGTCGCGGTGTAATGTGATGACATGCCGTCATCGACGCGTCATCAATCCCGAGTGAAAAGCTACGCACGCCGCCCGCTTCGAAACATGCCGGGGTGAAGTCCGGCGCCAGCGAGCACTACCCCGCAATCACCCCGGGTCTTTCTTCGCGCGCAGCTGCGCGGCGCGGTCGCGCGCCGCCGTGACGATCGGCTGCCGCGACGGCTCGGCATCCTTCCAGAGCGTGGCGAACGCGTCGTAGTGCTCGATGGCGCCAGCGATAACACCTTTGTCGTCGAGCAGTTCGGCGAGGCGCTTGTGGGCGGCCGGTACCAACCATCGAGCAACCGGTTCATTGATTGCCTGGGGATCCACGACTGTCTTGAACCACGCAATTGCGGAATCTCTCACCCCCAAGCGATCGAAACTCGTGGCGAGCAGGAAGCGCTCTTCCATGCCAGGCGCCGTACGTAGGGGCGCCGCACGTTTCAGGAGTTGAACGGCCTCCTGAAAGCGCCCGGAGGCCATCGCGACATGGGCATTCACCCGAAGATCTTCCCATTGGCGCACAAGAGAATACGGCGACACATCACGACGGTACGCCGCGGCAATCTTGCTCGCATCGGCGGCGTCGCCAGCAAGGGCGGCGGCCACGGAGGCATTGGTCCAGGTCCGCTCAGGAGCCGGTACCGCCGTAAACTCCGGCGAGGTGAGCAGTCGCCGCAAGGCGACCTGCGTCTGCGCCCAGTCGCCATCGAAGAGGGCGCTGGCCAGTGCCGTCCTCGTGACGTGCGTCATGAGCCGGGTGGGGCTATTGGTCAACTCGCGCAGGCGACGAGCACCACGATCACTGGCCGCGAGCGCCGCCGTAATGCGGCCGCGACCCATCTCGTAGTCGACCAACATGTTGATGGACATATCGAGCTGTCGGGGCGCTTGCGCAGTATCCATCACACGAGCGGTCACCGCGCCAACGCTATCCCAGCGATTGCCGGCGATCAGCCGAAAGACCTGGAGCTCCCAGATCGTGCGGCTGTTCGGAAAGCGCGTGACGAATTGCGCGAGGTTGCTGTCGGCTAACTGCTCCCGACGAAGCAGTGCGGCCATCTGGGCGATGTTGAAGAAGACGACCGCCGGCGGACGGTCGAGTCGGGCTGCGCGCTCCCACAGCTCCAGCGCTTTCGTTCGCTCTCGCTGCCGGTTGTATAGCCCGGCGAGATTGTTCAGCGCCGTGCTGTTGAGCGAGTCGCGGGCGAGGAGCTGCTCGTACGCAACGGCGGCCTTGGCGAGATCGGGGGCTGGCCCGTTGGTGAAGTAGAAGGCGTCGGTGAGATCGCGTTCGTTGTCCGACAGGCGATCTCGGAGGGCGTAGGCCTTCGATATGGCCGCCATGAGCTCGGTGCGCGCATTCGGCAGCAACGAGTACATCACCGCAATCTTCCGCCAGGCCATCGCAAAGGTGCTGTCGATCGCCACCGACTCGTTGAGCAGCTGCAGCACGCGGGTGCGGTCACCGCCGTTTTCTTCGAGCTGAGCGCCCTCGACGTACTTGCGGAGTGCGGTCAGCGAGGGCGTGCTGACGCGTTCGAGCGCTCGTGCGCCCTGCAGCCCCTTGAGCGACTCGCCCACCTTCCCACGAATGCTCCGCGAAAGCTGCCCGACGGCCGCGACCAGTGT
>NZ_JBILKJ010000001.1:0-87799 GCF_044376735.1 Gemmatimonas sp.
CCCTTGAACGGACCCCTTGAACGGACCCCTTGAACGGACCCCTTGAACGGACCCCTTGAACGGACCCCTTGAACGGACCCCTTGAACGGACCCCTTGAACGGACCCCTTGAACGGACCCCTTGAACGGACCCCTTGAACGCGACCTCTTGCACTCTCGTGAGCCACTCGTGACGCCACCCACTGCCGCCGGGACGCCGCCCGCGCGCATCCGCGTCCTGATCGCCGACGATCACGCGCTCGTGCGTGAAGGCTTGCGCTACGTGCTCGATGCCGACCCGGGCATCGAGGTGGTGGCTGAAGCCGCCAACGGACGCCTCGCCGTGGAACTCGCACAGGAGCACCAGCCTGATGTCGTCGTGCTCGACATCACGATGCCCGAGGAAACCGGTCTACGTGCGGCCGCCCGCCTTCGTGAGGCGATGCCGTCGGTGCGTATTCTGCTGCTCAGTATGCACGACCAGAGCGAGTACGTCCGCGAAGGCATGCGCATCGGGACGCACGGGTATCTGCTGAAGGACTCGGCCGGCGAAGAGCTGCGCGCGGCGATTCATACCGTGTTCGCCGGCGGGACGTTCTTCAGCCCCGCCGTGGTGAAGCGTCTAGCGGCCAGCGAAGCGGCGCCGGTGTCGGTGCCGGTGCCGCTTCGGCAACTCGAGCAACTCACGCCGCGGGAGCGCGATGTGCTGGGCGGCGTGGCACGTGGGCTGACCAACAAGGCCATCGCGGCCGAACTGGGCATCAGTCGCCGCACCGTCGAGGCGCACCGCGAGAGTCTGATGCGCAAGCTCGAGATTCACAGCGTCGCCGGCCTCACGCGTTTCGCGCTGGAGGCCGGGCTCGTCGCAGACGTGTGACATTCCCGTGTCTCGCTGGTGATCTCTCTGTCGGCGGGCTGTCACGTGTGAGCATGAGAATGCTCCCCCATGAGCCCATGGCTGATTCGACTCGACGCGCGTGACCGCGCCTTGTTCTCCCGCCTCGCCCTGACGTCCACGACGGCGCGCTCGCTCCGCCGTTTCTGGACCGCCCTGACCCACCTTGGCGGCGCCCGCGCCAGCATCGGTCTTGCGCTCACGCAAGCGCTGCTGCCCGGCGGGTCGTTTGCTTTCGCGTGGCGCACCCTGTGCGTGCTGGGGCTGTCGCACCTCGTGGTGCAGCTGGTGAAGCGCTCGGTGGGGCGGCCACGGCCGGCGGCCACGGAGTCGATCGAAGCCCTTGTGCTCATTCCCGATCGTTTCTCGTTCCCGTCGGGGCACGCCTGCGCCGCCATGGCCGTCGCCATCGGCCTCTCGAGCGCGATGCCGGCGCTTACCCTACCGCTGCTGTTCGTAGCGCTGCTGGTCGGATTCTCCCGCGTCATGCTGGGGGTGCACTACCCCGGCGATGTACTCATGGGGCAGGCGATTGCGTTGGTGTCGGCGTATCCGGTGCTGCGGTCAGCGCTGCCGACCGGCTGACCGCCGGCCCGGTCACGGCCGACAGCTTCCTCTCTGCCCCTCGGCACTGGGTGGCGTTCGACGCCGAAGCATCCAGTTCACGAAGCTGTCGCGACGTAGGTCACAACTTTCCGTGACGACGGCAGGAGTCGCGCGTCTTACGCGGGACGAACGTCCCCCCCGATCAGCGCGCGAGTACCCTCCGGATATGCTTGCTGGCAGCCTAATGACAACTGGTGAAAGCACCGAGACCGGCCGACGTCTGCGGCTGCTGGGTTGCCGAATGGAGCGGGGGAAGTACACGACCTCGCGCGTGTACGTGGAGTTTGACGGACCAGCGCCGGGACAACGGATCGTGTGCCATCAGGATGGCTTCGCCACATCGGGCGGCGATCTCCGCTTGGCCGCGATGGCCACGCTGAATGCCCTGACCCAAGCCACGGGCGGCTTGTTGGCATTCGTCTTGATCGGCGTCAAACCCGTGCGCGCGTTCGAGGCCACCGTGATTATGGTGGGCATTTCCCTGCAGCGGGACGGTGAGACGACGCGTCTCGTGGGGGCAGCGATCGCTGACGATGATCAATTGGTCGCTACGGCGCGTGCCGTGCTGCATGCTACCAATCGGTTCGCGACGCCCCTGCTCAGAGAGTGACCGTCCGTCGTCGGACGGTACCAGCCTGACGGTCAGTCACGAGGGGAGCTGGGGCCGATTGGCCACCAAATCGATCACTTCGCGTTAGGTTCCTCGCGTGAAGCTTCCTTCCCATTCGGTACCGATCCTGTGGTTGCTCGCGGCCGGCGCCTGCGGCCGCACCGGATCGGTCGCCCCCTTCGCCGCGCCGACGCCGATGGCCGCCGCGCCGGCGCCAGTCCGCGCGCCTGCGCCAATCCCCTCGCCGGTGGCCTCGACCGACTCGGCGCTTGCCGCGTCGGCCGATCGCGCGACGCCCGATGAAGTCGTGAGCACCGTCGTCGCCGTGTTCGGCGACAGCGCCGTGCTCCGTCCGGTCGATTCCACCAGCGCCGCCGACGATCCGATCTGGGACATGGACGTGCGATCGTATGAAACGCACGACCGGGTCGAGCACTATGTCGGTCTCTTTTCGAACAGCGCAAAGGATCGGTTTCTGGCGCGGCTGTCGCGGGGCACGCGCTATGAGCCGATGATCCGGGCGAAGCTTCGGGCGAGCGGCATGCCCGAAGACCTCCGCTTTCTCGCGCTGATCGAGAGCGGATACGACCCGAATGCGTACTCGCGAGCCGCGGCCGTTGGCATGTGGCAGTTCATGAGCGGCACCGCGCGCGGCGTCGGCATGCGCGTGGACTGGTGGATGGATGAGCGTCGTGATCCGGCCCGCGCTACCGACGGGGCCATCCGATTCCTGAGCGACCTCCAGAAACAGTTCGGTTCGCTCTACCTCGCGGCCGCCGCCTACAACGGTGGCCCGGGCCGCGTGGCGCGCGGTCTCACCCGTTTCGCCAGCGAACTCGATGGCGCCGAAGGCGAGGATCGCTTCTTCGCGCTCGCCGAGCAGGACTACCTCCGCGCCGAAACGAAGAACTACGTGCCGCAGATCATCGCCGCGGCGCTCGTGGCCAAGATGCCAGCCCGCTACGGGCTCGTGATCGACTCGCTGCCGCTCTACAGCTACGACTCCGTACTGGTCACGCCAGGCACGAGCCTCGCGCACATCACATCGGCCAGCGGCTCCGCCAAGGCAGAGATCCGCGATCTCAACCCGGCCGTGCTGCGGGGCATCACGCCGCCCGACGCCAGCATCTGGGTACGGGTACCGGTTGGGTCGGCAGAGCGCACCCGGTTAGCGCTGGACAGCATCCCCGAGGCGGATCGCCGCGGCTACCGCTCGGCCTTGGTCAGCGGCACCAGCACCACGCCAGCCGGCTTTGCCGACAAACACGGCGTGACGCTGAAGCAGCTCCGCTGGTTCAATCCGACGATCAAGACCACGAGGAAAGGCCGGTTGGTGCCCGGTCAGTCGCTGCGAATTCCGAGCGACCTCGCGATCGACTTCGCGCGCGAGATCCCGGATCCGTCCATCGAACGGTACGGCGGCGCCTCATCCAAGGCACTGAGCTCCCGCGGGATCCACGTGGTCAAGCGCGGTGAATCGCTGGGGACGATCGCCAAACGCTACCGCACCACGGTGACCCGGCTGAAGTCACTCAACGGCATCACCGGCTCGCGCGTGATCGCGGGCCAGACGCTGAGGGTGCGTGGCGGCACGACCACGGCCTCGGGCAGGTCGTCGTCGGCTAGAAAGCCCGTTGCAAAGTCGGCGAGCGCGAAGAAGGCGAGCGCTAAAAATACGAGCGCTAAGAAGACGAGCGCTAAAAATACGAGCGCTAAGAAGGCGAGCGCCAAGAAGCCAAGCGCCAAGAAGAGCGCCTCCACCAAGAAGAAGGCGACATCCACCAAGAAGAAGGCGACGTCCTCCAAGAAGAAGACGCCGCCCAAGAAGTAGGACGTGATCGTCCCGGCTTCATTTTCCCAAGCCTGCGGTCGTCAGTCGAGATACCCGCGACCGCGGTAGCCCTTCGTCACGATGCTCTCGTAGCCGTTGGCTGGGCTCATACCCATGCTGAGCGACTTCTGCACGGCGACCGGACCGCGGTTGTAGACGAGAAGGGCCAGCTTGAGATCGCCCTTATACTCGCGAATCAGGCCACGCAGATACTTGAAGCCGATCCGAAGGTTCACGTCGGGATCGAGCAACTGCTCACGAGTGACACGGGGTTCGAACTCCCGCGCGGTGCCGAGCATCAGCTGGGTGAGCCCCAAGGCGCCGGCCGAGCTGACGGCCCGCGTGTCGAAGACACTCTCTACGCGGATCAGGCGAAAGCCCAGCTCGGGCTCGATTCCTGCGGTCGTGGCGGCATCATAAATCCGACGGGCGAGCTCCGGCTTGATCCGGTAGGTGGCGCTGTAGGTATAGATGCGGTGCCATCGGCCGAGCGATTCGCGACGCTCCCGCTCCTTCGGATCAAGGCCGAAGGGGAGGGCTTTGACGGCGGTAACGCCCCTCGAGCGCTTCAGCACATCACCGGGACGACGCCACAGCGGCTGGATCGGCAGGGTAGAAGTGCCGGGGACGGCCGCAGCCGCCGGCGACATCCCGATGCCGGCTGATGCCGGCGCCACGGTGGACGGGGTGGATGCCTCGGGGGCAGCCAATACGGCCAGCGTAAACACCACGGCCGTCGTCACGAACACATTCTTCACGCGACGCTTGGCATGACGACGATGCATCCGTCGCCGGCGAGCCACGGCGTCGCGGCTCGGTACTTTATCGGTCGAATCGATCATGACACCTCTCGATCAGCAGGACACTCAAGGACCCCGGGCGAAATCCCCCTTCGTGCCGCCGCGCTTTTCGCGCAGCACGATCTCGGAGATCACCATTGTCCGGTCGATTGCCTTCGCCATGTCGTAGATCGTGAGCAACGACACCGCAACGGCCGTCAACGCTTCCATTTCCACCCCGGTCTGGGCGGTGGTTCTGGCGAATCCCTCGACCCGAAGGCCAGGCAGGGACTCATCAATGTTAACCCGGACCTCGATCCCCGACAAAGGGAGCGGGTGACAGAGCGGGATGAGGTCGGCGGTCCGCTTGGCGGCCTGGATGCCCGCGAGGCGAGCCACGGGAATTACGTCGCCTTTCTTTAACGTATTGTCTTGTATGGCTTTAAGTGTGCTCTCGTTCATCCGGATGGAGCCACTGGCCAGCGCCGAACGCACCGAAAACGGTTTCTCGGCGACGTCCACCATGATGAAATTTCCTGCCGTATCGAGGTGCGAAAACTCGCGCCCGGGTGTTTCCGGCTTGTCTGGACTCACGAGCGGAGGGTCCGATGGAGGGAGGAGAGCAGGGAGGCACCCAGCAGCTGCGGGCTCACATTGCCTTGTGCTTTGGCCTTCGCGAATTCAACAAGGACCACGGCCGAGGCGGTGCGTCGCGCGTCGGTGTCGCGTCCGATCCCGGTCAACTGTTTGGCGCGCGCATGCAGCAACAGCGTCAACGCTTCGAGGGTATCGGTGAACGAACCACGTGCGCCGGCCACCCCCTGACGGGCAGCCGCCTTGATCCGTTCGGCGGCACCGTCCGGCGTGGACGGCTGCAACGCGGCCTCGAGGATGATCCGCGCGGCGGCGAAGGCCGCCGCCATCGATTCTCCCGCGAACAGCTCACCGGGGGCGCCGTTCACCCGTGCCACCGCTTCGTCGCGCGGTGTACGGGCCAGTTTCCGCTCCACGACCGAGTCAGCGAGAAACGCCTCGATGTCGGTGCGACCGAGAGGGGGGACGCGGACGGCGACCACGCGTGACTTGATGGTGGGCAGGAGGTTGCCCGGTTCGCTGGTGGTCAGAATGATGGTGGTGCCCGGAGGCGGCTCCTCGAGCAATTTGAGGAAGGCATTGGCCGCCTGGTCGGCGCCCTCCTGTGCTACCATCCGTTCGGCGTCCCCCACCACGAAGACCGCCCGTCGTGCCATGGCCGGTCGAAGCGATGCCTGATGCACCAGCGCCCGAACGGTCGCCACGTAGAGCGCCTCCGTGCCCAGCGACGGCGCCCAGAGCCCCTCGGCCTCCATGCGCTCGGCAATCGCCTCGCTATAGTCGGCTTTCACGTCGTCCGGCGACGCATCGCCGTCCTTCAGGCGGGGGCGCGGAAAGAACCAGTGCAGGTCGGGGTGCATGCCCCGCACGGTGTAGCGGCAGTGCTGGCACGCTCCGCACGGCTCCGCGAGGTGCTCCGGCAGGGCGCGTTCGCAAAGGAGGTACTGGCCAAGCCACAGACCGAGGCGCTGCTTGCCGACACCGCGTCGACCTTGCAGCATGAGGCTGGCCGGCAGCCGGTCATCGGCGGCCGCCGCCGTGAGCCGATGCCGCAGCGCGGCATGTCCGTAGAGCGGGCGAAGCGACATGCGCGCAATATGCAGGGATCACGGTCCTCCCCGTCAGTCCGCCTTCCCGACTCCGATGATTCAGATCTCTCAGGTATGCGCTCGCCTTGTTGCCGTCGGTTGCGCGGTGATCGCCACGTCGGCACCAGTGGGCGCGCAACAACGGGCCCGCGCGATGGGACTCGCTCCCGGTGTCTTCACGCCAGGCCCCAACAACGCCATCACCGATGTGGCCGGCGTGCGCGTCGGTCATGAAACCGTCACGCTGGGCGATTCGGTCCGCACCGGCGTCACGGCCATCATTCCCCATGGGGGCGACCTCTATCGCGATCGCGTACCGGCCGCGCTTCACGTGGGCAATGGATTCGGGAAGCTGCTGGGCGTGACGCAGCTGCGGGAGCTGGGTGAGCTGGAAACACCGGTCCTCCTTACCTGCACGTTGTGCATCTGGCAGGCGGGAGAAGCGCTCGCCCAGTACATGCTGAGCAAGCCGGAGAACGCCAACGTCCGGTCGATCAACCCGGTGGTGGGCGAGACCAACGATGGTCAATTGAATGCCACGCGGGCGCGGCCCGGTATCGCGGCCGCCGTGAACCGGGCGCTGGCCAGCGCCGACACGGGGCGGGTGACCGAGGGGAGCGTGGGGGCGGGGCACGGCACCGTGATGTTCGGCTGGAAGGGCGGGATCGGCACGTCGTCGCGCCGGCTGCCCGCGTCGTTGGGCGGGTATACCGTGGGGGTGATCGTTCAAGGCAACTACGGCGGGGTGCTGCAGATGGCCGGGGTGCCG
Organism: Gemmatimonas sp.; assembly: GCF_044376735.1. Taxonomy (GTDB): domain Bacteria; phylum Gemmatimonadota; class Gemmatimonadetes; order Gemmatimonadales; family Gemmatimonadaceae; genus Gemmatimonas. The sequence goes on from NZ_JBILKJ010000001.1 coordinate 7,151, forward strand.
GTTGGGCAGCTGCTGGGCCGTTATGCCTTCCAGCGCGATGTCGAGCGCGCGGCTGGCAGCCCGCCTGGCGGTGCCTTCGGGGGCATGCTGCCGGGGGACCTCGGCGCCGAGCGAGGGGATGGGTCGTGCATGATCGTGATCGCCACCGACGCCCCGATATTGTCGCGCAATCTCGAGCGGCTGGGTGCCCGCGCGGTGATGGGGTTGGCGCGCACCGGATCGAGCGCCTCGAACGGGTCCGGTGACTACGTCATTGCCTTCTCCACCGCACCGCGGGTGCGCCGTTCGCCGGATGCCACGGTGTCCACCAACGACGAGCTCGGGAACGATGCGATGTCTGCGCTGTTTCAAGCGGTAACGGAAGCCACGGAAGAGGCGTTGTACGACGCGCTGCTCATGGCGACCCCCGTCTCGACGCGGGCTGGACGCGTGACCGCCCTGCCGCGTGATTCCGTTCGGGTGCTGCTGGAGGCCCGCGGTATTCGATCCCCCCGATAATGGACCTGAACATGGATACAGCATCGCTCCGGATGGCGACCCGTGACCGGACGCGCGTCGATGCGCGCGCGACGGCGGGAGTGCTCCCGTGGCAGCTGGCGGCGGTCGTGTTCGCGGCCACCAGCGTGATCGTTGGGCTGATCTGGGACATCTCGTGGCACATGACGATCGGCCGCGACACGTTCTGGACGCCCGCACATCTGGCGATCTACACCGGTGGGGCGGTGGCCGGGTTGGCGTGCGGCTTCGAGGTGCTCCGTCGTTCGTTCTTCTCGGTAGTGAAGCCGGTCGATGGCGTGACCGTGTGGCGCCTGTTCAATGGCCCGCTCGGTGGCTGGCTCTGCATCTGGGGGGGCGTCGCCATGCTCACCTCGGCGCCGTTCGATGACTGGTGGCATGCGGCGTACGGTCTCGACGTGAAGATCATCAGTCCGCCGCATGCGCTGTTGGCGTTGGGTTTCATCACGATCCTCGGTGGCGCGCTGATCATGGCGGTGGCCGAGCAGGGACGCGAGGCCGATCGCCGTGACGCGAGCGCCATCGATAGCGCTGAGCCGTCGGGGATCGCGCCGTACGTCGTCGCGTATGCGGGCGGCCTCGTGCTCGCGATGCTGTCGATCTTCACCACCGAGTATCACGATCGCGAAGCGATGCACCTGGGCAGTTTCTACGTGGTGTCGTCGCTGGTCTTTCCGTTCGCGCTGGTGGCAGCGGCGCGCAGCACGAGGCTGCGGTACGGTGCCACGGCAACGGCGCTGGTGTATACGCTCGTGATGGGCATCCAGACCTGGGTGCTGCCGCTGTTCGAAGGGTCGCCCAAGCTGGGTCCCATTCGCACGGCGGTCACGCACATGGTCTCGCTCGACTTCCCGCTGCTGTTGCTGTTCCCCGCAATCGCCATCGATCTCCTCATGCCGCGCCTGCGCGAGCGCGGAGCCTGGCTGCAGGCCGCCGCGCTGGGCGTGCTGTTCCTCGTCGTGCACGCCGCCACCCAGTGGCCGTTCGCGAACTTTCTCATGAGCGACGCGTCGCGGAACTGGTTCTTCAATACCGACAACATTCCGTACATGATGCCGCCCGACTGGTTGCGATCCCTGCGTCAGTTCGAAAGCGAGTCGACCATGGAGACGGTGCGCGCCTTCGGGGTGGCGGTCATACTGGCCATGTTGTCGGCACGGGCCGGACTCGGATGGGGCAGCTGGCTGCGCTCGGTGCGTCGGTGATGACTGACGGCATGACGCGACGTGGTGGCATGGTATCGCGCCTTGGCGCGCGGCTCACGGTGCTCGGCAGCGCGTTGTTGGCCTTCGTGCTGCTGTCGGCACATATCGGCACCAATCAGGTGGTGTTCGAAGGGCAGGCGGGCGGCTATCCCGTGCGCGTGCTGATCACGCCGCCCGGCGTCGTGCCGGCGCAGGTGCCGATCACCGTGCGCGTGCTGCGTGGAACCCCAAAACGCGTCACGGTGCGAGCGGCGCAGTGGAACGTGGGCACGAAGGGCGCGCCGCCGGCGGAAGACGCCGCCGTGGTGCCCGGCGACCCCGGCGTGTGGGCGCACGATTTGTGGATCATGACGGCGAGCAGTTACGCCGTGTACGTCGCGGTGGAGGGACCGGCGGGCAGCGGGACGGTTGTGGTGCCAATGCAAACCAGCGCCACGCGCACACTGGGCATGGAACGCGGTATGGGCGCGGTGTTGATCGCGCTCGGCACGCTGCTGGTGGCTGGTATGCTCACGATCATCGGCGCAGCGGTGCGTGAAGGTCCGGTGCCACCGGGAGAATCCCCGTCGCCGGCGCGCGCGCGTGGTGGCCGCGTGGCGATGGCCTCGGGCGCGGTACTGCTCGCGCTCGCGCTGTTCGGTGGGTCGAAGTGGTGGGACGCGGAGGAGCGAGCCTTCCAGCGTCGTTTACTGAAGCCGATCGCGATGCAGAGTACCGTGCGCCTGGTCGATGCCGACCGCGTGCTCACGATGGCGATCACCGATTCGCTGTGGCGCACGAATCGCTTCGCGCCCCTCATGCCCGACCACGGCAAGTTGATGCACCTGTTCCTGATTCGCGCCGATGGCGCGGAGACGGAGAGCGCCCTGGCGCATCTGCATCCGTTGCGCGTGCACGCCGACACGTTCGTGACGCGCGTACCGTCACTGCCCGCGGGACGGTACCTGCTGTTCGGCGACCTGCTGTTGCAGAGCGGGGCACAGCGCACGTTGGTGGATACGATCGACGTGCCGGTAGCCCCGGTGGTACCTGGCGACGATGGTGCGGCCGCTGCGGTGGTGAGTTCCACCGTGGTTCCGGCCGTCGACACCGACGACGCGTGGAGCGCAGTCACGCCCGTGTCACTGGGCGCCGCCTATCTACTGGCGAGCGGCGGCATGATGGTGCTCACCGCTGACGCGCGCGTGGACGCCGGGCGTGATCTCCGGCTGGTCGCCACGGTCACGAATGCCGACGGTTCGCCGTCGATGCTCGCGCCGTACATGGGCATGGGCGGACACGCGATGGTGTTGCGCCGAGACGCCGGCGTGTTCATGCACCTGCATCCCATGGGTACGGCTAGTATGACCGCGCAGGCGCAGCTCATGCGCCGCGAGCGCGGTGACACGCTGCTGCTCGACTCGGCGCAGATCGCCGCGGCGATGGCGACCGCCGAAGCCGCCGACAGCGGTGCGCACGCGATGCACGCGATGGGGCCGACCGACACCGGTGGCACCGCGCTCGCGTTCCCTTTCGCGTTTCCGACTGCCGGCGCATACCGCGTGTTCGTACAGGTGCGGCGCAATGGCGTGGTGGAGACGGCCGCGTTCGACGTCTCGGTGGGGGAGCGGGGGCGCTAGTCCTGACGCTCACGCGCCACGATGTCGGCCAGCACCGCCCCCGCGGTGGCGCGCCCACCGGCGCCAGGTCCCTGAAATACCAGTGACCCGGCGCTTTCGCTCTCCACCACGATGCGATTGAACGGACCAGCAACCCGGGCCCATGGATCGTCACTGGTGACGCGCGTGGGATCCGCTTCGGCATAGCCCAGCCGTTGCGCGGTCGCGACCGCATCGGCCAGCGACGCCCCCTCGGCGACTTGTTCGAGCACGTAGTTGCTCGTGCCATTCAGGATGCCGCTGACCTTCGTGATCCCCACGCCGGCCGCACCGCTGCGTACACAGCGCACGATCGGAATCGCGCCGCAGACGGCGCCCTCGAAGTCGAGGCGCGTGTCGGTAAGACGCGCCAGGGCGGAGAGCGCCGCACCGCGCTCACCGAGCAGGGCCTTGTTGGCGGTGACCACGCGGATACCACGTCGCACCGCCGTTTCAACCAGCGTGCGGGCGGTGGTGGTACCACCGATGACCTCCACCAATACGTCGATGTCGTCGCCAAGCAGGAGCGTGGGGTCGGTGATGCAGGCATCCGGCCCGGCGATGCCACGTGCGATGGCCTGCGCGAGGGCGGGGCGCGGGCGCGCGGCGTCACGCACCAGCACGCGATTCACGTGAACCGGCTGTGCATCCCCCAGCTGCTGCGCGCGCTCACATAGGAGATCGAGCAAACTGCCGCCCACATGGCCGCAGCCGGCGAGTGCTACGCGCAACGGACGGACGCGCGGCGACACGGCGGTGACAACCGATGGCGTCGCGATCGCCACGACCGGTGCCGGTGACACCGCACGGGCTTCCGAATCCGCCACGGCCTTCGCGATCACCGCCGACACGCGATCGACTTCCAGCAGAAATGCATCGTGTCCGTGGATGGAGGGGAGCTCCACATACGTCGCGTTCGCGGCCGTCGTCCATTCGCGCACACACTCGGCGGGATAGAGCAAGTCGCCGGGAATCCCGACGCCGATCAACCGGTCACCGACAGCCGACAGCGCGGCCGACAGCCCTCCGCGATCGCGGCCCACATCGTGTTCATCCATCGCATCGATCAGCGCGCCATAGCTGGCGGCATCAAATCGGGCGACCAGCTTCTCGCCATGCGCGTCGAGCCAGTCCTGCACCTGAAACGTGCCGTGCTCGCTGCGCGACCGGCCGAAGCGACGCTCGAGCCCATCCGGGGTGCGATAGCTCAGCATGCCCACCATGCGCGCCAACGCGAGGCCTTCGCGTGCGCCGCCCAAGGCGATCGCGCGACGCATGATGGCGTTCCAGGCGATACCCTGTGCCGTTTGCGCTGCGGGGGCTGCCAGCACGACGGCCGATCGCACGCGCGTGGGAAAGCTGGCCGCGAACTCGAGCGTGACCATGCCACCCAGCGAACCACCACACACCAACAGCGGTGCCGCGACGTCGAGCGCGTCGAGCAGTCGTGCCAGCAGTGCCGCTTGATCGCGAGTGCTGAAGGGCGGTAACGCATCGGGGGTCTCGTTGCTCGGCCCGGTGGTGCCGTCGCAGCCACCCAGCAGGTTGGCGCACAGCACGGCGTGCCGGGTTGGATCGATCGCTTCGTTGGCGCCGATCACGCCCTTCCACCAGTCGCTGGCGTGTGTGGTACCGGTGAGCGCATGCACCACGAGCACCACGTTGTCGCGTGCAGCGTTGATCGTGCCTTCAAGCCGATAGCGCACATCGACGCGCTCGAGGCGATCTCCGCGCTCCAGCACGACGTCGTGGAACGTGATCGTCTCATCGCGAATCGGCCATGCCGATGGGCCTCCAACGGGAGGAGGTGAGGCGACGCTACTCACGTGCTGAATCGGACATCGTGGCACTCTCCAAGAGGGGTGAGTGCCGCCCAACAACACGAACGCGCCCGGGCGGATAGATGGCCGCCGGGCGCTATCGCAGTTTAGCTCCTTGTTTAACGTGGCGGCAATCGGCGGCAAATCACCACGGAAGCGACACCGGCGGATACCGATGCCTCTTCACCTTCAGTTTTGCTGTTCGACGCGCGCGGGCAGTCCGTCAACGTCGACTGACCTGAAACCACTGACGGCCTGCGCCGATTTCTCGTCGCAGGCCGTCAGGACCTCGACTTAGACGGATAGTCAGTGCCACAGGCACTGCGTACGCGGCCCGTCAAATCGGGGAAACCGCCGCGCACAAACCAGTATCATCTGCTGTCGTGAAATCTGCAACCCCTCGCGACCGGGATACCTCAGGTCGGCTCAATACCGGAGATAACGCGGAACGTATCGCGAGCGATCAACAACTCCTCGTCGGTGGGGACGACCCACGCCGCGAGCGACGACGCCTCGGTGGAGAAGCGTCCCTCCTTGCCATCGACCAGCGCGTCGTTGGCGGTCTCGTCGACGTGCACCCCGGCCCACTGGAGCCCATCGCAAATCCGTCGGCGGATCTCGGGCGAGTTCTCCCCGATCCCGCCCGCGAACACGATGGCATCGGCACCGCCGAGTGCGGCGAGATACGCGCCCACGTACTTGCGCGCTCGATAGCAGAAGATCTCAATGGCCAGGGTGGCGCGACGGTCCTGATTCTCGTGCGCTTCCGCCAGCAAGTCGCGCATGTCGTTTGTGAGCCCGGAAATGCCGAGCAGTCCCGACTGGTTGTTCAGCAGCGCCTCGACCTGCGGCAGGGTGAGGCCTTCCTTGGCCGCGATGTAATCCAGCAGCGCAGCGTCGATGTCGCCCGACCGTGTGCCCATCACGAGGCCTTCGAGCGGTGTAAAGCCCATGCTGGTGTCGATCGATTCGCCTCCCCTGATCGCGCAGGCCGAGCAGCCGTTGCCGAGATGCAGGGTGACGATGCGCACATCGGCGCGGTCGCGAGCCGTGAGCGTCCGCCAGCGATGCGCGATGGAGCGATGCGATGTGCCATGAAAGCCGTAGCGGCGCACCTTGTGCCGCCGATAGAGCGGATACGGAATCGCGTACAGGAACGCGTGCTCGGGCAGCGTGTGGTGGAACGCGGTGTCGAACACGGCCACCTGCGGCACGCCGCTGCCGAGGGCGGCGCGGGCGGCCTCGATGCCACGGAGATTGTGTGGGTTGTGCAGCGGCGCAAGTTCGATGGTCTCCTCGATGCCGTGCAGCACGCCGCTATCGATGGCGACGCTGCGGCGGAATCGCTCGCCGCCGTGCACCACGCGATGGCCTACCGCGTGCAGCTCCCCGCGGCTCGTGAGTCCGGTGCCGCTCTCGTCGGAGGACACGAATCCGACCAGCCACTCCACCGCCGCCCGCAGATCGCGCAAGGGCGCTGTGTGTCGACGCGACGCGCCATCGGCGCCGCGGATGGTGATGATGGACTCGCCGCCGATCCGTTCGATCTGTCCCCGGATCAGTCGTTCGTCGCGATCGGTGGCGATCCGCTCGGCGTCGGTCACGACGACCTGGAACTTGAGCGTCGCCGAGCCGACGTTGAGCACGAGAATGTTCACGAGGGCACCCGCCGTGGCGACAGGAAGACTACAGGTTCTGCGCGAATCAGAAGGGCTTGTAGAGCGCCATGTACACCGCGAGCCCCGCCAGCAGCGGGAGGGCGAGCAGAAACGGCTTGGCGAGCGCGGGCCAACGGTACGGCAGCAGCACCACGGCACTGAGAATCACCCAGACGATGATCTTGACCCAGAGCCAGCCTGGGAAGTTGGCGCCGTGCATGAAGCCGAGTCGGGCCAGCATGCCGAAGCCGCCTAACAAAATGAGAAACGCCCCAATGCCATGAATGGAACTGACCAGTGGGCGCGTCGAGCTGGCGGTCTTGGTGCCGCCGTTGGCTGCATGTGTTGCGACGCCGCCAATCGCGACGAAGAGCATGGCGATGCCGATGATGTGCAGAATTTCGTAGAAATCGCGTGGAAACATGCGTCGCGTCAGTTGGTGGAGCGAGCGAGCACGGGTTCGTGCACATCGAAGCTCGCTATCGTGGCCGGCGACAGTCGCCGATAGCTCTCGAGCACGCGCCCGAGCGCCTGTTGGGCGCTCTCGCCGACGGCGGAGAGGTGCCCCATCTTCCGGCCGCCGCGCGCGCCGGCCTTGCCATACAAATGCAATCGCGTGCCGGGCACGTCGAGGGCCTGCGTGATGTGCGGCGGCTCGTGCTGCAGCCACACTTCGCCCAGCAGGTTCACGATCGCCGATGGGGCGTGCACCGCGGTGCTGCCCAACGGGAGATCGCACACCGCGCGCACCAGCTGTTCGAACTGGCTGGTGGCAAGGCCGCGTTCACTGTGGTGATACGTATTGTGCGGACGCGGCGCGAGTTCGTTGACCAGCAGTTCGCCGTCCGTTGTCACGAAACACTCGACGGCCAGCAGCCCCACGATCCCGATGCGGTCGGCGATGGCCGATGCCAGCGCCTGCGCCTTGTCCGACATCGCTGGTGAGATCATCGCCGGCACCACCGCCCACGTGAGAATGCCGCTCGTGTGGTGGTTACGCGACGGCGGATACACCGCCAGCTCGCCCCCCGGACGACGCGCCACCATGACGGAGATCTCGTAGTCGATTGAGACCATCTTCTCGACAAGACAGGTACGGCCGCCGAGTGCGTCCCACGCGCCCGCAGCCTGCTCCGGCTCATGCAGGCGCACCTGGCCACGCCCGTCGTACCCGCCGTGCGTGGACTTGGCGATGCAGGCCCCGTGCGTGCGCACAGCGAACTCCACGTCGTGAGCCGACGCGGCGGCGACGAACGCCCCGAGTGGAAAGCCCTGCGCCTGAAGCCACTGCTTCTGGCGGATGCGATCCTGGATGATGTACACCGGCGCACGACCTGGACGGAGTTCGGTGTGCGCCGCGACCGCGTCGAGGACATCGGGATGGATCTGCTCGATTTCGAGCGTCACCACATCGCACCCCTTCGCCAGGTCGACGGCCGCGGCGACGTCATCAAACGGCGCCGTGATCGTGCGCGAGGCCACGGCGCGCGACGCGCAGGTGGCGTCGGGATCGAGCACCTGAATGTCGTAGCCCATGGCGCGCGCCGCGAACGCGGTCATGCGCCCCAACTGTCCGCCACCGAGAAAACCGATGGTGGCTCCGGGAAGAATCGGTGTCACGTGGCGGACGGGATAAAGTCGCTCGCCAGAATCGCGTTTGGTGCGGCCAGCGGTCGGGCGAGTGCGTCGATGGCCTTGCTGCTCCGCCGCGCCGCCAGCTTCTCGCGAAGCGGAGCATCGGTGGCCGCGAGCAGCTGCGCGGCGAACAGGGCCGCATTCGCCGCGCCGGGCTTCCCGATGGCGAAGGTGGCGACCGGCACACCGGCCGGCATCTGCACGATGCTCAGCAGCGCATCCATGCCGTTGAGCGGCGTCGCGACCACCGGCACGCCCAGCACGGGCACCAGCGTCTTGGCGGCGAGCATCCCCGGCAAGTGCGCTGCGCCACCGGCACCAGCGATGATTACCCGCAGTCCGCGCGGGAACGCCGTTTCCGCGTACTCGAACAGCCAGTCAGGGGTGCGATGCGCCGAGACCACGCGCGCCTCGTAGGGGATGCCGAGCTCGGCGAGAATCTCGCAAGCCGGGGCGAGCGTGTCGAAATCGCTCGCGCTACCCATGACCACACCGATCAGTGGCGTGGTCGCGGCAGCGATCGAGCTGTCGGCAGCAGCGGTCACGTGCACTCCGTCAGGGGAATCGGCAGCCCACACGGGGCCACGCAGCGCGTGAAAGTTACGCGCGCAGGTGACGCCTTCCAACCCGGCCGGGCCCGCGTTTCACGCGCCCGCGCGGCCGGAGCCCCACCGTCCGCGACGGCGCGCCCCCCGCATCGGCCCCGGACGCCCGTGGCGGGATGGGGCTGGCACTCGACATCCCGGGGCCACCCGAACAGGACTGACGTCGTTTGGTGTGCTCATGGCCGCGCCGCGCGCCAGAAATACCACTCGCGCGTGGCCGTCCATCCCTCGGTTGTCGCACGATCGGTGCCGTGAACGCATTCGGTCGTTGCCGTCGTGAGCGCGCGAAAGGCCTCGTCGAACTCCTTCAGCAGATCGCGCGTTTCCGCGCTGGCGGGGCGCACCCGTAGCCGCTGGGCAATTTCATGGCGCACCATGCCCAGTTCGGCCATGTCCTTCACGGTCCCGGTGCGCGCCGCGTCGTCCACGAGGCGCGCCCACAGGGCGACCAGCGCCGGCACGTTCACGCGAGTCAGATTCACGGCCGCTCCGGCGGAAAGGGGAAAGTCGTCATCGGCGTACGATAGCGACCGGCCGCGCTATTTTCCGCTGATGTCCACGACACCTCCCCCAACGCCTCGCGAAGACAAGGGCGACCTGGGTCTCGGGCGCGCCCTGTCCGAGAGGCGCGGTCAACGTATGCTGAATGCCGACGGCACGTTCAACGTCCGGCGGGAAGGCCTCTCGTGGTCGCAGGGAGGAAGCCTCTATCACGATGCGCTGACGGTGTCGTGGGGACGCTTCCTGGCGTGGACGGTGCTGGTCTACGTTGGCATCAATCTGCTCTTCGCCGTGCTCTTCGTGCTCCTCGGCAACGACGGGCTGACCGGGGCGCCGGTCGATCACTTCGGCGGCCGCTTCTGGCGCGCGTTCTTTTTCAGCGTGCAGACGTTCGCTACGATCGGCTACGGCACAATCGTCGCCAACGGCATGGCCGGTAATCTCCTCGTGACGGTCGAGGCGCTGATTGGACTCATGGCGCAAGCGCTCATCACGGGGCTGCTGTTCGCGCGATTCGCGCGTCCCACCATGGCCCTGCAGTTCAGCTCAGTGGCGGTGATCGCTCCGTTCAACGGTGGCACGGCGCTCATGTTTCGCATCGCCAACCGCCGCCGGAACGAGTTGATCGAGCTGGAAGCGCAGGTGACGGTGACGATGCGGGATGCGGGCGCCGGAGGCGGTCGCAGCTACTATCCGCTGCCGCTCGACCGGCGCGCGGTCAGCTTCCTGCCCACCACGTGGACGTTGGTCCACCCGATCACCGCGGGCAGCCCGCTGTGGGGGATGACGGCCAGCGACGCGGAGGCGCGCGAGGTGGAGATCCTCGTACTCATGCACGGCACCGACGAAACATTCGCGACGCGGGTCTCGTCACGGCGGTCGTACAGCAGCGACGAAATCGTGTGGGGCGCGAAGTTCCGGAACATCCTGGATACGACGCGCGCTGACGGGCGCGCCGCGGTCGATGTGACGAAGCTCGATCTGCACGACGTGGTCGACCTTCCCGTGTCGACCACGTCGCTCGATCCGTCCTGACCTACTTCCCCGGTGGACCCACCACCGGCAAGCGGGGCGTGCCGCTCCACTCCTGGAACGAGCCGTCGAACATCCGCGCATCGTGCCCCAGCATCGTCGCCACAAACCACAACAGCGTGGCCTGCTGCCCGATGTGGCAATACGTGATCACCGGCTTGCTCTGGTCCACGCCCGCCTCGGCGAACAGCGTCTTCAACTCGCCGATCGACTTCAGATAGCCGTTGGTGCTCACGCTCGACAACGGCACGTTCACCGCCGTCGGGATGTGCCCCGGACGCGGATAGCCGCCGCCGTCACCATTGTAGAATCGCGTGAGGCGCGCATCCACAATGTGCCGCGTGCCGTCCTTGGTGGCCGCTTCCACCTGCGCGATGGTGGCGATGATGTCCGGGCGGAGCTTCGGCGTGAACGTCACGGATGCCGCGGCCGGCGCCGGCGCCGTGGTCACCGCGCGGGATTCGCTCTTCCACGCCTGGTAGCCGCCGTTCATCAGCGAGATGCGGTCCATCGCGCCCAGATAGGCGAGCGTGATGAACACGCGCGTGGCCGATTGCAGCGCGCCGTCGTGCGGGATCACGATCACGCGCGTGCGATCGCCGATGCCGTTGCGCACGGCCCATGCCGTGAGCTGTTCAGCGCCGGCCAGCTGCAGGGTAAGGCCGCCGGGTACGGTCGGCAACGCCACTTCATCGAGCGTGGTGTGCCGCGCGCCCACCATGTGCCCGCTGTCGTACTGTGCCTTGGTGCCCACGTGCAGCATCACGAGGTCGCGATCGTTCTGGTGTTCGGCCACCCAGGCGGTGGTCACGAGCATGTTGGCCGGGTTCGGCGCGGGCATGGCGCGCGGCGGCGCACGATGGCAGGCGCCCGCCGCCAGCACACCGGCGGCGAACACGAGCGACGTGGTCAGGCGGCGCATCACGGCGTGATCACCGGACGACCACGTGAATCGCGCACGTCTACCGGTGCGATGCCGGTCGCCTTGAGGGTGGGTTCGATCGTGGTACGATCGCCCGTGATTACAATGGTCATCTTCGTGGGGTCGAGGTATTTGGTGGCCACACGCCGCGCCGACTGCACGGTGACGGAGCCGATGCCCGCGTTGAACGCGCCGAGCGTGGTCAGTGGCAGGCCGTAGGGAATCAACTGCGACAACTGCGCCGCGATGTCGCCGGTGGACTCGAAGTTTTCCGCATAGCCAAGCTGCAAGTAGCGCTTCGCTTTGGCCAGTTCGTCGGCGGGTAGGGGCTCGCGGATGGCCTTGAGCTCGCGCATGAACTCGATGAGCGCCGAATCCGTTTTCGCCGACACCACTTCGGCATTCGCGCGGAACGGACCGGCCGCCCGGCGCATCGTGAAGCTCGAGCCGGCGCCGTAGGTGTAGCCCTTCTTCTCCCGCAGGGTGTTGTTCAGTCGCGAGGTGAACGACCCCCCCAGCACCGTGTTGACGACCATCAGCGGGTAGTAGTCGGGGGTGCTGCGGGCGACGCCCAGCCCGCCCAGGCGGAAGCTGGACTGCGCGGCCTTGGGCTTATCCACGATGTAGATGGTGGTCGGCTTGCCGCCCGCGCTGGCCGGCGCCGGCGTGGCCGCCAGCACGGGGAGTGTGGCGCGCGTCCACGCGCCGAAGGCGCGACGGGCCAGTGCTTCGGCGTCGGCCACCGACAGATCGCCCACGATTACCAACGTCGCATTGTTCGGGCGATACCACGACTTCCAGAACGCCTGCACATCGTCGCGCGTGAGGCTCTCGGTGCTCTCCTTGGTGCCGATGGTGCTCTGGCCGTAGGGATGCGCTTCGCCGTACACCAGCGCCGCAAAGGCGCGGTCGGCCATGGCCGGTCCGCGATCCTGCTCCTGCAGCAGGCCGGTGGTGCGCTCACTCTTGAGACGGAGGAACTCCTTCTCGGGAAAGGTGGGACGCAGCACCACGTCGGCCATCAGCCCCATCGCGCTGTCGAGCGTGGCCGTGGTGGAGTGCATGGCCACGGTGCTCTGCTCGAAGCCGGCGCTTGTGCGCAGGCCGATCGCGAGAAAACCGATCTGCTCGGCGAGGCCGAGCGCATCGCGCGTGCCGGCGCCCTCATCGAGCAGGTTCGCCGTGAGCGTGGCCAGCCCGGCCTTCCCCTTGGGGTCGGCCTCGGCACCGGTGCGAATCACCAGCGAGGCGTCCACCACCGGAATCTCATGCTGCTCGACGATCACGAGCTTGAGGCCATTCGGCAGCACGCGCTCCGTGATGGTTGGCAGCGTGAGCGCCTTGGGCGCGGCCAGCTTGGGCGGCGTGGGCGATGCCGCTTGCGGCGCGGAGGCTTGCGCGGGCAGCATCACCGGCGCCGACGCCATCGACGCGAGAAGCAAAAATGTGCGGCGCATCAGCGGAGATCTCCTGCGGTCAGCGCGAGGTCCTTCTTGCCTTCGGGCACCACGGTCAGCACGATCTTCGGCTGGCCGGCGACATACCGCGTCGCCACCCGCTGAATGTCCGCCAGCGTGAGCGATTCGTAGCGTGCGAGATCCTTGGCCATGTAATCGGGCGTGCCCGTGAAGTAATTGTAGTAGCTGAGCTGCGTCGCCTTCCCGAGCACGCTCGACAAGCGGTCGATCGTGCTGGCGCGCATGCCGTTCTTCACGCGCACCAACTCGCGTTCGGTCACGCCACGCTCGGCCACGTCGGCGATCGCCTTCGCTATTTCTGCGTCGAGCTCGCGCGGGTGGACGCCCGGTTTCGCGGTAGCCGTCAGCATGATCATGCCATCGAGCTTGCTCGAGCTGTTGCCCATGCTCACGTCCTGCGCGATCTGCTTTTCGTACACGAGTGTGCGGTACAGGCGCGAGCTCTTGCCGCCGGCAATGATGTCGGTGAGCGCATCGAGAGCAGCGTCGTCGGGGCTGAACGCCGGCACGCTGTGCCACACGTAGTACGCGCGCGGCAGCTGGACGCGGTCTTCCATCATCATCACCGTGTCCTTCTTGAGCGCCACGGCGGGCACGGTCGGACGCGCGATGTCGGCATTGCGGGGAATGTGGCCGAAGTACGTGCGCACCCAGGTCTTCGCCGAGTCGACATTGAAGTCGCCAGCGATGGTGATGGTGGCGTTGTTCGGCGCGTAGTACTGCCGGAAGAAGTCACTCACGTCGGTCACCGACGCGGCGCTCAGGTCGGCCAGCGATCCGATCACGGGCCACGAGTACGGATGATTCGACGGGAATATCACCGGCAGGATCGTCTCGTAGGCGCGTCCGTACGGCACGTTGTCGTAGCTCTGGCGACGCTCGTTCTTCACGACGTCGCGCTGCAGATCGAGCTTCTCCTTGTCCATGGTGGGCAGGAGCCAGCCCATGCGATCGGCGTCCAGCCACAGCATGAGCGGCAGCGCATTCGACGGTCCGGTTTCGTAGTAGTTCGTACGGTCGAAGTTGGTGGAGCCGTTGTTGCTGGCGCCGGCCGCTTCGAGCCATTCGTCAAACTTGCCCACGGGGACGTTCTGCGAACCCATGAACATCACGTGTTCGAACAGGTGCGCGAAGCCGGTGCGGCCGCGCTTTTCGTCGCCGGAGCCGACCTTATAAAAGTTTTCGACCGCCACGATGGGGACCGAGCGATCCACGTGCAGGATCACCTCGAGCCCATTGGGCAGCGTGAACTTCTCGTAGGGAATCGCCGGCGCCTTCTGGGCCGAGGCGACTCCCACGATGGTTCCGAGCGCCAGCAGGCAGGCTGCCGTGAGGGAACCGACGCGATACCGCAGAGTCATGGTTCGGAAAGTCGGGGAGAGGGCACTGGTAGCGCTGGAAATGTACACAAGCCACTTTGGCGCCATGGATATCCACGCCCCCCAGCCAGTCGGGTACGCCCCCCGCCTCGGCCTCTTCTCCGGGACCATGCTGGTGGTCGGCGGCATCATCGGCTCCGGCATCTTCCTGTCCCCGTCGGTGGTGGCGCAGCGGGTCGGTACTGCCCCGCTCACCCTTGCCGCGTGGGGCATCGGCGCCGTGGTGGCCATCATTGGCGGCTTCGTGTACGCCGAACTGGGGGCCCGTCGTCCGCAGGCGGGGGGGACGTATGTGTACCTGCGTGAGGCCTTCGGAACGTTGCCGGCGTTTCTATACGGGTGGGCGTTGTTCCTCATTATGGCCACCGGAGCCATCGCCGCCGTGGCCATGACCGGGGCCAGCTACCTGGCCACACTGCTCGGCCTCGCGCCAGAAAGTGCGCGGGCGATCGCGATCGCCCTCATCGTCATCCTCACACTGCTCAACGTGCTCGGCGTGAGCATCGGCGCCGCCACTGGTAACGTGCTGACCGTGCTCAAGCTGTCGGCCATCGCGATTCTGGTGGTCGCGGCGTTGCTCATGTCCCCGGCGAATGCCTTGCCATCGGTCGCGGCTGCGCCGCTGGTCCCGCCGCAGGGCATCACGGCCACGGTCGTCGCGATGGGGGCGGCGTTGGTGCCGGTGCTCTTTTCGTTCGGCGGGTGGCAGCAAACGAATGCCGTGGCCGAGGAGCTGCGCGACCCCGCGCGTACGTTGCCGCGGGCGCTGATCCTCGGGGTGCTGATCGTGGCGGCCACGTACCTGCTGGTGAACCTCGCCTACCTGCGCGCTCTCGGCGTCGCGGGGCTGGCCGCCAGCAGTGCGCCTGCCGCCGACACGATGTTCGTCTACCTCGGTCCGGCCGGACGCACGCTCATCGCCTGCGGCATCGTCGCGTCCACGATCGGCTTCCTCGGCATGGTGATTCTCATGTCGGCGCGCGTGTACCAGGCTATGGCCGCTGACGGGCTGTTCTTTCAGCGCATGGCCGCGCTACATCCCAAAACACGCACGCCCGTCGTGGCGCTGGTGGCGCAGGGGGCCGTGGCCTTGGCGCTGCTGCTCACGGGCACGTATGGCCAGCTGCTGGACTACGTGGTGTTCGCCGACTGGATCTTCTTCGGTTCCACCGCGGCCACCCTGTTCGTGCTGCGTACCCGCGACGCGCGCCGCGGTGTGGACGCGCGCGTGCACGCCCCCGGGCATCCGTATACCACGCTGCTCTTCATCGCCGCCGCGATCTATGTCGTGGTGGGCTCGATCATCTCGAACCCCGGCAATGCCGCCCGCGGCGCCGGCCTGCTCGCGCTCGGCGTGCCGGTCTATCTGTACTGGAACGCGCGTCGTTCCGTGCCGCAGCCTCCGCGCGCGTCGTGAGCATGGACGTCGCTTCCGCCACCTCCAGCACCGCGCGCATCGCGGCGCTATTCGTCCATCCGCTCAAGTCGGCGGCGGGCATTCGGGTGGACGAGATCACGCTCGACGAGCGCGGCGCCGTGGGGGACCGGCGCTGGGTGCTCGCGGAGGCGAACGCCAGCGCGAACGGCGACATGATTACAGCGCGCGAGACGCACCGCCTGGTGCTCATCCGCCCGTCCTTTCTGTCGGACGACCGCGACGGCGGCATCCGGCTCACGGCGCCCGGACTGCCGCCGCTCGACGTGCCGATGGCGTTGGTGAATCGCACGGCGCCCACGCGCTCGGTGCGGGTGTGGGACGACGACGTCGCGGCGCACGACGCGGGCGACGTCGCGGCCGCGTGGTGCTCAGCGGCCGTCGGTCGCGCCTGCCGGCTCCTGCGACTCGCCGACGTGGACCGCCGACCGCTCGCGCCGCGCTTCGCCGGGTCGATCGACCCGCAGTCTCGCTACGTGGCCATGACCGATGGTGCCCCGTTGCTTTTGATTGGGCTGGCCAGCGTCGATGCCTTGAACGCGCGTTTGTTGGAGAGCGGTCATGCCGATGTCATGGACCCGCGACGGTTTCGCGCCAACGTGCTCGTTGCCGGAACACAGCCACACGACGAAGACACGTGGCGCGATCTCCGCATCGGCGACGTGGCGCTGAGCGTGGGGTCGGCGTGTACCCGCTGTGTGCTCACCACCGTCGATCCCGACTCCGCCGAGAGTGGCCACGAGCCGCTGCGCACGTTCGCGCAGTATCGCCGTGCCGACGGCGGCGTGATCTTCGGCATGAACACCACGCATCGCGCGCCCGGGGGGATCCGGGTGGGCGACGCGGTGCAGGTGATCAGTTTCCGGTAGTGCCGTCGGCCGCGTGATCGGCCGCGAGATACGCGGTGACGGCGTCAATCGTGATCGGGTCGCGCAGAATCCGTCGATGCCCCACCTGCTCCACCGGTTGCAGGGTGGCGCCGGGCCAGAATCCCGCGATCCGCACCGCGTCGGCGAACGGGACCTCCTTGTCGTCGCGCGCGTGGACCACCAGGGCCGGTATGGTGACGGTCCGCAAGACGCCCTCGATGTCCTCCACGCGATAGCCGCGGGCGGCGATGCGCCGTCGGGCATCGCGTACGAAGTGATCGGCCGCCTTGGGCGGCAGGTGCATCTCGGCCGAGAACCGGTGCAACACGTCGTGCAGTGACGAGGGACTGGCGATGAGTACCGCCCGCGTCACCGCCAGCCCCGACGCGAGGGCCAGTGCGATGCTGCCGCCACCCATGGAGTGGCCAACTGCGGCGTGCAGGGGGCCGAACCGTGCACTGACCTGAATCAGCGACTCGGCAAACCGATAGGGATCGGATTCTCGCCCCCGCGACTGGCCATGTCCGGGGGCGTCGATGGCGATCACGCTGAATCCCCGCGCGAGCAGGGCAGGGGCCATGGCGGCGAACTGCGTGGCCCGTCCCTCCCAACCGTGGATCAGGGCCACCGCGGGGCCCTCGCCGGCCCGCAGCACCGACAGGCCGCCGGGCAGGCGCTCGCGCCGGGCAGTTGCCTCGAACGGCCGTTCCCATTCGCGCGGCGTGAATTTGCGCGGTGTCGAAAAGATCCGTCGGCACAGCCGGGAGGCCAGCGACGGCGCGACCCGGCCGAGGGTGCGGTTGGCGCCGCGGATGATGCGGATGCCGGCAGGGATGTCGTTGGCCATACTGAAGTATCGCTCATATGCACGAAGGGCGACCACCATTTGGCGATCGCCCGACGGGTGACGGACCACAAAAAAGGCCACCGCGTTGGCGGTGACCTTTCCTGCTGCAGACCTCGTGTTCAGCTCCCGGGGAGGGACTCGAACCCCCGACAGGGTGATTAACAGTCACCTGCTCTACCTGGCTGAGCTACCCGGGAATATCGACGGCCGTCGCCGCCGTCTCACACCGCCGCGAACGGCCATGCGAGAGCCTCATAGTATCGTCGTCCCACCCGACTGAGTCAAGCGGGAAGCACCGTCTGGAGCCATCGCCCGGTGTGCGACGCCGCCACCTTGACGATCTCTTCCGGTCGGCCCATCGCCACCAGGTGCCCGCCGCCGTCGCCGCCGTCGGGGCCCATATCCACGATCCAATCGGCCAGCTTGATCACGTCGAGGTTGTGTTCGATCAGCACCAGCGTGTGCCCCTGGTCCAGCAGCCGCTCGAACACCTGTGCCAGCTTCCGGATATCCTCGAGGTGCAGGCCGGTGGTGGGCTCGTCGAGCACATACAGCTTCCGGGCGCCGCCGCGGGCGGTCAGGGCGAGCTCGCGGGCAATCTTCAAGCGCTGCGCCTCACCGCCCGAGAGCGTGGTCGCCGGCTGCCCCAGACGCAGGTACCCCAACCCCACCTGCTGAACGTGCCACAGTGCCTGCGCCAGCTTGTCCTCGCGGGGGAAGAACTTGATCGCTTCGTCCACGGTGAACTCGAGCACGTCGGCAATGTTGCGGCCGCGCACCCGTACCTCGAGCACGTCGGGCTTGAAGCGCTTGCCGCCACACGCATCGCAGGGCACGAACACGTCGGCCATGAACACCATCTCCACCTCGATCGCCCCCGCGCCTTCGCACTGCTCGCACCGGCCGCCGGCCACGTTGAACGAAAAGTGCCCGGGTCCGTACCCGCGCGTCTTCGACAGCGGCATCTCGGCAAACAGCTTGCGCACCTCGTCGTAGGCTTTCACGTACGTCACCGGGTTCGACCGCGGTGACTTGCCGATCGGACTCTGGTCCACCAAGACCACGTCGTCGAGAAACTCTTCGCCCGACAGCGACGTGAAGGTGCCCACGGTCTCGCCCAGATGTTCCTTGGCCGAGTGCTCGCCGTGCAGCCGTGCTTCGACGGCGTGGAACAGAATGTCGTGCACCAGCGTGCTCTTGCCTGATCCCGAGACGCCCGTCACCACGGTCATCGCGCCCAGCGGAAAGCGGACGTCAACGTGGTTCACGTTGTTCGCGCTGGCGCCTTTGAGGTCGAGCCAGCGCGGCCCCACCGCCCGCCGCTTGGCCGGCAGAGGAATCGTGCGCGCCCCGGTGAGGTACTGCCCCGTGAGCGGACTGTTCATGATCTCGGCGATCGGTCCGGCGAACACCACCTCGCCGCCACGCTCGCCGGCGTGCGGTCCCAGCTCCACCATGTAGTCGGCGATGCGCATCGCCTCGAGATCGTGCTCCACCATGAT
Organism: Gemmatimonas sp.; assembly: GCF_044376735.1. Classification (GTDB taxonomy): domain Bacteria; phylum Gemmatimonadota; class Gemmatimonadetes; order Gemmatimonadales; family Gemmatimonadaceae; genus Gemmatimonas. The sequence goes on from NZ_JBILKJ010000001.1 coordinate 26,192, forward strand.
CACCGTGTTGCCGTGATCGCGAAGACGCATGAGCAGCGATAGCAGCTTGTCCAGGTCGCGCGGATGCAACCCGATGCTGGGCTCGTCCAGCACGTACGTGGCATCGACCAGCGCTGCCCCCAGGGCGTTCGACAGCGTGATGCGCTGTGCCTCCCCCCCCGACAGCGTGCGGGTGGCGCGATCGAGGGTGAGATACGTGAGCCCCACATCCGACAGGAAACGCGTACGACTGCGCGCTTCGCGCAACACGGCCTCGGCGATCTGCGTTTCACTGGGCGACAGCGACAGCGTGTCCAGCCACGTATGCAGATCGCGCACCGGCATCTGCGTGACGTCAGCGATCGTGCGGTCCTGAATGCGCACCGCCATGGCGTCGGGCTGCAGTTTGCTGCCGCCACAGTCGCGGCAGGTGCGCGCGCTCTGATACTTCCGCAGGAAGATGCGGATGTACTGCTTGTACTTCTTTTCCTCGAGCGCCTCGAGAAACGGAAAGATCCCGGTATACGCGCGCGACTTGGAGCGCAGCAACTGTTCGCGCGCGTTGGCTGGCAGCGTTTTCCACGCCGCGTCGGGGGACACGCCAAGCGATCGCGCGAACTCCACCACGGTGCGTCGCTGTTTCTCGTAGCGCGGGGCGGTCCACGGGTCGATGGCACCGTCGCGTACCGATCGATCCTGATTCGGCACGATCAGCGCCTCGTCATAATCGAGCGTGGCCCCGAACCCGTTGCAGGTGGGGCAGGCGCCGCGGGGATTGTTGAACGAGAACAGCTGTGGCGACGGCGTGGGCGCGCGCGTGCCGTCGTTGGGGCACTCGAAGCGCTCGGTAAACGCCAGACGCGACACAGGCTTGTTCCCCGTACTCGCGCGCAATGCGTCGGGGGGCAGCACCGGCTCGGGGAACAGCAGCACGGCATCACCGTCGCCTTCCGTGAACGATGTCTGCACCGCGTCGGCAATCCGCCCGCGCGCCGCCGAGTCCACGCGCAGTCGGTCGATCACGATCAGCACATCGCGAGCGGCCGCGAGGTCGAGCCCTTCGGCGTCCACCTCGTCCAGATGCACAATGCGCTCCCCCAGGGCCACGCGTACCAGGCCGCGCGCCCGCAGGTTTTCGGCGATCACGGCGTGGGTGACTTCAGTGGAGCGGATCAACGGACACGCCACCATGAAGCGCGTGCCGTCAGGAAGTGCCATCACCGCATCGGTCACCGATTGCACCGTATCGGGGCGCAGCTCGCGGCCGCACACCCGGCAGTACGTCCGCCCCACGCGCGCCCAGAGGAGCCGTAAGTAGTCGTAGATCTCGGTCGCGGTGCCCACGGTGGATCGCGACGTTCGCGTGGGATTCTTCTGTTCGATCGCGACCGCGGGTGAGAGCCCCTCGATCGAGTCGACCGCCGGCTTCTCCATCCGCTCCAGAAACTGACGCGCGTACGCCGACAGCGACTCCACATACCGCCGCTGCCCTTCGGCGTAGATCGTATCGAAGGCGAGCGACGACTTGCCGGAGCCCGATACCCCGGTCACGACCGTGATGGCCCGACGCGGAATGTCGAGGTCGAAGCCCTTCAGGTTGTGCTGGCGGGCGCCACGAATGCGGATGCGATCCTTCATGCGGTGAAAACTATCGGGGCGGCCCGCTAGATTCCGCACTTCATGGCCGCTTCCGCGAACACCACGGCATCCACCGACGACGACGCGCTCGGCAAGGCGTACGACGCGCGCCTCGTGCGGCGGTTGCTGGCGTATGTGCGCCCGTATCGCCCGCTGGTGGTGGTGGCGTTGGCCTGCATTGTCCTCCAGTCCGGCATGCAGCTGGTGGGACCGCTGCTCACCCGCTGGGTCATCGACCGCGCGCTGCCCGCCCGGGACACGGGCTTGGTGGTGCAGGTGGCGCTCCTTTACGCCGCCCTGCTCGTGGCCCAGTTCGGGGCGGCCTTCGGCGAGACGCTGTTCACTTCGCTGCTCGGGCAGCGGGTGATGCGTGATCTGCGGCGGGAGCTGTTCGAACGGCTGCAGCGACTGCCGGTGGCCTACTTCGACCGTAATCCGGTGGGGCGTCTGGTCACCCGGGTCACCAGCGACGTCGAAGCGCTCAACGAGCTGTTCACCGCCGGCGTCGTGGCCGGGGTGGGCGACCTGTTCACGTTGCTCGCGATCGGCGTGGTGATGCTGTACGTGGACTGGCGGCTGGCCGTGGCGGCGTTCGTGGTCATTCCGCTGGTCCTGATCGCGTCGCGGCTGTTTCAGAACTCGGTGCGCACGGCCTATCGCGATATCCGGACCCGCCTGGCGCGCCTGAACGCTTTCATCGGCGAGCGCCTCGGTGGCATGCGCATCGTCCAGCTGTTCGGGCGGGAGGCGCACGAACTGGGTCGGTTCGACCGGCTCAACCAGTCGCACCTCGACGCGCATCTGAAGTCGATCACGGTCTACGCCCTGTATTTCCCGGTCATCGAGTTCCTCACCACGTTCGCCTTGGCCAGTCTGCTCGTGGCGGCCGGCTTCCGGGTGGGGAGCAGCGCCATTACGGTGGGAACGGTAGCCGCCTTCCTGCAGCTGGTCCGCCGCTTCTTCCAACCGCTGCAGGATCTGTCCGAGAAGTACAACATCTTGCAGGCGGCGATGGCCGCGTCGGAGCGGATCTTCGGTCTCCTCGACACGCCGGTGGCGGCTGGTGTCGCATCGACCCCCGATCGGGAGGCCCGCGTCGGCGCCTTGCGATCGGCCGGGGTCACGGTGGTGTTCGAGGAGGTCTGGTTTGCTTACGGTGAGGAGCAAGGCGTAGTCGAGGATCATGCGCCGCCGGCGCAGCGTGCCGCCGAAGCCCGTCGACCCACGCCGACGGCCGAGGCCCGCTGGGTGCTCAAAGGGGTCAGCTTCACCGTCGCCCCGGGACAGGAGATCGCCCTGGTGGGGCACACGGGTGCCGGAAAGACGACCATCGTGAACCTGCTACTCCGCTTCTACGAGCCCCAGCGCGGTCGCATTCTGGTGAATGGCGTCGACATCCGGGAACTGCCGGTGGACGTGCTCCGATCGGTCATCGGGTATGTGCAGCAGGACATTTTCCTCTTTGCTGGCGACGTGGCGGGCAATCTCCGGCTCGACGCCGACCTCGACGACGCTGCGCTGGCGTCGGCCGCGGCCCGGGTTGGTGCCGACCGGGTGATCGCCCGTCTCCCCGGGGGCTGGCAGCACGAGCTGGCCGAACGTGGTGGCGGGGTCAGCGTGGGAGAGCGGCAGCTGCTGGCCTTTGCCCGTGCCGTCGCGGCCGATCCGGCCTTGCTGATCCTCGACGAAGCCACCAGCGCCGTCGACTCGCAGATCGAGGCGGAGATCCAGCGGGCGGTCTCGGAGCTCATGCGCGGCCGGACCACGATCGCGATCGCCCACCGACTGAGCACGATCGTCGATGCCGATGAGATCCTCGTGTTGCACCACGGCGAAGTCGTCGAGCGCGGCACGCATCGCGAGCTGCTCGCCGGTGGGGGGCTGTACGATCGGCTCTTCCGCTTGCAGGTGGGTGATCCGGAAGGGCTCGCCCCGGGCGATCAGCGGGCTTCTCTGCCAGAGGAGGCGCCTTCCGCGGAGGGCGCCGATCTACCGGCGAGCTCGACGACACGCTTGCCAACCGACGCGACTCTCGGGTAGCTTCGCTTCGTCGTTCCCTGTCTCGTTCGTCCTTCTCGGTCAGACCTCTTCCTATCCACGTGCAGCTATCCGTCGCCGCCGGCACAGATGTCGGGCGCATTCGGGCCGGCAACGAAGACAGCCTCTATGCGGACGCCGATCAGGAGCGAGGGCTCTTTATCGTTGCGGATGGCATGGGCGGGCACGCCGCCGGCGAAGTGGCCAGCGAGATGGCAGTGCAAATCGTGGCGCGCGACCTCACCGATGTTCGCGACTTGACGGGCAGCGCGGTGCTCGCGCGGGTGGGGGATGCGCTCAGGGCCGCCAATCTGGCCATCTACGAGCGCACGATCCAGGAAGCCGACAAGCAGGGCATGGGCACCACCGCCTCCTGCATCATGATCGGTCAGGGTCGCTGGGTCATCGGCCACATCGGCGATTCACGCGTGTATCTCCTGCGCGACGGCACCCTGCGCCAGCTCACCAAGGACCACTCCTACGTGCAGGAGCAGGTCGACGCCGGTTTCCTTACCCCGGAGCAGGCGCGCTACCATCCCTACAGCAACGTGATCACCCGCTGCGTAGGCGCCAATGCGGCGGTCGAAGCCGACGTACTGCACGGCGAGATCCTCAACGGCGATCTCTATCTGGTCGCGTCGGATGGCCTCACCGGCATGGTCGAGGATCCGCAGCTCAAGAAGATCCTCGAGTCCAAGCAGACGCCCGGCCGCATGGTCGATGCGATGATCACCGAAGCCAATCGCCGTGGCGGTCTCGACAACATCACGGCAATCGTGGTCCAGGTGCTCCAAGTGCACGGCACGAGCAGCACGGGGACCACGGGCGAGCAGCCTGCCGTTTCGCATGCCTGAGGAGTCGGTTGGGGAGGTTGCCGAGCTCTACCTCGGCAATCTTCTGTATGCGATCGAGCGCTGCGCCTTGTCGCTCGAAGCCGACGAAAAGCCGCTCGACGCCGCCTTCTACCGTGGCATCGGGCGCAAAATGGCCGATGCGCACGGGCGTACGAAGCCCCGATTCCCAGACTCCCCCTCACCCGACCGCCCATGATGTCCCATACGCGTCTTCGCGCCGGCGTCATCGCTGGCCTCTCGGCGGCCGTCATGACCTTGGCGGCCACTCCGGCGCGTGCCGCTACGGCGGCCGCTCGTGCGCCGAGGTGCGCGGCGGCGCCGGACAGCACCCTGCTCGCGTTGTTCGGCAGCGGGCAGAGCTTCCCGGATTTTCTCGCCGCTGCCAAGGCGCGCCGTGAGGGGTGGCTCAAGATGGCCGACAGCGCGCGAGTGGACGATGCGCTTGTGGCGCGCGCCAAGGCCGTGGGGGGCACTTGGCATCTGCTGGTGGTCGCCATCGACGCCTGCGGCGACTCGATGAACAACGTGCCGTATCTGGCCAAGCTGTCGGAACTGGTGCCCGGGCTCGACCTGCGCATCGTGCTGCCCGTGAACGGCCGGCCGGTGCAGGATACCCACCGCTCGCTCGACGGACGCACCGCCACGCCGACGATCGTGCTTCTGGACGGCAAGGGGAACGACATGGGCTGCATCGTGGAGCTGCCGCGTGAGATCCGCGAGTGGGCCCACGGCGTGCGCGGCACGGTCAGCAGCGATTCGCTGCACGCCGGCATCCGCGCGTTCTACGCCGCCAATCGCGGCGCCGCCATCACCACCGAAGCGGTGGAGCTGTTGGAAGCGGCGAAGGCCGGATCCCCGCGCTGTGCGCGCGGAACCCGGCCGTAGCGCCTAGCCGAGCAGCGCGGTCCCGGCATCGAGTCGGGCCCGCACCACATCGGCCTCTTCGCGCAGGACCGCCAGCACTCGGGCTTCCGGGACCGGGGCCCGGTCTGTCGTGAACACGCGAAGTCGTCGCGCACTGCGGTAGAGTTCGTCGCTGAGCCGGGGGAGGTTGATCGCGCCCTCCCAGCCAGCCGCCGTGAGCTGCTCCACCCGCCCATCGCGACGCTGCATCGGAATATCGAGCCCGAGCATCTGCGTCTTGGCCGGATAGTCGAGGAGCACCGCGCCCGCCGGGAGCCCGAGCTCACGGGCGAACGCATCTTCCACGCGGCGAGTGAGGCGGAAATCGCTGGCGATCCATTCGCCCACCTCTTCGCCGAGCGTGGCGGCGGGGCACTCGTAGGCCCGTTTGTGCAGCCGTCGGAAGCGCAGGCCGTCCAGCATCACCCGCGCCTCGACGGGCAACGATGGGACGTCGAGATGCACCAGGAGCCCCTCGTCGGTGAAGTGCGCCACCGCATCGGCGGCCACATGCCCCGAGTCGAGCGCCACCGCCACGAGGCGCTTGTACATCGCCGTCGCGCTCCGCACGGCGTGATGCCAGTACACGTTGCGGTACATCTGGTATTTCGCGAACAGCAACGATTCGAGCGCTGACAACCCTTTCTCGTGTACGCCCACCACGCGTGACGTGCGATCGGGTGTCTGCACGATCACGAGCGAGTTGAGCAGCCGGTCCACATCGATCTCGCCGTACGGCACGCCGCACATGGTCGCGTCGCGCTTCAGATACTCGATCTTGTCGAGGTCGAGTGAGCCAGAGATCAACCCCTGCAAGGCGTCCGTGCTGCGACCGGTGATGAGCGCGAACACTTCCTCGGGCGCCGAGTCGCCGAGCGCCTGCCGGAGCACGTCGGCCACGGGCCCCGACGTGATCAGCGGATGCGCGACTTGTTCATGGTGCGTGACGCCGATCTCCTCGAGCGCATGTGAGAACGGATAGTGCCCGACGTCGTGGAGCAGCGCGGCCGCCCGCACGATCTGCTGGGCCCGTGCATCGATGCCCTCGAGGGCATTGCGCTCCTCGAGGAGGCGCAGGGCGACGCCGGCCAGGTGCCACGCGCCCAATGCGTGTTCAAACCGCGAATGGGTGGCGCCGGGGTACACCAGAAAGGCGAGTCCCAGTTGGCGCACGTAGCGCAGGCGCTGCACGACGGGTGTTTCCAGCAGCGCCAGCGCGAGCGGGTCGAGGCGAATGTTGTTCCACAGCGGATCGCGAAGAATCTCCATGCTGAAAGATATGAAGCGGAGCCGTCATCGGGGCGTCATCGGGGGCCGCTCCGGCTCAATCCGGTTCGAACCGACATTCCAACGAAACACCGAAGCCCCGTGTAATGGGATTAGGCAGGCCGACGTCGGATTTCCCGTTGAATCGACGTCTCAAATCCGCTCTTAACGCGGGTGCAGGTTCCCCGTCTACCTTGTCGTGACCCATACTTCTCCATTTCTCAGACGGCTCCTCGGCGCCATCGGATTGCTCTTCGTGTGCAGTCTGCAGTTGGCCGCGCAGGCCGTCGATATCATCCGGGGCCGCGTTGTCGGCACGGATGCGCAAGCGATTCCCAATGTGCTCGTCACGGCGACGACACTCAGCGGTAACGTCAGCCGCTCGTCGCGTACCGACAAGAACGGTCGCTACACGATCTCGTTTCCCGGTGGGGAAGGCGATTACTGGGTGACCTTCTCGGCCGTCGGACTTGGGCCCCGCCGTTATCAGGTGAAGCGCACGGCCGACCAGGAAATCCTGATCGCCGACGCCCGTATGGCGCCGGCGACCATCACGCTCGACGCGGTGCAGGTCACCGAGCGTGCTGCCGCGTCGCGCAGCGATACCGTGACCGATGTCTCTGGTACCGAGAAAGCGGTTGACGATGCCGCGGCCGGATTCCTCACCGCCGATCAATTGGGCGATCTGGCCGCGATGGCCTCGGCCATCCCAGGCGTTCAGCTGTTGCTGGGCGCCGACGGTGCCGCCGACGCGTTCTCCGTGTTCGGCTTGGGAGGCGACCAGAACAATACCCAACTGAACGGGCTCAACTTCGGTGATGCGGCGCTGCCGCGCGATGCCAGCGTCATGACCTCGCTCGCCACGTCGTCGTACGACGTATCGCGCGGTGGCTTCTCCGGTGGTCAGTTGCAGGTGCGCACGCGCTCGGGCTCGAACTTCATCCGGCGCAGCCTGAGCGGCAACCTGATTACGCCGCAGATGCAGTGGCTCGACCAGACTGGGCTCGCCACCGGTCAGCAGTTTACGAACATGTCGGTGGGCGGCTCGGCGTCGGGACCGATCAAAGCCGATCGCGCCTTCTTCAACTCGTCGTTCCAGTACGATCGTCGATTGCAGGACCTGCAGACGCTGCTGAGCGAGAGCTCGCTGGGCTTCGAGACGGCCGGCGTGGCCGCCGACTCCGTCGCGCGTCTGCTCAGTATTCTCGGCTCCAGTAATGTGCCGATCACGGTGGGCGGTTACTCCCCGCAGCGCATCGTCAATCGCGCCACCGTACTCAACAGCTTCGACTACGTACAGCCCAATTCAAATCGCGGCAACACCTTCGCGATTACGCTCTCGGGCAACTACTCGGGCACGGCGCCGGTCGGCGGCGGTGGCGGCGGGTTTGGTGGCTTTGGTGGCGGCGCGGCGAGTCTGTTCACACCCACGCGTGACGGCACGCGCGACAGCTACGGCGGCGCCCTGCAGGCGCGTCACAGTGGCCTGCTCGGCTTCCAAGGCATCTTCACGGAAAGCACGATCGGCTACAGCATGAGCCACAACGCGTCTGATCCGTTTACCATTCTTCCGGCTGGTTCGGTTCGCGTAAACTCCCAGTTGGTCGATGGATCGGCCGCGGTCAGCAGCTTGCTGTTCGGTGGGTCGCCAAGTCTGAACACGGCGTCGACCAACGCCTCGTTGGCGGCCAACAACACGTTGTCCTGGTTCTCCAACGACAACCGTCATCGCGTGAAGCTCACCACGGAGCTGCGCCGCGACGAGTTCTCACAGAACGTCGCGTTCAATCAATACGGGTCGTTCAGCTACAACTCGCTGACCGACCTCCAGACGAACACGCCGGCCTCGTTCACCCGCACGTTGTCACCCCGCACGCGCACCGGCAGCCAGATCGTCGGCGCCATGTCGCTCGGCGACGCCTGGCGTCCTACGAACGATCTGCAGGTGCAGTACGGCGTCCGCGTCGATGGTAACCATTTCTCGAAGGGGCCGCAGTCGAATCCGGCCGTGCTGTCAGCGTTCGGCCTGGACAATGCCGAGACACCGAATCGGCTCTACGTGAGTCCGCGCGTCGGCTTCTCGTGGACGGTAGGACAGGCCGACCAGATGGCGCTGCTTCCGGGCATGATCCGCGCGCCGCGCGCCGTCATCCGCGGTGGTGTCGGCGTCTTTCAGAACACCCCCGGCGTCCAGCTCATCTCGAACGCCATCGACAACACGGGTCTTCCCTCGGCGCTGCAGCAGCTCACCTGTTTTGGTGCAGCGACGCCGCGACCGAATTGGTCGGCGTATTCGGTGGACGAAGCGAACATCCCACGTACCTGCGCTGACGGCACCAGCGGTACGGTCTTCGCCAACAGCTCACCCAACATCACGCTGTTCGTCCCCGACTACCTCGCCCAGCGTTCCATTCGCGGCAACCTGCAGTGGGCCGGCGCCGTCCTCAAGAATCGCTTCATGTTCTCGGTCGACGGCACCTTCTCGCGCAATCAGCGCCAGCAGGGTGGTGTGGATCTCAACTTCCCGGGCATCCAGCGGTTCACACTGGCCAACGAACTCGGCCGACCCGTCTTTGTCACCCCCGCGGCGATCGTACCGAGTACCGGACAGGTGGCGTGGCGTCAGTCGCGCGTTGCCGACGCGTTCGGTCGTGTGACCGGGCAGACGTCCACGCTCGAGTCGGAGAGCAAGCAGATCAACATGAGCTTGCGCCCGGCGGTGTTCAATTCGCACTACAACTGGAGCTTGGCGTACGTACTGGCCGACGTGCGTGAACAGTTCCTTGGCTTCAATAGCACCGTGGGGTCGCCGACCGGTACGGAATGGTCGAAGAGCGCGTTCTTCTCGCGCCATCAGATCCAGTATTCGTTCAGCTACAACGCCTGGGATGCGGTGCGCATCTCGTGGAACGGCAACTTCCGCTCGGGCATCAACTACACGCCCACGATCAATCAGGACGTGAACGGCGACAGCTATGGCAACGACCGCGCCTTCATCTACGATCCGGCCACGGTGACCGATCCGGCGCTCAAGGCCGGTCTCGAGAACCTGCTCGCGACCGGCACGCGGGAAGCGGTGTCGTGCCTGCGCAGCCAGATCGGCCAGTTCGCGGCGCGCAATTCCTGCACGAGCCCGTGGACGATGCAGGGCAACCTGAACATCTCGTTCAACTCGCTCAAGATCGGATTGCCGCAGCGCGCGAACCTGAATCTGCAAATCGCCAATCCGCTCAATGGTCTCGATCGCCTGATCAACGGCGAGGCGGGACTGAAGGGGTGGGGCGCCAATCCGAGCCCGAGCGGCCAGCTGCTCTTCGTGCGCGGCTTCGATGCCACGAGTAACACGTTCAAGTATGAAGTGAACGAGCGTTTCGGCTCCACACGTCCGGCGCAGACCACGCTCCGCTCCACCCCGGTGTCGATCACCATGACGATGAGCATCGACGTCGGCCCGACACGCGAACAGCAGCAGCTATTGCAGCAACTCGACCGTGGTCGCTCGCGTGCCGGCAACAAGCCGTCGTTGCAGCAGCTTCGCGGTACGGCGACGTCGGGTATCATCAACCCGATGCAGCAGCTGCTCCAGCAGTCGGATACGCTCAAGCTCACGCGCCGGCAGGCCGACAGTCTCGCCACGCTCAACCGCTACTTCGTGCTCCGCTCCGACAGCATCTGGAATCCGGTCACCAAGTTCCTCTCCGAGCTGCCCGACAAGTACAATCATGATGACGCGTACGCGCGCTACCGGGACGCCCGCGAACAGACGGTCGACATGCTCATCAAGTTCGCCCCGGGCATCAAGAGCCTGTTGACGCCGGCGCAGATCCGGATACTCCCCGCGTCTCTGGTCAGCTTCCTCGACAAGCGCACCCTTCAGGGATTGCGCTCGGGAACGGCGGGAGGCAATCAGTTCGGCGGCGGCATGGGAGGTATGGGTCGTGGCGGTGGTGGTGGCCGATGAGGCAACTGATCATGATCAACCTGACGAACCGAAATTTCTCTCGACTACAGCGTGGTACTCGCATGAGCATCAGCATGAACATGTCGCGCACGAAGTTCGCGGCGTGGACGATGGTTGGTGTGTCGATCCTGGCCGCCACCGCCTCGACCGCGTCGGCGCAGGTGTCGCCGGAGACGCCGTCCACGGCTACGGTGCCCGTGCGTGACGTCACCGCGCCGCTGGCCAAGGCCACGCGCCCGATCGGCGGCGCGAACATGCTCCGTGCGCTCCCCGATGGCTCGATCTTCATCAACGACGTACAGCGTCGCCAGCTGCTGCGCTTCGACCCCACGTTGCAGAACGTGGTGGTCGTGGCCGATACCGCGCCTGGCGCCCTCATGCCGTACGGGCAACGTCCGATCGGCTTGATCCCGTATCTGGGCGACTCCTCGATCGTGGTCGATCCGGCCACGCTGTCGATGGTCGTGCTGGACAAGAACGGCAAGACGGTGCGCGTGATGGCGTCGCCGCGCACGAACGATGTGAACACGCTCTCCAACATGAACCTCGGGTCGCACGCCTTCGATCAGAAGGGTCGCTTGTACTATCGGCAGGGCAACGCCGGCGGCGGGCCCGGCGGCGGCGCGGCGGCGATGATGTTCGGCAGCGGCAACGACCGTGGTGGCGGTGGTGGAGGCCGTGGCGGTCAGCCGGGCGGGCAGGGTGGCAACACCCAGCAGCAGGGGCGTGGTGGCGCGCAGCCCGCGCGTCCCACGGCCGGTGACGATCCGGCCTTCCGTGGTGGTGCGCCGGGCGGCGGTCAGCCGTTCGGTGGGCCGGGTGGGCGCGGTTTCAATCCGGCAAACCAGCCGGATTCCGTGCCCATCGTGCGCGTCGACTTCGACACGCGCAAGGCTGACACCGTCGCGTACGTGAAGGTGCCCAAGAGCGAATCGCAGATGACGCGGGGCGAGGACGGCAGCACGAAGCTCACGATCAAGATCAATCCGCTGCCGCAGGCCGACGACTGGGCGCTGTTGAACGACGGTACGGTGGCCATCATGCGCGTGCTCGACTTCCATGTCGACTACTACCATCCCGATGGGTCGCATGTGGCGTCGGACAAGCTGCCGTTTGACTGGAAGCGCATCACCGACGACGACCGGACGAAACTGGTGGATTCACTGCAGACGCTCGCCAAGGCCGCGACGGAACGGTCGGGTGGCAGTGGCGGCGGTGGCTTCCGTATGTCCTTCGAGCCGGTCGCAGCCGAGAAGCTTCCCGACTATTACCCGCCCATCAAGGCGGGGACGACGATGGCGGACTTCGACGGCAACCTGTGGGTACTGCCTGCCACGTCCAACCTCTCGGCGCAGCTCGCCGCGCAGTTCATGGGTGGGATGGGCGGCGGCATGGGTGGTATGGGTGGTCGTGGTGGTCCCCCGGCCGCGGGTGCCGCCGGTGCCGCCGGTGCCCGAGGCGCTGGCCGTGCCGCCGGAGACACTACCCGTGGCGCCTTTCCTGCCGCCGCGATGGGCATGATGGCGGCCATGATGAATCAGCCGCCGCTGGTGTACGACATCATCAGCCCCGCCGGCAAGATGATTGAGCGTGTGAAGCTGCCTGCTGGTCGTCAGCTCCTCGGCTTCGGCCCGAACGGTGCCATCTTCCTCGGCGCTCGCGATGGCCGACAGATCATCGTTGAGAAGGTGATGCGGAAGGAGTGAGGCCGCGTATCGCCTATCGCGCAAAAGGAAACGCCCCGGAGCACGCTGCTCCGGGGCGTTTCCTTTTTATCCGCGATCATCGGCGCCAATCCGCGGAAAGGCCGCTCAATGTCAGCCCTTCGGTCCCGCTCCCAGAATGGCCGGCGACACCGCGGCGCCGAACTTCGTGATGTTGTCGCGGAACATGCTCGCCAGCTTGCTCGCCTGCGCATCGTACGCCGCGCCATCGGCCCACGTGCTGCGCGGGTTGAGCACGTCGTTCGGTACGCCGTTTACGGCGTTCGGCAGGTGCAGCCCAAAGATCGGATCGGCCGCAAAGCTCGCGTTGGCCAACGAGCCGTCGAGCGCCGCACGCACCATCGCGCGCGTGTAGCTGAGCTTCATGCGCTGTCCCACGCCATAGGCGCCGCCACTCCAGCCCGTGTTCACCAGCCACACCTGCGAGCCATGCGTGCGCAGCAACTCGCCCAGCATCTCGGCATACTTCGTGGGGTGCCACACCAGGAACACCGCACCGAAGCAGGCCGAGAAGGTGGCCTGCGGTTCCGTGACCCCGCGCTCCGTGCCGGCCACCTTGGCCGTGTAGCCCGACAGGAAGTAGTACATCGCCTGTTCCGGCGTGAGCTTGGCGATCGGCGGCAACACGCCGAACGCGTCGGCGGTCAGGAACACCACGTTCTTGGGGTGACCACCACGGCCGCTCGGAACGTGGTTCTTGATGTAGTGCAGCGGGTACGACGCGCGCGTGTTCTCGGTGATCGACTGGTTCGAAAAGTCCACCGATCTGGACGGCTCGTTGAGCACCACGTTTTCGAGCACCGTGCCGAACATCTGCGTGGTTTGGTAGATGTCGGGCTCGTTCTCGGGCGACAGGTTGATCACCTTCGCGTAGCAGCCACCTTCGAAGTTGAACGTGCCTTCCGCCGACCAGCCGTGCTCGTCGTCGCCAATGAGTCCGCGCGTGGGGTCGGCCGAGAGCGTGGTCTTGCCTGTGCCCGACAGGCCGAAGAACAAGGCCGTATCGCCAGCGGCTCCGATGTTGGCGGAGCAGTGCATCGAAAGCACGCCCTGCTTCGGGAGCAGGTAGTTCATGACCGTGAACATCGCCTTCTTGAGTTCACCGGCGTAGCGCGTGCCACCGATCAGGATCGTGCGCTCGGCGATGTTCAGTACAATGAACGTGCCGGTGCGCGTGCCGTGCTTTGCCGGGTCGGCCTGATACTCCGGCGCGTGGTACACCGTGAAGTTGGGCGCGAAGGTTGCCAGATCCTCGACGGCCGGGCGGATGAACATGTTGCGCACGAACGACGCGTGCCAGGCATTCGGCAGCACGTAGCGCACACTCAATCGCGTGGAGGGATCGGCGCCGCAATACAGGTCCTGCACGAACAGCTCGGAGAGCGTGCTCAGATAGTTCTTGACGTCTGCCTTCAGCGCTTCGTAATGCGCCTGCGCCATCGGCTGGTTCACCTTGCCCCAGTCCACGTCGGCTTCACTCGACGACTCCTGGACGACGAACTTGTCGTTCGGCGAACGGCCCGTGTGCGGCGACGTGACCGCGACGAACGGCCCCATCTCGGCCAAGCGACCTTCGCCGCGGCGGATCGCCGCTTCGACGAGTTCGGGCGCGACGAAGTTCCAGTGAACCTCACCGGACGGCTTCAGTCCCTGGGGGGCGAGCCCTTCGAGACTTTCGCGGCGAACGGCAGCGGACGGGATGACCTGTGTCGCCATGGTGCGACCCTCACGGAAAACGTACGGCGGGACAGGCACGACTGAGCGCGCACGGTGCAGCGCTTGGCCTGTCCTGCGGAAGGTGTACTTCAGTGATGATGAAACTGCGGCCAACGAACTTCGGTGTTCGTTCGGGAGCCTCTTGAACCGAAACTGAAACATGACGGACGAGGCCCTTCGGCTCAAGCGCCGTGCTCCCTTTTCCCTGCATGAATCCTCAGCACGTCGGCCGTCGGTACGCAGGTCTCACAGGGTAATGTCGGGTGCTCGCCCCAAGAGGTTGCGCAGGGTGGCCCGATCGCGATCGCTGGGCGCACGCACACTCGGGCGCGTGTACATCACATCGCTGGTCTCCGGACTGTGCCCACCGATGCCGACCGCATGTCCCAGTTCGTGCGCCACGAGGGCATCCAACGCAGCCTGTGTGGCGGTCGTGGTCATGTCCACGCGAATCACGATGGACGTGGTCAGTACGGTCGATCCGACGGGCCGCAGCCGCTCGGCGCGGCCATTGAGCGGGCAGAAGTAGGTGTAGCCGGCGGCGCCCGAGGGATTGAAGGGGCAGGAGCCGGTGACGACGGGCTGAGGGATACTCCGATCGTACATAATGACGTCGGCCGCATCGCGGTTCGCGACGACCTCGAGCGTGAACTCGCGCGCCTGCGGCACCGCGTTCCAGGCAATCGTCGCGCGCTGTACGGCGGCCGCGAGATCCACGCCGGCGGCGGCCATGGGTTCTATGAATACCCGCACTCTCGCGCCGGTACTCCACCGATACAACAGGCCGCCGGTGAGGGAGGTGGGATCGTACGCGAACTCCGGGCGGACCACCGTGGAACTCTCGCATCCGACCAGAAGCATCGACATCATGACGGCGTGCACCACAGAGCGGCCCGTCAGCCGACTTGGCGTCGGGTGGCGCGTCCGGTGTACGATGCTGGGGTGAACACTCTCCATAGTGGAAACCTGTTTGACCGGTGCGGGCGCGTCCAGCCGATGCCCCTCACGAACACGGCTTACACGATGTCGAGTTCTCATTAGCTTCCAGAGGCCACTATGCCACTCGCCCTTCTCGATTCACTCGTCCGCCGCGCGCGGGCCGTCGTCGCCCTTGCGACCCTGAGCGTCTGTTCGATCGCGCCGGTCGGGGATCTCGGTGCGCAGGCGACCCCTCACGGTTTGTCGCGCCATATCCATGGCGTCGTCGAGGAGGAGACGACCGGTCGTCCGGTCGATGGGGCCACCATCGTCGTCGAGATGCCGGGAGCGTTCGCCGGCGCGGTGCCGACGTCCCGCACGCTTCGAGTGGACTCAAAGGGGCGCTTCGATTTCCGTGACCTGCCGGCTGCCGTCGTCCGCCTGCGAGTTCGCGCGGTCGGCTTCGCCCCATATGAAGAGCGCATCGATCTCACGGTCGCGGACCGATTGCTCATTGTGCATCTGGAGAGCGCCGCCACACGACTCGACAAGGTAGCGGTGCGGGCCGATACGCTCGTCGAGCGACTCGGACGCGTGGCGGCCACCTCATCGCTGGATGCGGCCACCCTTGCGGCGACGCGTGGTCAGACGCTCGGCGAGACCATCAAGAACTTGCCGGGCGTAGCCGTGATCCAGTTCGGCCCGAGCGTGGCCAAGCCGGTGATCCGTGGCCTGAACTCGCAGCGCGTGCTCGTCATGAACGCCGGACTGCGGCAGGAAGATCAGCAGTGGGGCACCGAGCACGCGCCGAACATCGACAGCTTCGAGGCCAGTGGGGTGACCGTCGTGCGTGGCGCGGCAACCGTCCTCTATGGGGCCGATGCGCTTGGCGGTGTCGTGCGCGTGGATCGGGCAACGCTTCCCGATTCCGGGGGGATCCGCGGCGATGTGGCCCTGAACACGTTTTCGAACAGTCGTCAGGGAGCGCTGTCCCTGAGCGCCGAAGGCGGGAATCTCGTCCTTCCGGGGGTTGGCCGTGTTGGGTACCGCGCCCGATTGACGACGCGCGTGGCCGGCAACGCCGGCGCGCCAGACTACGCTCTCTCGAACACGGGCTTCCGTGAACTCAACGGCAGCGTCGCCGCCGGCGTGTCACGCCCGTGGGGAACGGCGGAGATCACGGCCAGTCGCTTCGGGACCGAGCTCGGCATCCTGCGTCAGGCGCACGTCGGCAATGCCGACGACCTGACACGTTCGATGACCTCGCCGCCCGCGGACTCGGCCTTCACGTACGGAATCGGTCGCCCAAGCCAGCGGGTCAACCACACGACGCTTCGCACCCGGCTCACCTTCCTGGCCCCGCACGCGAGCGAGTTCGAAGTCGTGTACGGGCTGCAGTTCAATCATCGACGGGAATACGATAACCACGGCCCGTTGCGGTTCCGCGACGTGGCGGCATTCAACCTGAAACTGTTCAGCAATTCCTTGGACCTGCGCTGGACGCATCAGCGCTGGCGCGGGACGAAGGGAACGATTGGCGTCAGTGCGTTGGCGCAGGGCAATCAGACGCTCGGCAAGGCGTTCCTCATTCCCGGCTTCGACCTGTGGCAAGGAGCGCTCTACGCGCAGGAAGAGCTCGCCCTTGGCCGTCTGTCGCTGAGTGGCGGGCTCCGTGGCGACGCGATCGCGCAGACCACCATTCCCTATGCCGATCAGGGTATCCGCAGCCCCGCCGGCACGCGCACGTGGCGCGATTTTTCAGGGTCGGTCGGCGCGGCCTATTTGCTGGCCGATGGGCTCGACGTAGCGGTACGTGTGGCCCGCGCGTGGCGCCCGCCGACGGTCAACGAGCGCTACGCGCAGGGCGTGCATCATGGCACCGCGCAGTACGAGCTTGGCAATGCCGCGCTGACGCCGGAACGGTCGCAAGGGGTAGAGGCCACCATTCGCTACAACCGGCCGTCGCTGCAGCTCGAGGCCGCTTCGTACGCCAACCGCATTGCCGGGTTCATGTTTCTGCAGCCCGGCGCACCGGTGCAAACGATCCGTGGGGCCTTCCCCGGTTATCGCTACGCGCAAACCGAGGCGTCGCTCCGTGGCCTTGAACTCTCGGGTACGTGGAATCCGGGAACGCGGTGGCAGTTCATCGCGAATGGCACGGCGGTGCGCGGCACGGATCGCGCAAACGGTGGTCCGCTCTTCGATATGCCAGCCGATCGGTTGTCCCTGACCGCGCGGTGGCAGGGGCAACACGCGCGGCTGGGTGAGTGGTTCGTCGGCACCGGCACGCAATTGGTTCGAACGCAGGACGGCGTACCCGAGGGAACGGTGTACACACTTCCCACGGCGGGCTACGCGCTGCTACAGCTGGAAGCGGGAAGCCGCACGTTGGCGCTTCTGGGACGCCAGGCGTCGCTGTCGGTGTCGGTGAACAACGCACTCAATACGCGCTATCGTGATTATCTCAGCCGCTATCGGCTGTTCGTGAATGACGCCGGCCGCGATGTGGTCGCTCGCCTCACGATGCCATGGTGAGTACGGCCTCGAAGCCTCCCGCATGTCGTAGTGTTGCACCACGGATCGCGATGACGCAGGGTCGTCGCATTCGATCTCTTTCCCCCTGCCTGGCCCATGGAGTCGTGTCATGGTTTTCCTGCGTGTATCCCGTCGCATCATGCTGCTTGGCAGCGGTGCCCTCGTACTCGTGTCGTCAGCCTGTGGCGATTCGTCAACCGCCCCCGGTGGAGAGAGTGAGATTATCTCACGCGTCACGCTCACGCTGACGTCGCCGGCCGGCGTCGCACTCACCACCTACATCGACGACAGCGACGGAAACGGCCCGACGGCGCCGAGTGCTCAGGTTGCGGTGCCGGCGCTGGTCAAGGGCGTCACCTACAGCGGCGTGGTCAAGTTCGAGAATCGTCTGGCGTCGCCAGCCGAAGACATTACCGAGGAAGTGAAGAAGGAAAGCAACGAGCATCGTGTGTTCTACACGGTGACGGGGAACGGTGTCACCGTCACCACGACGGACGTCGACTCGCAGAACCGTCCGCTCGGGGTGCGCTTCAACACCGCCGTGGCCGGCACCGCGGCAGGGAACGGCACCATGCGCGTGGTGCTCTGCCACTACGACTCGGCCCCCAAGGTGGCAACGGCCACGACCTGCACGGGCGAAACGGACATCGACGTGACCTTCAACTACACCATCGCGCCGTGACGAACAGGAACCGCCAGCCGCCGCCACGGCGGCTGGCGGTTCACCCCGCCGCGTAACTCCGCAAGAGCCGCAGCATCCGCCCATCCGTCTCCGCCGGTGTATCGCCCTTGGGCGTCTCGATCACCTTGGGGGTGGTCGCCATCCGCTCGTCGGTCATGATGCGCCGGAAGGCCTGATCACCGATTGTGCCTTCGGCGATCAGCTCGTGGCGATCGAGGTGCGACCCGAGTTTGGCCTTTGAATCGTTCAGGTGCAGACAGCCGAGCGTCTCGAAGCCGATCACGTCCCCGAACCTCGCGAACACGCCGTCGTAGTCGGTGACCAGGTCGTAGCCGGCGGCCCAGATGTGGGCGGTGTCGAGGCACACGCCCACCCGACGCCGCAGCGCCGCCGGAATGCGCGAGAGCAGGTCGGCCATCTCCTCGAACGTCGAGCCGAGCACGGTGCCCTGTCCGGCCGTGAGCTCCATCAGCAAGCGCGTCGGACCCACTTCGGCCTCGAGCGCGGCGGTAATGGCTTCGGCGTTGCGGGCGATGCCGTTGGCGCGGTCGTCCATGAAGTTGCCGGGATGCGACACCAGGGCATCGAGGCCGAGCGCATGGCACCGACGCAGTTCGGCGCGGAAGCTTTCCAGCGAGCGCGCCCTGAGCGCATCATCCGGCGATGCGAGGTTGATGAGATACGAGTCGTGCGCACAGGTCCAACGCACGTTCGTTTCCATCATCGCCGTGCGATAGCGTGAGGACTCGACGTCGTCGATGTCGCGCTCGAGCCAGCGGTTCGCCTGCTTGGTGAAAATCTGCGAACCGGTCGCGCTGATCTCGCGCGCGCGCGCCGCCGACTCCCACGTCCCGCCGGCCACGGACACGTGCGCACCGAGAGGCGCACGATCCTTCGTCCAGTCGCCGGCATCGACCACGATGGGCGCCGCAAGTGACGGGGCAGGCGGCGACGGCGCCTTGCGGGTGGAGCCCTTCGGTGCAGGCGCCGCAGTGGCGGACGCCGCGCTGGCGGATTTCTTGGCAGGCATGACCAAGAATATCAGCGTCTAGCGCTGTCCGCGCAGCCACTCCAGCGGATCCACCGAGCGCCCCTTCGGGCGGATCTCAAAGTGCAGATGCGGCGGCAAATCAGGGTCCGTCGCGCCCACGGTGCCGATCATCTGCGCTTTCGGGATCTGCTGCCCCTTCCGCACATCGATGCGCGCCAGCGATCCGTACACGGAGTAGTCGCCCCCGCCGTGCTGCACGATGACCGTCGGCCCATAGGTGCCCACGTTGTCGGCCAGCACCACCTCGCCGGCCGCAATCGACTTCACGGCGGTACCCACCGCTGCGCCGATACCGATGCCGTTCCAGCGCGTGGTGGTGTTGTTGGGATTGACCACCCGACCGAAGCGGTACAGGATCGAACCATCCACCGGCCAATCGAGTTTGCCGAGATCCGATGTGCGAAGACTCGACGGCGCCGCCGGTCGCGCGTTCGGCGACATTTCGGCGCGGCGTCGCAACGTTTCCAACGACGCGATGACGCTGGCTACCTTGGCCTCATCACGCGACAGCTGCGTGAGACGTTCACGCGTTTGTGCCGCGCTGCGCTGCACTGTCGTCAGACTGCGCTGACGTCGCGATTCAAGCTCCGCCAGCCGGCGCGCTTCACGATCCTTCTCCGTGCGGTTGCGCGCGACCTCGTCCTGCAGGCGTACCAGCAGCAATCGCTGGGAGATGATCTGGTCGCGCAGTCCTTCCACCCGACGCACAAGGCTGCGGTCGTGCAGCGCGAGATCGTGCAGATACTTGTAGCGGGCTACCAGCCCGGCAAAGGACTGGGCCGACAGCATGGCCTCCACGTCGTACAGGCTGCCCCGTTTGTAGATCTTCACCATGCGCCGCTGCAGCGCCGAGCGCTTGGTGAGCAGCTCACGCTCTGCATTGCCAAGGCCGGCGCCGGCCTTGATCACCTCGGTGTTGATGGTCTCGAGTTGTCGATCGAGCGCCACTACGAGCCGCGCCGTGGCTTTGCGCTGTTCCTCGAGATTGTTCACTTCGTCGGCCAGCGTGCGCGCGCTGCGCTGGAGTGCGTCCATCTTCGACTCGAGGTCGGCGCGCTCCTTCCGCAGCTTGTCGAGTTCATCCTGCTGCTGACGCAGTCGCTGTTCGGCTGCGCCGGTCCCCTGCGCCCCCGTGAGCGACGGGGCACCGCTGATCGCGGCCCCAGCCACCATGCACGCGAGCAGGACGCGACGGCGGGCAACGCGTGGCACGACGCCTGGCACTACGCGTCGCGCCAGACGCGGCGCAGGTGGCGCCCCACCGACACCCAGCTGCCCACCAGCCCCAGCAGGCCACCCGCGGCGATGCCGAGCGCGACCTGCTGCGCCGAAAAGAACTGCGCGCCCATGAGGTTCATTGATACCAGCTGCACGGCGGCCCACGACAGCAACGCCGCGATCGCGCCACCGGCGAGTCCCTTGAGGGTACCGTCGATCAGGTAGGGCAGGCGCACGAACGTGTTCGTGGCGCCCACCAGCCGCATGATCTCGATTTCCTTTGTGCGCGCCAGGATCGCCATGCGGATGGTGGACCCGATGATGATGACCGCGACTAGCGCGAACACGCTGCCCAGCACCGACCCGGCGATGCCGGCGATGTTGCGGATGCGATAGAGTTTCTCCACCCACTCGCGCCCGTAGCGCACTTCCTCGACCACCGGATATGTCTGCAGCCGCCGCGAAATCATCTGCATCGATTCCGGGTCGCGCGCCCCCTCCTTCAGGCGCAGCTCCACCGAGCCGGGCAGCATCGCCCCGTCCATCACATCACGGAACTCCTCGAGCTCCGCGCGGGCGCGCTGCAGTGCGGAGTCGGGACTCACATAGCCCACGTCGGCGACCTGAGGGAGCTTGCTGATCCCCTGCATCAGTTCGAGCACCTGCGCATCAGGCGCGCCGTCCGTCAGGAAGGCGCGGATCTCCACACGGTCCTCGATTTCGAGCAGGGCGGCCTTGATGTTGATCGCGACCAACCCGAACAGGCCGAAGGCAAAGAGTGAGAACGCGATCGTGGTGATGCCGAGTACGGCCAGCAGGGGGGCGCGCTTGAACGCCAGAAACACTTCGCGAAGGGCGAGCCTCATCGGCGGCCTCGCATATCGGCCAGCAGCCGCGTCACATCGGTGCCGTCGTGCACCAGCGCACCGTGGTCCAGCTCGAGGAAGCGCAGATTCGCGCGTTGAATCATCGCCACATCGTGCGTGGCCATCAGCACGGCGGTGCCCTGCGCATTGATTTCGCGCAGCAGCAGGAAGATCGCATGGGTCGCGCGGTCGTCGAGATTCCCGGTGGGTTCGTCGGCCAGCAGCACGAACGGGTCGTTCGCCAAGGCGCGGGCGATCGCGACGCGCTGCTGTTCACCACCGGAGAGTTCGTGCGGAAACGCCGTGGCCTTGGAGGCCAGCCCGACCTGCGTGAGCAGCCGTGCGACTTTCGGGCGGATCTGCGCGTGCGGGACGCCGGTCACTTCGAGGGCGAACGCCACGTTCTGTTCCGCCGTTCGATCAGGCAGCAGCCGGAAATCCTGAAACACGATCCCCAGCCGTCGACGCAAGGCAGGGATTTCTCGCGCCTTGATCGACAGGCTCGAAAACCCGGAGATGCGCAGTTCCCCCGTGGTCGGGCGCTCGGCCATCGATAACAGCTTCAACAGGGTGCTCTTGCCCGCGCCACTGTGACCGACCAGGAACACGAACTCGCCTTTGCGCATCTCGAACGAGATATCGCGCAGGATCGCGCCCGAGCGGGGATATTCCTTGCTGACGTTGGTCAGGCGAACAATGACGGACACCGCCTACTCCAATGCCTGGGTGAGGTCGCCGATCAGGGTCGATGCCGCATCGAGCCCGATGCTGAGCCGGATCGATCCGTCCTCGAGGGGACTGGCGACCGACTCGACGCCACCGAGGCGTGCGGCCCTCGCGGCGTCCTGCACGCGAAACCACTGCAGGCGGTTGAGCGCCGTACCGACCGCGAAATCACCACCGCGCAGGGCGATCGTGATCAGATGACCGTGCCCCGAGAAACATTCGGTGGCCACCGCGTGATCGGGGTGCGTGGCGAGGCCGGGATAGTACACGGCGCGCAGGGGACCGTCGGTCATCGTCTTCTCGGCAGCCCACTGAGCCACCGCGAGCGCGGTCGCATTCTGCGTCGCGACGCGCACACGCAGGGTCTTCAGCCCACGGGCCAGTTGCTCCACGGCGGCCGGATGCGGTTCACCGCCCCACGACCGCATCTTGGTGCGTACCTCGTCGATCACGGCCGTGCTGCCGCACACGACGCCGGCCGCGAAACCCTCTCCATGCCCGTCCAGACACGGGCGCGCGGAATGCAGGACCACATCGGCGCCGTGTTCCACGGGTCGAAAGTTGACGGGACTGGCCAGCGTCGCGTCGACCACGAGCGCGAGCCCGATTTCCCTCGCGAGTGTGCGGGCGGGGCGCATGTCCACCAAACGGGTGGTGGGATCGACCGGTGACTCCAGGTACACGAGGCGCGTGGTCCGCGTGAGCGACCGCCGCCAGCTACGCGTGCCGGCGGGATCGACAAAGCTCACCCGCACACCAAGCGCCGGCAGCTCGTGCTCGAAGAAGTGGCGCGTGTCGGCGCGCAGCCAGCGGCTCGCCAGCAGGTGATCACCGGGGCGAAGCAGGGCAAGCATCGTGCAGGCGAGTGCGGCGGCGCCGCTGGCCAGCACGAGCGCTGACTCGGTCCGCTCCAACTGCGCCAGCTCGCGCACCACCGCCTCGTCGGCCCGCTCGTCCGGGCCGCCGTTCAACGCCAAGGGGGGCATCGCAGCGATATCACGCATCTCTGGCACAGCGGGGTGAATGCGGCATGGCGACGGCGTTGGCCGGCCTCTGGCCGGGCGCGGTCAGACGCGGGTCCGGGAGTCGGTATCCAACTTGACCACCCGCACGAGTTCGGATGGAGCGGCCCCGACCACATCCCGCAGTACGCACCCGCCGCGAGGCAGGGTGTCGTCAATCTGCAGCTCGGCCAGTTCGGAGCGTCGATCCGATACCACACGCACCAGCTCGTGTCCCGTCACGAGGCGTACCAAGGCGTCGTCCGAGCGCAGACGAACCATCGGCCCACGTTCGGCGTCGCCCGGGCGGCTGCTGATGAATCCCACGACCTGCAGGACCGGGGAAAATCCGCTGAACATCCCCAGCTTGCGAGCTTTGGCCTTCTCGTCGTCGTTCACGCTGTCCTCGCTACGGTGCCGGGCACCGTGAATCCGTCGTCCCGTCGCATGATCAGACGGCGGCCCCGGAGTCGGTCCAACTGCTGTGCGGCGAACGCTTCGGTGACCGCCAACATCGGGGCCAGCGCCTCGGCCCAGATGGGTCCGTGGTCGCGTACCGCTTCCCAGTGCCGCCGCTCGTCGTCATCCACGTGGCCGAACAGCTCGGCCGCCCCTTCATGCCATGATACCAACGCCAGCGCATGACGTTCGAGGACGGTTTCAATGGGATCGATGTGGCCATCGTGAATTCCACGAAAGGTCAGGAATCCCGGCAGCCCGTCGTCGGTCGCGTAGCGCAGCAGCAGCTTGGCCACGATCTCGTCGGCGCACGAGAAATCCAGCAGATTGACCTGTGAGAAATCGATGGTGGTCACGACGGACGCGCCAAGTTCCGTGACCTGCTCCTCGATCGCGGTGCGCACGGCCGCGCCGGTGGGGCGCGTCACCAGATTCGAGTAGAGGTCGCACACGGTCCCACGCAGCACGGTCCCGACGTCGATGTTGACGGTCACCGTGTCCTCACCGCGCGGCCTGCGGACGGGCGCGCGACGCGCCGGCGTTACGCGCCCGCACGGGGGCGTCGCCGAGGCGTTCAGGGATCGTGACCTGCATCTGCGCGCCGGGGAAAAACGGGAGCCCTTCGGTCATCGGTACGTCCTCGTCCCAATCGGGTGTGATGGCAATGCGTGCGGTGCCGCTGCGCACCGACAGCTTGCCATCCCACCGGCCCACGAAGCGACGAATGCCGGCCAGCCCCTGACCACGCCCCTTGTCGCCGTGCCGGAAGCGACTCACTGCGCGCAGCACGGCATCTTCCAGCGCCATCGCGTCGTCCCAGCGATCGTTCCGACGATGCCCCGGTGAACTCTCGAGGGATTTCCGGAACCCCACGCCGGCGTCGCACACCGCGATCACCACCACGCGACGTCCGAGACGGCGGGCGTACTTGTACGTCTGCACCCCGACCCATCCGCCAAGGCCGGCGTGCTCCACGATGTTCTGACACGATTCGCTCAGCGTCATGCCGAACGCGCCGGTGATGGCCGTGTCGAGATTGAGCTGGCCGTGCAGAATATCTGCGGCCTTCTGCTGAATGCGCCCCACCACGCCGTGGACGTCGTCGCTCTTCGTGATCGGCGTGATCTCCAGCAGCACGTCCGACTCGTGCGCCTCGCGCGCCCGCGGCACGGTTCCATGCAGGTCGTACAACTCCGCCGCGTGGCGGAAGAAGCCGGCACGCGACCAGTACGACACCGTATCGGCATGGTCAGGCACCGCGAAGCCCATCCGGTCGGCGCGCGATTGTGCGACGCACAGCAGGGCGGTCAGCCCATATGGCGACGCCCACCGTGCATGGCGCGCGTCCACGAGAATCTTGGCGCCGTCGGGTACCAACGCCAACTGCTCGAAGACCTGCTCGACGCTCTGCTCATCGAGGGAGGGCGGCACGCTGATGACAGTCGTCACGAAAGACTCAGCTCTCCGCGGAGATGATTCGCGAGCCCGGTGGCCCCGCGATGCTCGACATTGCGCGACGCGGCCGCGTTGGCCGTCGCAATCGCCTCCGTCAACTTATCACCCGCCAGCAGCCGCGAGAAATGGGTGGCCCCCCAGACATCGCCACAGCCGGTGGGATCGCCGGGGCCATCGATGCGTGGCGGAACACTTGGCACCAGCCCCGTGCGCAGCGCACCGAGGGCACCACTACCACCACGGGAGGATGTGGATAGCGCAGATGTGTGACCTCGCGCTGGTGGCAGATCACTCAGCCCCTCGAAGCCAGGCGCCGCCACGTACACCGCCCCGCGCTTGCCGAGCGTGACACACAGACACGACACCCCCGCCGCCACGGCCGTCGCCGCCAACGCCATCGAGTCGGGCGCCATCATCTGCATCTCGTCTTCATTCACCTGCAGCACGTCGAAGCAGGCGCACCATGCCGCCACGTCGGGCAGCGGTTGTGCCACGCGCAATCCGTCGGGAAGCACGGCCATGATCTTCATGTGCAGATCGCAGTAGATCGGGCCACGAAAATGCGCCCGCACCAGCTGCGTCGTCTCGAGGTCGAGCTCCCAGCCGCTCAGGAAGTTGATGTAGAGCGCATCCAGTCGAGCCGCATCGAGCACCGGCTTGAGCCCCACCCACGTCCAGGCGGGCACACCGCCGGTGAGATGTTCGGTGCGACGTTCGTCATCGAGATACCGTAGCTCCACCCGATTGTTGGGATAGGGCACGCCGATGATCTCGGCGTCGGGTGCCATGTGCCGCAGCGACCGGCAGAAGAGTCGCGCACGATCCACCAGATCGTCGCCCACGCGCGCCAGCGGCACGATTTCCCAGTCATCGGGCAACGCGGCATCGAGCGCCGAGAGCGAGTAGGTGATGCCGCCCCACTCTTCAACCGGTACGCTGCGCTTGTCACGGCCGTGCAGCACGTCCCACACGAACGAGCCGATCACGCCGACCCGCTTCTTTCGCGTGGCGGTGGGCGACGGAGCGGCCGTCACGCGGGAGGCCGACCGGTGTGCTGCGCGATGAACGTGGCCACGGCACCCACGACACCGGCCGTGCCGGGCAGGGTACCGGGCACGATTCGACAGGCATCCACCGCCGGCTTGAACGCGCGACGACGCACTTCCTGACGCAGCGGCACGAACAACGCTTCGCCAGCCTGTGTCACGCCACCGGCGATCACGACGCAATCGGGATTGAACACGTTGAGCAGATTCGCGATCCCCGTGCCCAGAAAGCGGGCCGTGTCGCGCACGATCTCGATGGCCACGGCGTCGCTCTGCGCGGCCGCGGCATACACGGTGGCCGCCGTGATCTTGGACACGTCGCCGTTGACCAGCTCCGGCAGAATCGACTGTTGATCGAACGACAGCGCCTCACGCGCGCGTTCGGCAATCGCCGTGCCCGACGCATAGGCCTCGAGGCAGCCGTAGTTTCCGCAGCCGCAGCGACGACCGGTCTGGTCGATCGTGGTATGGCCGATTTCGCCGGCCACGTCGCTCGAACCGTGATACAGGCGTCCATCGAGGATGATGCCGCCACCGATACCGGTGCCGATGGTCATGCCGATCACGTTCCTCGCCCCCTTCGCCGCGCCCACCCACCATTCGCCGTACGTCGCGCAGTTCGCATCGTTGTCGAGCGCCGCCGGCAAGCCGGTGAGCTCGGTCATACGATCGCGCAGCGGGATGTTGTGCCAGTTGAGGTTTGGTGCCACGAGGACGATGCCCTGCTCGCGATCGAGCGGACCGGGAGCTCCCACCCCAACGCCCAGAAACGCTTCCCGCGACACGTCGGCTTCACGCATCGTGTCAGCCACCGCCTCGTTCACCATGCGGGCCATCCGTCGAATCACGCCGTCCGCACCGTCGTGCGCGCCGGTGGGTTCGGAGCGGAGACCGTACTGGTGCGATCCATCGGCGGACATCGCGCACACGACAATGTTGGTGCCGCCGAGGTCGACACCGACAATGAACTGATTGGCTGGAAGGGCAGTCATAAGCCGAAAAGATAATGCGGCCACCCAGCGGCGGCGGTGGTGCCGGTGGTTCTCACGGTTAACGTGCGCCGCGGTCGGTCGTCCAAAGGGCATGCGCCTTCTGCCCACGCGTCGCACACCGTGCCTGCTTGCCATGCGGCTGTCCCGAGTTCTCGCGCTCGCCTTCACGGTCGGGCTGGGAGCCGCCACCGCGTGCGCCAGCCCGGACGGAGCCGGCACACCAACGGCGCCAGCACCGCCGTCGCCACCCAGCGCGATCGATCCGCGCACGTTGGCGGCCTACTTCCCCCCGACCACGGGGGTGTCGTGGGACACGGTCTCCGGCGCGCGACTCGGCTACGACATGGCCGCCCTCACCTCGGCCCTCGACTGGGCGGGCACGCAACGATCCACCGCCGTCGTGGTGCTGTGGCGTGGACGGATCGTCGCCGAAAGGTACTGGAACGGCTGGACGCCAACGAAGGACTCCATCATCGCGTCAGCCAGCAAGTCGGTGCTCAGCGCCATCACGGGAGAACTCGCGCGGTCGGGACAACTCTCGCTCGACAGCGCGGTCACACGGTACCTGGGTGTGGGTTGGTCGCGTAGCCCCGGCACCGAGTCCCGCATCACGGTGCGGCACCTTCTGGGAATGATGTCCGGGCTCAACGACTCCCTGCAAACCATCGTGCCCCCCGGTACGCGCTTTTACTACAACAATCCCGCCTACTACCAGCTGTTCGGGGTCGTGCAGGCAGCCAGCCGTGAGTCGATCAACACGGTCTCGCGGCGTCTGCTGTTCGATCGCATCGGCATGTCCGCCTCCACCTGGTTCCCCAACGTCGACACTGGCGAACTGGGTTGGATTCTCAGCAGCACGGCCCGCGACATGGCGCGATTCGGCCTGCTGGCACTCCATCGCGGCCGATGGAACGGCGTGCCCGTGCTCGCCGACAGCGCATGGTTCGCCGCGTCTTGGCGCGCCACACCGCCGGACAATGCCGGATACGGCCTGCTCTGGTGGCTCAACGGCAGCAGCAGCTATCGCACGCCCGGGCCGTATCTGCTCCCCTCGCAATCGGGGCCGCTCATTCCGTCGGCGCCCGCGGATCTGGTAGCGGCGCTCGGGAAGGGCGACAAGAAGATCTACGTGGTGCCCAGTCTCGAACTCGTGGTCGTGCGGCACGGCGAGGAAGCGGATGCCTCGGTGGGCAATCCCCTCGCCATCTCGGCCTTCGACGAGCAGTGGTGGCGCAGGCTCAAGCCGGCATTTCGATACTAGCCTGCGCGCCCGACCCGCTCCACCTGCTCGGCGACGCTGCTCGCGGAAATGTCCTGCATGCACTTCCAGTGTCCCAGTGGACACGCCAATCCGCCGTGCGCGCTGCAGGGGCGACAGGTGAGTTCCTCGCGCCCGAGCACGTGCTGTCGCTCGGCCAACGGGCCGAAGCCCATGGCCGGTATCGTGGGCCCGAATAGCGCCACCGTGGGCGTGTTCATCGCGCTCGCGAGATGCAGCGGTGCCGAGTCGTTGGTGACGAGCACCGCGCACCGGGAGAGCAGGGCGGCCGAGCCGAGCAGGGAGAGTTTGCCGGTGGCGTCGATCACGGGAGGACCGCCGCGCTCCTGCACCGCCGCGTGAATCGCGGCAGCCAACGGCGCGTCGCCGCCCGCGCCGATGACCACCATGCGGCAGTCGGGCATGCGCGCCACGAGATCACCTGCCAGTGCGTCGTACGACGGCCAGCGTTTGGTGGCCCAGACGCTGCCCGGTGCGAGCGCAATCAGCGGATCGCCGGTACGAACGCCGGCGGCGTCCAGCAGGGCGGCAACCTGCGCCTGATCAGTCGGGCCGGGAAAGAGCGACGGTCGTAGTGGCCCGGGAGGCTCGCGCGGATCACTCGCCAACGCCCACAGCCGCCGTGCGTGGTGCCAGTCTGTCCGGTATACCACACGGCGCGAGTACAGCCACCGTCCCGCCGACGTGTCGAACCCGACGCTCTGCACGCCGGCCAGTCTCGCCAGCGCGGCCGTACGCCACGAGCCCTGCGCCATGTACGCGGTGGTCGCGCCGGTCGCCCGCAATCGCGCCGCCACCCGTCGCAGCCCCGCCACGCCCGCGTCGGACTTTCGCTTGTCGTACACAAGGACCGACGCGACCGCCGGGTGATTCGCCAGCACCGCCGCATTCGCCGGCGTCGCCACCACGTGCACCTCGCCCTCACGAGCCAGCCGCTCGATGAGCGGGGTCGTGAGGATCATGTCGCCTAAGAACGAGGTTTGGAGTATCGCCGACGTCGTCACGTGAGTTTCGCGTTGCGAGTTCGAGTTTCGAGTGGTGAGTGTTTGCTACACAGCACTCGAAACCCTCACCCGCCACTCGAAACTCACGTGAGAATCAGTCGACCTGCAAGACTGCAAGGAATGCTTCCTGCGGAATCTCCACGCTGCCGACCTGCTTCATGCGCTTCTTTCCTTCCTTCTGCTTCTCCAACAGCTTCCGCTTCCGCGAGATGTCGCCGCCATAGCACTTCGCTGTCACGTCCTTGCGCAACGGCTTCACCGTTTCACGGGCGATGACCTTCATGCCGATCGTGGCCTGAATGACCACTTCGAACATCTGGCGCGGGATCAGTTCCTTGAGCTTCTCGGCCACCTTGCGGCCCCACTCGTACGCCTTGTCCTTGTGCACGATCACCGAGAAGGCGTCGATCGCGTCGCCGTTGATCAGCATGTCGAGGCGTACGAGATCGCTCTCGCGATACTCGAGGATCTCGTAGTCCAGTGAGGCGTAGCCGCGGCTCACCGTCTTCATCTTGTCGAAGAAGTCGAGAATGATTTCGCCGAGCGGGAATTCCCAGTCGAGCTCCACGCGCACGGTGTCGAGGAAGCGCGTGTTCTTGTAGATGCCGCGACGCTCCATGCCGAGCGTCATGATGGGGCCGATGTAGTCCGACGGGCACATGATGCGCGCGCGCACGTACGGCTCCTTCACCCGCGTGATGACCACCGCCGGGGGCATGAGGGCGGGGTTCTCGATGAGCAGTTCGGTGCCGTCAGTTTTCGTGACCTGATACTCCACGCTGGGCACCGTGGTCACGAGATCCAGGTTGTACTCGCGCTCCAGGCGCTCCTGCACGATTTCCATGTGCAGCAGTCCGAGGAATCCGCAACGGAATCCGAAGCCGAGCGCGGTGGACGTTTCGGGCTCGTACTGCAGCGACGCGTCGTTCAGCTTCATCTTCTCGAGCGCATCACGCAGCGTTTCGTACTGCGTGGTGTCGGTCGGGTAGATACCGGCGAATACGAACGACTTCACTTCCTGGTAGCCGGGGAGCGCTTCGGGGGCGCGATTGTCCTGGTCGAAAATCGTGTCGCCGGCGCGCGTTTCGCGCACCGATCGCACGGCGGCAAGCACGTAGCCCACTTCGCCGGCATGCAGCACGTCGGTGGGCACCTGACGCAGCTGCAGGTAGCCCACCTCGGCCACTTCGTACACGTTGTCCGATGCACCGAAGGTGATCTTGGTGCCCTTCCGCATCGAGCCGTCGAC
The DNA here is from genome assembly GCF_044376735.1 of Gemmatimonas sp. Classification (GTDB taxonomy): domain Bacteria; phylum Gemmatimonadota; class Gemmatimonadetes; order Gemmatimonadales; family Gemmatimonadaceae; genus Gemmatimonas. The sequence continues at coordinate 56,751 of NZ_JBILKJ010000001.1, forward strand.
CACGCGAATGCTGGGAATGGCGCCGCGATACTTGTCGTAGTACGAGTCGAAGATCAGCGCGCGCAGGGGACCGTTCACATCGCCGTTCGGCGGGGGCACGCGCCGCACGATCTCTTCGAGCAGTTCGGGCACGCCGGTGCCTTCCTTGCCGCTCACACAGAGCACGTCTTCCGGCATGCAGCCAATGAGATCCACCACTTCCTGCCGCCGACGTTCCGGCTCGGCGCCGGGCAGGTCGATCTTGTTGAGCACCGGAATGATTTCCAGGCCGGCGTCCATGGCGAGGAACAGATTCGACAGCGTCTGCGCCTGAATGCCCTGCGACGCATCGACCACCAGGATCGCGCCTTCGCAGGCGGCGAGCGACCGCGAGACTTCGTACGTGAAGTCGACGTGGCCCGGCGTGTCGATCAGGTTGAGCTCGTAGTTCTCCCCGTCGCCCGCTTTATAGCTCATGCGCACGGCATTGAGCTTGATCGTGATGCCGCGTTCGCGCTCGAGGTCGAGCGTGTCGAGCACCTGAGACTTCATTTCTCGCTTCTGTAACGTGCCGGTTTTCTCGATCAGGCGGTCCGCGAGAGTGGACTTGCCGTGATCGATGTGCGCGACAATGCAGAAGTTGCGGATGTGACTGAGTTCCAACGGAATGCCTTGCTAGAAGGGGCGATGCGTGGACAGCCTTTCAAGATAATCGATTCCGGCGGCAATCTGGTGCCCGGATGTGAAAACGGCGGCCGTCACGAGAGAGCGGCCGCCGTGTAACACGTTGGGATGACTCGGTTAGCGAGGCGGAGGCGGCGTCGTCCCGGCCCCGGCGCCAGGCTGGCCGGCCCGCTGCTCGGCGGTGGGCGGCTTCGGCGGCGGGGGCAGGTAGACAATGCGCCCGCCCTCGATCGCCGCCACCGCGCCGCCCTTCAGCGTAAAGGGGGCACCGCTGATGTAGTCTTGCGGCAGCATCCCGGAATACTGGTAGACGTTGGCCGTCATGATGATCGGATCGAGCATGGCGAGGCTGAGGCCGCCATTGATGCTGGTGGTGTACCGCGCCACCGTGACGGGTCCGTTCCCAAAGGCGAAGGCGCCACTGATCACCGGCACCGGCGAAATGGTGCTGGGCTGGCTGATCACAGCGTCAATCGGCACGCCGGCTTCATAAATCGTCTTGGCCAGAATCTCGATCAGCTGCTGTTCGCTGCCCGCCAACGTGTCCATGAGCAGGTCGTGGCCCCAGCCGCCTCCGGCCTTGAATGCGGCCAACTCGGGCTTCACGTTCGAGGCGATCGCGACGATCAGCGGCGACTCGCCGTAGTTCAGCAGATGCAGGGCCTCATCGCCGAGCAGACGACGGGGCTTGACCGTCTTGCCCGCTTTGAGCTTGCCGGCGTCGGTGGGGCGGGCCGGCGAGAGAATCTGGATCGGCAGTGCCGAACCCTTGGTGCGCGTGACGGCAAACACCGTGACGTACGCGTCACGGTTCACGGAGAGCGAAAGTCCGGGCCAGTCGGCAAGCGACGTCACGGCGGTGACGCCCGTGACCGTCACCCGCGGGGTGGGCGCCGCCGGAGCTGAACTCGTGGTCGCACGCTGTGCCAACGCGGTGCCACTCAGCGTCAGGGACGCCGCGGCTGCCAGAATTCCCAATGCTCTGGTCATCTTCGCACTCCGACCCGAAGGAAATGATTCATCGCTCCTCAACTATAATTGGGGTATCGGCCGTACATGTCAAACGCTCAATGGTCGCCGGCAGACCCCCGCCCACATCCGCGGTCAGCGTACTATTCTTCCCGCACATGTCCCAGCCACGCGCCGATCAACTCGACCCCACCGTTCTGGCGGCCCTTGGCCACCTGGAGCTCGTCGCCCGCTGGGTCGTCGACGGCTTCGTGACCGGTATGCACCGCTCGCCGCGGAAGGGATTCAGTGTCGAGTTCGCCGAGCACCGGCCGTACATGCCGGGCGACGACCTGCGCTATCTCGACTGGCGCATCGCCGGCCGCGCCGACCGCTGGGTGGTCAAGCAGTTCGAGGAAGAGACAAACGCCCGGGCCATGTTGGTGCTCGACGTGAGCGCCTCCATGCAATGGACCAGCGATCCCGCGCGGCTCACCAAGCTGGCGTATGCCGAGCGCCTGGCGGCGGCGGTGGCGCTGTTGCTGTTGCGGCAACGCGATGCCGTGGGGCTGGTTCGGTTCGACGCCACCCTGCGCGACGTGGTGCCGCCGCGCTCGCAGCGCACCCAGTGGCGTCGGCTCATGGCGGCGTTTTCCGAGCCGGGCGGCGGCACGAGCTCCGATGTGGCGGGCGCCCTACTGCAGGCGGGTCGGCTGGTCCGTCGTCCGGGTTTCGTGGTGTTGTTGTCCGACCTGCTCACCGACCCCGAGCCGGTGGCCGACGCCGCGCGTACGCTGCGGGCCCGTGGCCACGAGGTGCTCGTCCTGCACGTGATGGATCCGGCCGAACGCGACTTCCCCGATTCGGGGGAGGCGCGCTATCGCGATCCGGAATCGAAGATCGAAGTGCCGGCGTCCCCCGCCGATGTACGTACCACATACCAAACCACCGTGCAGGAGGCGCTCGCCGAGTGGCGCGCCGCACTGGGCCGGGCCGGCGCACGCTATGCGGTGGCCATGACCGATGAGCCGTTCGGCCGCCCGCTGCGCCATCTGGTCGGCGTGAACGGTCGCGGCGCCATGATCTGATGGCGATCTGATGGCGATCTGCGGCCCGTGCAGCTTCTGATGTTCCCGCCTTTATCGTAGTCCTCTCGCAGCCTCTCGATGGCGTTTCTCGCTCCGCTGTTTCTCACGCTGGCCACGCTGGTCGGCGTGCCGTTGCTCGTGCATCTGTTGCGCCGCAAGGTTGGTCGGACGGTGGATTTCCCCGCCGTGCGCTACCTCACGCGCATGGAACAGGAACACAGCCGCGATCTCAAGCTGCGTCACCGGCTGCTGCTGTTGCTGCGTATCCTCGCCGTGTTGGCGTTGGCGCTGGCGGCGGCGCGTCCGATTGCCAAGCTCGCCGGGCTCGGGCACGCCCCGGTCGCCCTCGCCATCGTGCTCGACAACTCCATGAGCACCGGTATGGTCGGCAGCGAGCGGTCGGTATTCGACAGCTTGCGGGCTGATGTCCGCGGCCTGCTGTCGGAGCTGTCCAACGACGATCGCGCCTGGGTCGTGACGGCCGATGGCCGCGTAATCGGCGGCAGTGCGCCGTCGTTGCTGGAGTCGCTGAATGGCCTCGCGCCGTTGGGCGGTCGTGGTGATCTGGCCTCCGCCACGCGCCGCGCCGTGGGGCTTGCGCGCAGCGGCAGTCCGCGCGCGCCGGTCGTGGCGATCGTGAGCGATGGGCAACGCAACGCCTTCGCGACCGACAGCGTGGTGGACGCCGGCGTGGTGCCGGTCGTCATCCTGGCGCATGGGACGACCACCGTGCGTAACCGTGCGGTGCTGGCGGCGCGGGCCGAGCCCACCCGGTGGACGCCGTCGGGGACCGTGACCTTCGCTATCAGCGCCCCCGATTCCTCCGATTGGCGGCTGCTGCTGGACGGACGCACGGTCGCGCGGGGCGCCGTGGCCAGTGCGCCCGTTGGCGCGCCGGTGCGCCTCACGCAGCGCCTCGCCAGCAGCACCACGGGCTGGGTGCGCGGCAAGGTGGAAGTCGACGCCGATGCCTTGCGGGCCGACGACGCGCGCTGGTTTGCCGTGCGCGTGGCCCCGCCACCGATGGTGACCGTGCGCAGCGAGGGGGGGCCGTTCTTGTCGGCCGCCCTCTCCACGCTGGTCGAGGAAAAGCGACTCGAGCGCGGGGCCGAAGGCGCGGCGCGCAGCGTGACGGTGGCGGGCGCGGACGCGGCTGGGGTGCGATTGCCGGTGCTGCTCACGGCACCGCGCGATCCGGTGCGCATCGGGGAAGCCAATCGCACCCTCACCCGCTTGGGCATCCCGTGGCGCTTCGGGGCGATCGCGCGCAACCTCGTACTCGCGCGGGCGGCGAGCACCGGCGGAGTGCCGCTCGATACGAATGCGGCGTCGGTCGGAGTGTTCGAAGGCACGCCGGTACGGTTACGCTATCCGCTGGTGTACTCGCCGGGTGGCACTACCGCCGCGACTGGCGCGAATGCCGCGGCGATACCCGACACGCTGGCCACCGCCGGTGGGTCGGCGTGGGCGGTCGCCGGCGATGGCTACGTGCTGATCGGATCGCCGCTCGACCCCGAAGCGACGGAGTTGCCGCTGCGCGCGGCATTCGTGCCGTGGCTGTTGGAGGCGCTGTCCCGTCGGCTTGGTGACGACGGACGGCTCATCGACGCCGTGCCGGGCGAACATTTGGCCGGCTTCCGCGGTGTCACGGCACTCGAAGCGCCCGACGGAAAGATCGTGGGCACGAATGGCGACCGTCTCGTCGTTCCCAATGAGGCGGGGGTGTACTTCCTCCGTCGGCAGGCCGCGCGCATCGGCGCGCTGGTGGTGAATCCGGAGCCAGAGGAGTCGGACGTGGTGGGGATGGGGCAGGGAGGAGCAGATAGCGCGGTGGCCGTCATGCGCACGCACCTGGTGGGACGCGACGTCGCGCCGGCTACGAGCGTGAGTGCATGGCGCCGTCTGGTGTTCGATCGCGCCGCCGGTCACGGGCTGCTGTTGCCGCTGGTCGCCCTCGCCCTCGCGGCGTTGCTGGCCGAAGCCTGGCTGGCGCGACACTGATGGGCCTTCCCCGACTGCTCGATGCGATCGAAGCGCTCCCGGCGTTCGCGCGACTTCATAAAGCGATTCCCGGTCCGGGGCAGAGTCTTCGCGTCGGCGGCCTCGCCGGATCCGCCGACGCCGTGTTCGTGGCCGCCCTCGCCCGCGCGCTCCCGCAACGATTGGTGGTGGTCATCACCGATCAGGTGGGCGACGCCGAACGGTGGTTGGCTGACCTCCAGTCGCTGGTAGACGACATCCCGGTGGCGCTGTACCCGCCCCGGGAGGGATTCGGCGAGGTCGAGCCGCACGCCGAGGTCGCCGGCGAACGGGTGGAGACGCTCGAGAAGCTGGGGCGCAGCGGGGTACGCCTGCTGCTCACCACCGCCCGAGCGGTGCTCGAGCAAACCGCGCTGCCACGGGCGCTTGCCGGCGCGCGGCTCGAGCTGCGCAAGGGCGACGTCCGTCGTCTGGAAGAGCTCACCGCGCACCTCGACGCGATCGGGTTCGAACGCGTACCGATGGTCGAAGACGTCGCGCAGTTCTCGGTGCGCGGCGGCATCGTCGACATCTACTCGTTCGGCATGGCTGAGCCGGTGCGCCTCGAGTTCTGGGGCGACGACATCGCCGAACTGCGCCACTTCGATCTCAACACGCAGCGCAGTACGCGTGATGCCGAGCTCGCGCTGATCCTGCCGGTCGACGGGCGCGTCCGTGATGACGAGGGTGACGCCGAACGCGTGTCGTTGCCGTCGTTGTGGCCGCCTGATGCGGTGGTCGTGATGCCCTCGGGCACGTCGGTGTTGCCGGAACTCGTGCGCACGTGGGATGAAGCCGAGCACCATCTCGAACTGGCACGTCGCCGTGGCGAAGAGTGGGTGCGTCGCGACCGGTTGTTCGTGCCACCGCCCGAGATGGCATCGACACTCGCCCGGTTCGGCACCATTCGCCTCGCCCCGCCGCCGCAACGCGCCGTCAGTGCCTCGTCGGCCGATCTCCAGCCGCAGGGCCCCGAGCCCGACGTGGTGTTCGCCACGCGGCCACCGGAATCGATTTCGCGTGATTTGCGCGTGCTGCGCAAACTGCAGCGCGACGGGTTGCCCACGATCATTCTGTGCGACAACGCCGGTCAGGTAGAGCGCCTCGACGAACTGCTCAGCGAGGACGGACCTCTGTCGGCCGCGCTGGCCATCGGCGTGCTCGGCGGCGGCTTCATCATCCCGAATGTCGTGCGCGTGCTTACCGATCACGAGATTTTTCGACGTGATCGCCGGCTGCGCCGCACGCGCAAGTACACCACGGGGGCGCCGCTCGACACCATCGGGGCGCTCAAGCCCGGCGATTACGTGGTGCACCTCGAGCACGGCATCGGCATCTATCGCGGCATCGAACGGATCTTCGTGCGCGAAAGCACGATCGAAGCCGCGGTCATCGAGTACGAAGGTGGCGATCGCCTGAACGTGCCGCTGTATCGCATCGATCAGATCGAGCGGTACCGTAGTGCGAGCGATGTGTCGGAAGATGCCCCCGCCCCGCGGCTGCACAAGCTGGGCGGGAATCGCTGGAAGCAGCAGCGCGAGAAGACGCGCATGGCGATTCTCGAGATGACGCAGGAGTTGCTCGATCTGTACGCGCGCCGTAAAGTGGCCACGCGCCCCACACACGGCGTGGACACGGCGTGGCAGCGCCAGCTCGAAAGTTCGTTCCTGTTCGAAGACACGCCCGACCAGCGGAAAGCCACCGAAGATGTGAAGCGCGACCTCGAGAGCGACCGTCCCATGGACCGGTTGCTGGTGGGCGACGTGGGCTACGGGAAAACCGAGATCGCGATTCGCGCTGCCTTCAAGGCGGTGCAGGGTGGCCGTCAGGTCGCGGTGCTGGTGCCGACGACCATTCTGGCGGAGCAGCACGCGCGCAGCTTCGGCGATCGGTTGGCGGACTTCCCGGTAACCGTGGAAGTCATGAGTCGCTTCCAGACCGCGAAGGAACAGGCGGTGGTCGTGGAGCGGCTCAAGCAGAAGCAGATCGACATCGTGATCGGCACGCACCGTCTGCTCAGCCCCGACGTGGAGTTCGCCGATCTCGGCCTCATCATCGTGGACGAAGAGCACCGCTTCGGCGTGAAGCACAAGGAGCGGCTGAAGCAGCTCAAGCTGCAAACCGACGTGCTCACCCTCACGGCCACGCCGATTCCCCGTACGCTGCACCAGAGCCTGGCGGGACTGCGCGACCTCACGCTCATGCAGACGCCGCCGCGCGATCGCTCGCCGGTGCTCACGTTCGTGGAGCCGTTCGACGATGCGCTGATCGAGGAAGCGATCTCGCGCGAGCTCGACCGCGGCGGTCAGGTGTTCTTTGTGCACAATCGCATCGAGACGATCGAAGCCATCGCCGATCATCTGCGCCGCATCGTGCCGCGCGCCACCGTGGCGGTGGGGCATGGGCAGATGAAGGAGCGCGAGCTCGAAACGGTGATGCGCCAGTTCGTGGATCACGAAGTGGACATTCTGGTGTCCACGCTCATCGTGGAAAGCGGGCTCGACGTGCCGAACGCCAACACCATGTTCGTGAACCGGGCCGATCATCTGGGGCTGGCGCAGCTCTATCAGCTGCGCGGGCGCGTGGGTCGGTCGCACCGACGGGCCTACTGCTACCTGCTGGTGCCCGACCGGGTCGACGAGGACGCCGAGCGCCGCCTGGCCGTACTCGAGCACCACACAGAGCTCGGCGCCGGCTACCGCATTGCCCTGAAGGACCTCGAGTTGCGCGGCGCCGGAAATCTGCTGGGGTCGGAGCAGTCGGGTTTCGTGCACTCCGTGGGGTTCGACCTTTATCTCCGGCTACTCGACGAAACCGTGCGCCAGCTGTCGGAAACGGGCGGTCAGAAGGCCTGGATCCCGGCCGACGTGTCGCTCGATTTCCCCAGTTTCCTGCCGGACGACTATATCACGTCACAGGAAGCCAAGCTCGACGTGTACCGCCGGCTCACGGCCCTTCGCGAGCCCAAGGATATCGAGGCGCTGCAACTGGAGGTGCGCGATCGGTTCGGGCCCATGCCGGCGGCGGCGCAGGCGCTGTTCGCCAGCGCGATGCTCCGGGTGCTGGGCGCCGCCCTTGGGGTGGAGGGGGTGCTTGTGCGCGCCTCCGAAGCCCGTGTTAGTTTCAGGGCTGACGCAGTTCCTCGCCTGAAGGGGCTGTCAGCGGCATTCCACGGCGTCCAGTTTCAAGTGGACGTTCGGCGGACGCAGCCGCTGGCGCTGAAGTTGACCCGATTGGGTGGGGCGGAAATGCTCGAGGGCCTGGTGCGCGCGCTGCGTGCCCTCGCGCCCTGACGGCACCCGAACGGATGCCGCTGGGGTCACACCAACACTTCTCTTCACTCCGGTGCCGGAGTTCGACCTGATGAAATCGTATCGTTTGTCCGTGCTTGCTGCCGTCGCGTTCGCCGTCGCCTGCGGTGCCTCGTCCAACCCGGACGTCGCGGCCTCGGCCGGTGACCAGCAGCTCTCCGTGACGCGCCTGGCGGACATCTTGGGCACGTCGCAGGCTCCGCTCGAAAAGGACGTCGCCCGTTCCATTGCCGAGCTCTGGGTGAACTACCAGCTCGTGGGTGCGGCGGCCGCCAAGGGCGACTCGCTCTCCGATAAGAAGACCATGGATGCGGCGCTGTGGTCGAACATCGACAACATCCGCGTCAAGAAGTTCTACGACAACGTCTCGAAGGGCTGGGACACGCTCACCCCGGGACCGGACGAGCAGCGCTACATGAGCGGCGAAGCGATGGCCGCCCGTCACATCCTCGTGAAGGTCGAAGCCAACGCGACGCCCGAGCAGAAAGCGGCCGCGATGAAGAAGGCCGAAGGCATTCGTGCCGAAGCCACGCCGGCCAACTTCGCCAAGCTGGCCGCCAAGAGCGACGAGCCGGGCGCGGGTGAGCGCGGCGGCGACCTTGGCCTGTTCGGCAAGGGCATGATGGTGCCTGAGTTCGAGAAGTGCGTCATGGCCATCAAGCCGGGCGAGATCTCGCCGGTGTGCGCCACGTCGTTCGGTTTCCATGTGATCTACCGCTCGCCGTATGCCGACGTCGCCGAAAAGTTCGCGCCGCTCGCCAAGCAGCGGAACGTGCAGATCGCCGAGAGCACCTACCTCGCGAAGGTCGAGTCGTCGAACGGGGTCGCGCTGACCTCGGGCGTGGCGGTGAAGGCCAAGGCCATTGCCCGCAACCCGCTTGGCTACGCCAAGGACAGCGACAAGCTCGCCACCTACAAGAGCGGCGAACTCACGGCGGCAGAATTCGCCGATTGGGTGGCGGCCTATCCGCCCAATTCGCAGATCCGGCCGCAGCTCCTGAACGCGCCCGATTCGCTCGTCGAGAAGTTCGTGCGGCAGATCGTGCGGAACGAGCTCGTGCTGCATCAGGCCGACAGCGCCAAGGCGACGCTCGATACGGCCGAGCTGTCCAACCTGTACCTGAACTTCAAGAACGCCGTCACCCAGACGTGGACCTCGCTCAACGTCGAGCCGTCGAAGCTCGCCGACAGCGCGAAGGCTGGTGGCGACAAGTCGAAGCTGGCCGCGACGCGGATCGAAGCGTTCTTCGACAAGCTGATCAAGAACGAAGTGCCGTTCGTGGACGTGCCGTACCCGGTCGCCCATGCGCTGCAGAAGAAGTACGCGTTCTCGATCAACGATGCGGGCCTCGATAAGGTCGTCGAAAAGGCCAAGACGGTGCGTGCCACGTCGGATTCGCTGAAGGCCGGCAAGGGCGCCCCGGGCGCGGCGGCGCCGGCCGGTGCCCCGGCGCCGACGCCGGCTCCCACGCCGGACACGACGAAGAAGTAAGCCCGTCCAAAAACGAACCCCTGGTCATCCGACCGGGTACTATACGGAATGATGCCCAGACTGCTTTCTCTGCTGACCGGCGCCGCGATCATCGCGGCGCCGTTGTCGGTTACGTCGGCGCAGGACGCGCCGAAGCCGGCTCCCAAGGCCGCTGCCGTTGATACGGTGCAGCCCAAGGGGTTGCCGGTCGACGGCATCGCCGCCGTGGTTGGTGATCAGGTGGTGCTCGTGTCCGAGGTGCTCGCCGCGGTCAATTCGGCCCGCTCGGCCGGGGCCAAGGTCACGTCGGCGCAGGATCTCGTGAAGCTCGAGGTGGAGATTCTGCAGCAGCTGGTGGAAGCCGAGCTGCTCGTGCAGAAGGCGAAGGAGCTGAAAGTCGAGCCCAACGAGGCCGAACTGCAGCGCTCCGTCGACGATAACGAGAAGCAGATCCGCTCGCAGTTCAAGACGGAAGCCGAGTTCAAGGCCGCCCTCAAGGACGCGGGATTCGGTACGATCGACGAGTGGCGCAAGCTGCAGAGCGACCAGCTGAAGCGTCGCAACCTGCAGCAGGAAGTCGTGGGCAAGCTCAAACGCGACGGCAAGATGACGGCGATCAATGTGTCGGAAGCCGAGATCAACGAGGCGTTCGAGTCCAACCGCGAGAAGCTGCCGCGCAAGGCCGCGCGCGTTGGCCTGCGTCAGGTGGTCATTGCCACCAAGCCGTCGGAGGAGTCGAAGAAGAAGGCGCGCGCGAAGATCGACTCGCTGCGTGCGGAGCTCGATACGCACCCGGAAGACTTCGAGAACATCGCCAAGAAGGAGTCGATGGACGGCACGAAGGAGCTCGGCGGAGACCTTGGCTGGAACCGGCGTGGCCGCATGGTCCCCGAGTTCGACCGCATGATGTTCGCCCTGAACCCGGGCATCATCAGCCCGGTGATCGAGACGGCGTTCGGTTATCACATCATCCGCGTGGATCGTGTGCAGCCGGCCGAAGTGAAGGCCCGCCACATCCTCATCCGGCCCACGGTCGACACGGCCGATGAGCGGCGCGCGAAGGCGCTGGCCGACAGCATCGCGACCATATGGCGTGCCGGTGGCAGCTTCGATTCGCTCAGCGTCAAGTTCCACGACGATGCCGGCGGCGAAGACAAGTCGATCCCCGAGTATCCGCGCAGCGAGCTCCCCGAGCCGTACCGAAATGCGCTCGAGGGGAAGCAGCTGGGCGACATCATCGATCCGTTCCCGATGCCGGATCCGTCGGCTGGCGTGAGCAAGTTCATCGTCGCGCAGGTCACCTTCCTCGATGAAGCCGGCGAGTACACGCTCAAGGAAGTCCGCGAGCGGTTGCGGTCGCAGCTCTCCGAAGAGCGCAGCATGCGGCGGCTCATCGATTCGCTCAAGAAGCAGACGTACGTGTCGGTGCGGTACGATCCGTCGAAGCAGACGGTCACGCCGTAACGCGGAGACCGTGGTGCGCCTCGCGCTCACCCTTGGCGATCCCCGTGGCATCGGCCCGGAGATCGCCGCCAAGGCGCTCAGTGACCCGCGGATCGCGGCACTGGGCGCTTCGTGGTATGTCATCGGCCCGACCGGCACAGCGGTGCCGGTACACGAGTCGATCGGTGTGTGGGCGCCCACGGGGGATCGTGTCGTCGACACCGCGCACGCCGGACGTTTGGCCGGCCTCGCGGTGGAGCGGGCCGCTCGGATGGCGCTGGCGGGTGAGGTGAGCGGCATCGTGACCGCCCCGCTCGACAAGGCGGCGCTGCAGGCGGGCGGGTTTGATTTTCCTGGGCACACGGAAATGCTGGCCGAGCTGGCCGGGGTGCCGGCCACGATGATGCTGGCGTCGGACACGCTGCGGGTGGTGCTGGCCACCACGCATATCGCGCTGCGGGACGTGCCGGCGGCGGTCACGCGCGAGGCGCTACTGCAGGCGGCCTCCGCCACCCGCGAGGGGCTGCGCCACGACTTCGGCATTGCTGCGCCGAAGTTGGCCCTGTGTGCCCTCAATCCGCACGCGGGCGACAGCGGGCGGTTCGGGCACGAAGACGACGACCTGCTGGCTCCCGTAGCCCGGGAAGCGGGCATGGCGGGGCCGTTCCCGGCCGACACCGTGTTCGTGCGGGCCATGCGAGGCGAGTTCGACGCGGTGATCGCGCCGTATCACGATGTCGGGATGACAGCCATCAAGGTGGCGAGCTTCGGTCGTGCGGTGAACGTCACGCTGGGGCTCCCCTTCGTGCGCACGAGCCCGGATCATGGCACGGCGCTGGATATCGCGGGGCTGGGAGTGGCGAGCCCGGAAAGCCTGATCGCGGCGATGCGACTGGCGGTGGACATGGTGGATCGACGACGCGTCGGCTGATGGCCTCGGCCTGAGCGACGCACACCGTCACGCGTCCGTTACCGAGTCCCCCCATTGTCTCTAAGTGCATGGCCCCACTAACTTTTGAGGCTATGCAGATTCGCAACGTCGCCATCATCGCGCACGTCGACCACGGGAAGACCACCCTCGTCGACAAGATGCTCCGCCAGGCTGGAGCCTTCCGCGAAAATCAGGTCGTAGAAGAACGCGTGATGGATTCCAATCCGCTTGAAAAAGAGCGCGGAATCACCATTCTCGCCAAGAATACGTCGATCCGCTGGAACGACACGAAGATCAACATCGTCGACACCCCGGGGCACGCCGACTTTGGTGGCGAAGTGGAGCGCATTCTGCGCATGGTCGAGGGCGTGCTGCTGGTCGTGGACGCGTTCGACGGTCCGATGCCACAGACGCGGTTCGTGCTTCGCAAGGCGCTCGAACTCGGACGCACCCCGATCATCGTGATCAACAAGATCGACCGCCCGGGCGCCGATCCGTTGCGCGTGCACGATGAAGTGCTGTCGCTGTTCATCGAACTCGAAGCAACGGAAGAGCAGCTGAACGCGCCGGTGGTGTACGCCAGCGCGAAGCAGGGGCTCGCCACGATGGACATGGATGTCACGCCGGTCGATCTGCAGCCGTTGTATCAGACGATCGTTGACACCGTGCCGCCGCCCCCGTCCGATACGGCAGGGACGTTCCAGATGCTCGTGTCTACCATCGAGTATTCGGCGTACCTCGGTCGCATGGCGATCGGCCGCGTGGAGCGTGGCGTTGTGCACACCGGCGACTCGGTCACGTTGTTGCCGTTCGAAAGCGACAAGCCGATTCAGCGTGGTCGTGTATCGAAGTTGTACGGCTACGAAGGGCTCGAGCGCGTGGAAATTCAGGAAGCCTCGGCGGGCGAGATTGTACTGCTGGCCGGCTTCGAGGATGTCGACATCGGCAGCACGCTCACCGATCCCGACCATCAGGAGCCGCTCCCCGGCATCAGTGTGGAGTCGCCCACCATCAGCGTCGACTTCGTGGTCAACAATTCGCCGTTCGCAGGCAAGGACGGCAAGTTCGTCACGTCGCGTCAGCTGCGTGAGCGCCTGTACAAGGAGCTCGAGCGCAACGTGGCGCTCAAGGTCGAAGACAGCGATTCCACCGATGCGTGGAGTGTCTCTGGGCGCGGTGAATTGCACCTCTCCATTCTCATGGAGACGATGCGGCGCGAAGGCTTCGAATTCCAGGTGTCGCGACCCAAGGTGATTTTGCGCACCGATGAGAACGGTCAGAAGCTGGAACCGTTCGAAGAGCTCGCCATCGACGTGCCCGAGGAATACCTCGGCACCGTCATCGAGAAGCTCGGACCGCGCAAGGCCGAAATGATCGAGATGAAGAACCCGGGGCAGGGGCTGGTGCGCCTGCTGTATCGCGTGCCGGCGCGCGGGCTCTTTGGCTACCGCAGCGAGTTCCTCACGGACACGCGCGGCACGGGCATCATGCACCACCGCTTCCTCGAGTACGGGGCGTGGGCCGGCCCCCTGTCGGGCCGCTCGCGCGGCGTGCTCGTGTCGATGGAAAACGGCACGATCATCGCGTTCGCCCTGTTCAGCTTGCAGGAGCGCTCCACGCTGTTCGTGACGCCGGGCGACGCGGTGTACGAAGGGATGCTGATCGGTGAGAACTCACGTCCGGGCGACATGGATGTGAACCCGACCAAGGAAAAGAAGCTCTCGAACATCCGTACCAAGTCGACCGACGAAAACATCACCCTCGAGCCGCCCCGGGAAATCACCCTCGAAAGCGCCCTCGAGTACATCGAAGACGACGAACTCATCGAGATTACCCCGCTCAACATCCGGCTCCGCAAGCGCCTGCTTTCCACGAGCGACCGCAAGCGGACCAACCGTGAAACGAAACGGGAACGGATGGCCTAGGTAGGGCGTCGCGAACGGTATGGCGTGAACGGTCCATGAGCGAACCGTTCCGCCCCCGTCGCGCATTAATCCGGCAGCGTAGGCGTAGTTTCGGGTTGCGCGACGGCGAGCGTCTGCCGATACTCCCGTTCACACCGCTCGACCACCTCGCTGCCGTTCGGCCATCGGCGGAACGCGCGCGGAACACCATCACCACTCGCAGGAGAATCGTCCCATGTTGGAGCAGTTCGGGTCGTCGTCGCTGGACGCGCTCGAAGAGACGTTGATGTCGTCGGTTTTCTCGCTGGCGGCCGACGACGAAGATTTCGACGACGAGAAGTTGGACGACGATCTCGATGACGACGACGAAGATGACGTCGACTTCGATGATGATGATGATGACGATGATGATGACGATGACGACGACCTCGATGATGAGGACGACGAGGACGACGAGGACGACGACGATGATGACGATCTGGATTTTGACGTCGATGGATTCGACGACGATGATCCGGACGCGTGAGTGAAACGGACGGGCGATGCTCCTTGGGCGTCGCCCGTTTGCAATCTGCTGCACTTGCCCCGAGCTATTCGGCGGGATACATTATGCGGCTCTGGTGGAACGAGTGATTGTTCCGTCGGGCCTTTAGCTCAGGTGGTTAGAGCGCACGCCTGATAAGCGTGAGGTCGTAGGTTCAACTCCTACAAGGCCCACTGCACCAACGGCGGCGGCATCGGATTCCTCGATGCCGCCGCCGTTTTGCGTGGCCCCGCTTTTCGTCGCCCCGCCGCAACCGGATCACCGGACGGGGTTGACCGGTCATATACGCATATCCAATTTTGATGCGCTGGTCCGCAGTGGATCGTGTTCAATCCAGCCACCCATCGTTGCATGACCGCCTGCGCCATCCCCACGCATGATCCGGCGGCCGATGCCCCGGTCGTCGGGCTCGATGACCTCGACGCCCTGTTCAAGGGGTTTGCCGACCCCACACGCCTCCGCCTCCTGAACGCGCTGACGGCGGGGGAGCTTTGCGTCTGCGACCTCGTCGAGTTGCTCGGGCTCGCCCAGCCGGCGGTGTCGCGGCACTTGGCCTATCTGCGCCGCATGGGTCTCGTTGAGGCCACACGCGAGTGGAAGTTCGTGCACTACCGACTGGCCGAGCCGACGAACGCGGTGCACTGCAACCTGGTGGCGTGCGTGCGGGGGTGCTTCACGGGTATTCCCGCACTCGATGCCGAGCGCGCCGCCGCCCTGGTACGCGTCGGTGAACGCGCGCAGATGCCGTGTTCAATCGCGTGACACCCGCCGGTGTATCGGCACCACCCCCCAGTACGCCAAGAGCGTCGCGCTGGGCGCGACGTTCCGACTTCTCTATAGCCCCGTCCTGATGCGATTCGCCCTCCTCTCCGATATCCACGCCAATATCCACGCGCTCGATGCCGTGCTTTCCGACATCGATGCGCGTGGCGATGTCGATGCGATCTACCATGCCGGCGATCTCGTGGGGTATTCGAGTGCGCCGAACGAGGTGGTCGCGCGCTTGCGTGCACGCGGCATCGCGGGTATTGCCGGCAACTACGATTCCACGGTGGCCACCGCCTACAAGCACTGCGGCTGCAAGAGTGAAACGCCGCGACAGGAAGAGTTAGCGCACATCAGCTACTCGTACACGCTCGGCGCAGTCTCGGCCGAGACGGTGCGCGATCTGGCCGCGTTGCCGTTTTCACTCGACGTACGCCCGCTCGGTGGGCACGCCGGCGGGCCGCGGCTGGTGCTGGTACACGGCACGCCGACGCTCAACACGGTGTACTGGACGGAAGACCGCAGCGACGAGTTTTGTGTGAAGATGGCGGCCGTGGTGGGACTCAAGGCCGGTGACGTGATCGCCTTCGGTCACACGCATAAACCATGGCATCGGGTGGTCGATGGCATGCACTTCATCAACACCGGCAGTGTGGGACGCCCGAAGGACGGCGATTGGCGCGCGGGCTACGTGCGGCTCGAACTCGGGGAGGGCGCGCCCCGGGTGGAGTTCGTGCGCGTGGCATATGATGTGGAGGCGGCGGCTCGCGGGGTGATCGACGCGGGGCTGCCCGAGGAGTTCGCCGAGTTCCTGCGCACCGGCGGGAGGCCTGCCGCTTCGTAGACATCCATCGGCTCACTCGCGCAGGTGTATGCGCGACGTCACGATCACCCAGACCGTTCGGGCGGGTCGCCTCACCGATGGTCTCGCGGAAGTACGCGTTCCGGCATGAACGCGCCCGGGGACGTCGCTGCCCGCTTGGGTTACCGACTAGACTGCACTGATGACGATTCCCGCCGCCCCCGACCGCTACGCCTTCTGGCAGAACGCCCCGCTCTCGATCGCGGGCTCACGGATGCTGGTGGCCACCAAGCCCGGGGTGTTCGCGCACGGCACGGTCGATCCCGCGTCGATGATGCTGGCCGAGGCGGTGGCGTCGCTGGGTCGGAGCACGTCGGTGCACCTGAACTGCGGCAACGGCCTGGTGCCGGCCGCCGCGGCGGTGGCCGGTGGCGCCTCGGTACTCTGGTGCTCGGACCGCTCGCTGCCGTCGGTCCAGGCCACCGAGCGCACGATGCTCGCCAACGGCATTGCCGGCTCCCATGTCGTGCACGCGCACGGGACCCACGCCTTTCCGCTGGCGCTGGCGGCCGACGTGGTCACCATTCGCGTGTCCACCGATAAGCTCGCGCTGCAGCAGTTGATCTGGGAAGCGTTTCATGCGCTCCGTATGGGCGGCAAGTGCTATCTCGCCGGCGCCAACGACGAAGGGGTGAAGCCGGCCGTGCGGTTGCTGGAGTCCATCTTCGGCATCGCGCGTCTGGATGCCCAGCACAGCGGGCATCGGATGGCGGTGGCCACCAAGACGCAGATCGCCCCGTCGTCGCTCACGGACGGTACGTCACCCTTTCTCGATCCGGATCACTTCCGCGACGTGCCGGTCACCGTCAAGGGCGTGCACCACACGCTCTTCTCCCGCCCCGGCGTGTTCTCGTGGGAGCATCTCGATGAGGCCACGCAGATCCTCGGCCACCTCATGGACATCCGAGCCGGCGAGACGGTGCTCGATCTGGGATGCGGCGCTGGCGCGTTGGGACTCACCGCCGCGTCGCTGTCGGGGACCGGCCGGGTGCTGATGGTGGACGCCGACGCGGAAGCGGTGCGTTGCGTGGCGCGCGGCATCGCCAAGGCCGAGCTCGTCAACGCCGAGGTCCGGGCCAGCGATGTCGGCGGCGCCGTCGGCGCGGAGACCTTCGACGTGGTGGTGTCCAACCCGCCGTTCCACCAGGGGAAGGCGACCGATCTCATGGTGCCGCGGCAGTTCATCGCCGATGCCTACACGCATCTGAAGGTCGGCGGACGCCTGATGCTGGTGGCTAACCGCACGCTCCCGTACGAGCAGGTGATCGCCGACCGGTTCGGCGAGGTGCGCACGCTGCATGACGGCCGTCGCTTCAAGGTGCTCGGCGCCACGCGCTAGCAAGGGCACCGGGAGAGCGAAAGCACCGGGATACGCGTAGACTGGGGGTGGGGCGCCGGTTCGGCGTCGCCCCCGACGGCATCCCGAATCCCAGCGCATGTGGATTGTTGAACTGGCGCTAAAGCGCCCCTACACCTTCATCGTCGGTGCACTGCTGGTCGTGCTCTTCGGGGTGTTGTCGCTGTTCCGGATGCCCACAGACATTTTCCCGGAAATCGACATCCCGGTGGTGTCGGTCATCTGGTCGTACAACGGACTGCCGCCGGAGGAAATGGAGCGGCGGTTCGCGACGGTGTACGAGCGCTCGGTGAGTACCACCGTGAATGACATCGAGCACATCGAATCACAGTCGGTGTCTGGCGTGTCGGTCATCAAGGTCTTCTTTCAGCCCGGGGCCAAGATCGAAGCGGCGGTGGCCCAGATGGCGGCGGTGTCGCAGACCATCCTGCGCATCATGCCCCCGGGCGCGAACGCGCCGTTCATCGTGCGCTACAATGCGGCCAACGTCCCGGTGCTGCAGCTCGCGTTGGGTGGCGAATCGCTGTCCGAGCAGGAACTGGCGGATATCGGGACCAACGGCATCCGCACGCGGCTGGCGACGGTGCGAGGCGCGAGCGTCCCGTCACCCTACGGCGGACGATCACGCGTCATCAACGTCGATCTCGATCCGGCGCAACTGTTTGCCCGCGGGCTATCGCCATCCGACGTCAGCGACGCGATCAACGCCCAGAACCTCGTGCTGCCATCGGGGACCGCGAAGATCGGCGAGCGCGAGTACGCCGTGCGGCTGAACAGCAGTCCGACCGCGGTGGAGGCGCTGAACGATCTCCCCATCCGCACCGTGAACGGCGCCCTCGTCCGCATCCGCGATGTCGCGCAGGTGCGCGACGGCTACGCCGTGCAGACCAACATCGTTCGCCGCGACGGCGTGCGCGGTGCGCTGATTACCGTGCTGAAATCCGGCGGCGCGTCCACGATCGATGTGGTCAATCGGGTACGGGCGGCGCTGCCGGGCGTGCTCGCCGCGCTGCCGCCGGCCCTTCAGGTCGATATCCTCGCGGATCAGTCGCTGTTCGTGAAGGCGGCCCTGCGCGGCGTGCTGTTCGAGGCGCTGGTGGCGGCGTGCCTGACAGCGGCGATGATCCTCGTGTTCCTCGGGACGTGGCGCGCCACGCTCATCGTGGCGATGTCGATCCCGCTCTCGATCCTCTGCTCGGTGATCGCCCTGTCGTTGCTCGGGCAGTCGATCAACGTCATGACGCTGGGCGGACTTGCCCTCGCCGTTGGCGTCTTGGTCGACGATGCGACGGTGGGGATCGAAAACATCTATCGCGTCCTCGAACACGAGCCTGATATCGAGAAGGCCATTCTGGCGGGAGCAGGGCAGATCGCGGTACCGACGCTCGTTTCCACCATGGCGATTTGCATCGTGTTCGTGCCCATCTTTTTCCTGAGTGGGGTGGCCGGCTCGCTCTTCGCCCCACTCGCGATGGCGGTCGTCTTCGCCATGTCGGCCTCGTACGTCATCTCACGGACGCTGGTGCCGACGCTCATTCGACCGGCGCTCGAGCGGGAGCGCGCTCAGCGTGAGTCGGGGGCGCCGCGCGGACGTTTTGCGGCGCTGCACCATCGCTTCGACGCGTGGTTCGAGCGGCAGCGTGCCGCGTACCGCGATCTGGTTGCCGCCGGCATCGACCGTCCGCGGACTCTGCTGGTCACCTTCGGGATCGTCATCGTGCTGGCCGGTTCGCTCGTGCCGTTTCTCGGGCAGGATTTCTTTCCCGCGATTGACGCGGGGCAGATTCGCCTGCACGTGCGCGCCCCGCTCGGCATGCGCGTCGAGGAAACCGCGCGAGTCGTCGCGCGGATCGAGGAGCGCGTCCGTCAGATCGTGCCCGCGAGCGAGATCGGCACGATCCTCGACAACATCGGCATTTCGTCATCGTCCATCACCAACCTCGCCTACAGCGACAACCCCACCACGGGGGTGACGGACGCCGACATTCTCATCGTGCTCACGCCGGAGCATCGTTCGGTCGACAACTACCGCCGCGACATCCGCGCGATGATGCGACGCGATTTCCCCGATGTCACGTTCTTCTTTCAGGCGGCCGACATCGTGGGGCAGATTCTCAACTTCGGTCTGCCGGCGCCGATCAACGTCCAGGTGGTCGGGAGCGATCGCGCCAAGAACTTTGCAATCGCCCAGTTTCTCGAGCGCCGGCTCCAGCGCATTCCTGGGGCGGCCGATGTGTATCTGCTCCAGCGGCAAACCGCGCCGGAGCTCTTTCTCGCGATCGATCGTACGCGGGCGTCGAGTCTGTCGCTCACCGAACGCGAAGTCGCCAGCGATCTGCTGGTATCGCTGTCGTCGAGCGGCCAAACGGCGCCCAACTTCTGGCTTAGTCCACAGAACGGCGTGCAGTACGCGGTCAGTGTGCAGACCCCGCAGTCTCGCATGGCCTCGCTCGAGGCACTCGAACGCACGCCGCTCCTCGGCGCGGCCGGTGGCACGCCGCAACTGTTGCGGAACGTCGCCACGATTACGCGGCGCAACGGCGTGGCCGTCGTCAGCCACTACGACGTCGCACCGGTTTACGACATCTTCGCCAACGTGCAGGATCGTGACCTTGGTGGTGTCGCGGGGGGCATCGACGCGGTGCTCGACTCACTGCGCCCCACGCTGCCTCGCGGGACCACGCTGGTCATTCGTGGACAAGTGGCCAGCATGCGCAGTTCCTACCTTGGACTCGGCATCGGTCTCGTCTTCGCCATCCTTCTGGTCTATCTCGTCATGGTGATCAACTTCCAGTCGTGGCTCGATCCGTTCATCATCAGCGTCGCACTGCCCGGTGCCCTGGCGGGTATCGTCTGGGCGCTGTTCTCGTTCGGCAACACCCTGACGGTCCCGGCGATCATGGGGGCCATCATGAGTATGGGGGTGGCGACGGCGAACAGCATTCTGGTGGTCTCGTTCGCCAACGAGCGCATGGCCGAGGGGCGCAGCGCACGCGACGCGGCCATCGACGCCGCCAACACGCGGCTTCGTCCCGTCATCATGACCGCGCTCGCCATGATGGTCGGCATGCTCCCCATGGCGCTCGGCCTCGGTGAGGGCGGGGAGCAGAACGCACCACTCGGTCGCGCGGTGATCGGCGGTCTCTCGTTCGCCACGGTCGCGACGTTGTTCATCGTGCCGATGGTGTACAGCCGCCTGCGCGTCACACGGACGACGCCGCGTTCAACGGAGGTCTCGTGAGCCGCTCGTACACACGACCAGCGCGCCGCGGGCGCGTCGTTCCCATTGTCGTGGCCGCGGTGCTCCTCGGTGCGGTCGCGTTGGGCATCCTGCCGCGGTTCCGACAAGCGCGTACCCGGAACGCCGAAGTGCAATCGAATACCGGCGTGAATACGGTGTTCACCGAGACGGTGCAGCGAGACTCGGCAGGATCGACGCTCGAGTTGCCCGGCTCCGTCGCCGGGCTGCATGAAATCGAGATCTACGCGAGGACCAACGGGTTCGTGAAGGCGCTCCGCGTGGACATCGGGTCAACGGTGCGCGCCGGCGATACGCTGGCGCTGCTCGACATGCCGGATGTGTCGGAGCAATTGCGGCAGGCGCGTGCGTCGCTGGAGCAGGTCGAGGCGACGGCGGCCTTGGCGCGCAGCACGCTCGTGCGCTGGCGCGCGCTGCGGGAACAGGAGGTCGTCACGCCTCAGGAGTTCGACGAGCGGCAGGCGGCGGCCAGCGTGGCCGACGCCAATGTGCGCGTGGCGCGCGCGAACGTGGCGAATCTGTCGGAGCTCGTGCGCTTCGGCGCATTGACCGCGCCCTTTTCGGGCGTCGTCACGGCGCGTACCATCGACCTTGGGTCGCTCGTGTCGGCCGGTGCCGCCGCAGCCAACCGCGCGCTCTTCACGCTGGTACAGGTCGACACGCTCCGTGTCCTGTTCAGTGTCCCCCAAAGTGCGGCCACCCTGATATCCGTCGGGCAGCGCGCGGAGGTCGCGGTGCGCGAGCTGGGCGACAGCGCCTTCAGCGGTCGCGTGGCGCTCACCTCACGCGCTATCGATGCCGCCAGCCGCACGATGCTCACCGAAGTGCACGTCAAGAACGCCGGTCGTCGTCTCATGCCCGGGATGTTCGCCACCGTAAAGCTGGCCCTGCCGGCACACGGCAGTGGGCTCCGCATCCCGTCCATTGCGCTGATCATCCGCGCCGATGGCACGCAGGTCGCCCGCGTCACTGACGACACGGTACATCTCGTGCCCGTGTCCATCGGGCGTGACTTCGGCACTACCCTCGAGGTGATCGACGGCGTGAAGGAAGGGGACGCGCTCATCGTCAATCCGAGCGAACTGCTGAACGACGGCATGGTGGTCAAGAGCGTCGCCCGCGAGAAGAAAGCGGCGAAGCCCTAAGCCTTGGCGGCCGCCTTCGCCATCGCTTTGTGTTCGAGCGCCGCCATACGGAGCTCGGCGATTTCACCGGCGTCGAGCAAACGCCAGTGCCCCACGGGCAGATCGCCGAGCGGCAGTGTCCCTACCGCCACGCGCTGCAACGCATGCACGTGATTGCCGATGGCCGCCATCATGCGTCGTACCTGATGGTAGCGCCCCTCGCGGACCGTGATCTCCGCACCGCGCTCACTGGTAGCGATGAAATCCGCCGGCAGCAACGGGGTGGTCTCTCCTTTCAGCATCAGCGTGCCGCTGGCCAGCACCTCGGCCTCGTCGCCGCGGAGCGGCTCGGCCAGCGTCATGGCGTAGCGCTTGGGCACGTGCGACTTCGGTGAGGCCAGCAGGTGATTCAGCGGGCCGTCATCGGTGACGAGCAACAGCCCCGACGTATCGGCATCGAGCCGACCGATCGACGCCATCACCGGTGTCCGCTTAGGAAAGGTGGCCGGCAGCAGTTCGTAGATCATGGGCGGCCGGTCGTTCAGCGAGCACACGTAACCCACCGGCTTGTGCAGCAGGATCACGGAGCCTGGCGGTGCCTCGAGCGGCGTGCTGTCCACGAACACATCGTGGTGATCGTAGGCGTCGATGTCGCGGAGCACGGTGCCTGCCGCGGTCTTCACGCGACGCTGCCGCACAATCCGCTCGGCCTCCTTACGGGTGCCGTAGCCCAGAGCCACGAGATAGCGGGACAGCGGAATGGGCACAGCGTGGGGGCCGAGGGCGTTAGGCATCTGGGCGCGGCGCCGGTGGCGTCGCACGGAGGGCGTCGTGTAAGCGGCGACCCCGTCGTCCCGTGCAGTATAATGCACCACCGTCCCACCTCTCCCTCCCCGCGAATGAGCACTGCGTCCTCCCGCCCGCGTCCGCCGATCAACGGCGACTTCTACGACTGGTTCTCGACGCTGCCCGCCGAGGTCAACACGGCGCGTCTCAAGCTTCGCGCGTTCATGAGCGGCGAGTGGGAGCCGCAAGCGAATGGATTCTGGGAGCGCGCTGAATTCCCGCGAGAGTACCTCGTGGGCAAGATGAAGGAGCTCGATCTGCTGCAGGGCACCTACACCCCGGAGCGCGCCGGCATCGCCACGGTGATGGACGGGCTGCTGTCGATGGAGTTTGCACGGGTGGATCCGTCGCTGGCCACCTTTTTCGGGGTGCATGCGGGGCTATGCATGGGATCGATCGCTCTGTGTGGATCGGACGAACAGCAGGCCGAATGGCTGCCGGCGCTGCGGCGCTGGGACTTGGTGGGCGCGTTCGGCCTGACCGAGCCGGACGTCGGTTCCGGCGTAGCGCGCGGGTTGACCACCACCTGTCGCCGTGAAGGCGACACGTGGGTGCTCAATGGACAGAAGAAGTGGATCGGCAACTCCACCTGGTGTGACGTCGTGATCATCTGGGCGCGCGACGAGGCGGATCAGTCGGTGAAGGGGTTCATCGTGCGCACGTCATTGCCCGGATATTCGGCCGAGATGATGCAGGGGAAGATTGCGCAGCGCACGGTGCACAACGGGCTGATCACGCTCACCAACGTGCGGGTGGCGGAGCAGGACCGCCTGCAGCGCGCCAACAGCTTCGCCGACACGCAGCGGGTGCTGGTGACCGCCCGCTGTGGGACGGCGTGGCAAGGGGTGGGGTGCGCGATGGGCGCCTACGAGCACTCGCTCAAGTACGCGCAGGAGCGCACGCAGTTCGGAAAGCCGATCGGCAGCTTTCAGCTGGTCCAGATGATGATGGTCAAGATGCTGGGCAATCTCACGGCGATGATCGGTCTCGCCCTCCGTGCCTCGGAGCTGCAGGATCAGTTGGGGCCCAAGGACGAGCTGTCGGCGTTGGCCAAGCAGTTCTGCGCGGCGAAGTGCCGTGAGGTGGTGCAGTTGGCGCGCGAGTCGATGGGGGGCAACGGCATCCTGCTGGAATACCACGTGGCGCGCCTGTTCGCCGATGCCGAGGCGATCTACTCCTACGAAGGGTCGAACGAAATCAACGCGATGATCGTGGGGCGCGCCGTCACCGGCTACTCCGCGTTCGTGTAGCCGTCCCGCCGAGCGGCGCGAGCCCTGCGCGCGAAGAAGGGGGCTAGTTGGCGAGCCCGTACACGACGGTGGTCACCACGCGGACGCGCTTGGTGACCTGACTCTCCTCGGAGATGCCCATCGCCTGATCACGCGGCAGAATTTCGAAGACGCCCTGATTGGCGCTGCGAATCCCCGATAACGTGCTCTTGGAGTCGCGGGCGAACTGTTGCGCCGATTCGCGCGCGCGGGATGTCGCCTCGGCGATCATCGAGTTCTTGAGATCGTTGAGTTTGGTGAACACAAAGGTCGGTCCACCGCCGCCGTACTCTTGTCCGGACGACAGCACGACGCCATTGCGGACCAGCTCCGGCACCCGCTGGCTGGCGGTCTGCACGAGATCGACCCGCGTGGAGCGCACCACCAGCGTCTGCCGGATGATGTAGCGCCCCGTGTTCTGATAGCCGCCCACGGTGCGTGCGTCTTGCACTGAGAATTCCTGCAGGCTCACCTCCGTTCCGGTGGCGTCGAGCCCCTGCGCCGCGAGGAACGCACGGACCTGCTGCACGTTCCGCTCAAGGGCCGTGTTGGCGCGCACGAGGTCGTCGTCGGTGACGACCAGCCGCAGCGGCCAGATCGCGAGGTCAGCCTTGGCCTCGCGTTCGGCGACGCCCTTTACCGAGACGGTGCGATCGGCGGTGCGCATGCGCGCGAAACCGGAGCCGGCGAGGAATCCACCGCCGGCGACGCCGAGGGCGAGGACGAGCGCGGCCGCGAGGCGACCGGTTGATGAAGAGGACGGGGTGTGCATGCGATGGGTGCGGAGTGGGGGAGCGTCAGCGGTCGTCCACGGGAAGTCGGATCTCGACACGGCACCCGCCGGATGGCTGATTGCTCATGCGAAAGGCGTACCGGTCGCCGTACAGCATGGTCAAGCGCATGCGGGTGTTGGTGAGGCCGATGCCCAGGCCGTCCACCGAGGGCGTGGTGGCGAGAAAGCGGCCGCTGGTGGTCAGCAAACCATCGAGGCCGCGGCCATTGTCTTCCACGATGATCTCGAGCGCGCCGCCGTTGCGTTTGACATGCACTTCGACACTCTGGTCGGGGTGTCCCGGCGCAAGTCCATGTTTGAGGGCATTCTCGACGAGTGGCTGCAGCAGAAAGCTGGGGAGCATGACATCCACCGCCGATGGATCGACCGTAATGTCGGCGTCGAGCCCCTGCCCGTAGCGCACGCGGGCGATCTGGAGGTAGAGCTCGACGAGCTCGATCTCCTGCCACACGGGAATGAGCGACGAGCCGGCACTGCGCAGCGAGAGCCGCAGCAGATCGGCGACGCGGGTCAGCGTCCCTTGTGCTTCCTTCACGTTGACCTCCATCAGCTCGGCCACGGAATTGAGGGCGTTGAAGAGGAAATGGGGGTTCAGCTGCATGCGAAGCGCCTCGAGCTGTGTCATCGCGAGCTTCTGCTCCAGCGCGGCAGCGGCGCGGTCGCGCTCCCGGTAGCGGCGTACGAACTCCACCATGTAGGCGGCACCGACCACGGCCCAGTACAACACCACCTGAAAATCGAGGTGATTGACGAGCACCACGCGTACTGCGAGCGCGTAGCTGGTGACCTGGCCGATGGAGCCGAATATGTGATCGAGCCACGCAATCGCGAACACGTTCACCGCGCAGATGACCGCACTGACCGCGACGTGAATGGCGATCCAGGGAAGGAGCCGGGCCGAGTCCAACTTGAGCCGGTCGACGAGGGTCAGCACGACCTGCGACCAGAGCCCCCACATCATCCAGGAGGCCCCTTGCCAATACAGCGCGGTTTCGAGGCTGTAGTGGGCGCCCGAGGCGTCGCCGATGAGGACGATCTGCAGGGCGGCGAGGACAGCCGGAATCACCCAGACGACGGCGAACTGCAGGCGCGTCACGCGCCGCAATCGCACGCCTTCGTCGGCGATCGTGACAGGCGGAATCGAGGACACCGGAGGGCGACGGGGGGAGTCGAGGGGTAGGCGAACGGCGCGTGGAACATTTCTGGAACTTCGCGGACAGCATAACGTAGTACCCCGAACAGGGGGGAATGGGCCGCCTGTGGCCGGCGCGTTCCGCTCGTGTTGCGCGGTGCGGCCATAACCTGGAATTCCGGACACGGTGTGTATGCGGGTGCTGATCGTTGACGATGAGAGTCTGGCGCGGCAGCGCGTGCGCCGCCTGTTGAAAGCCCAGACGGATGTCGACGTGGTCGGAGAAGCCGAGAGTGGCCATGAGGCGGTGGCCATGATCCGTGCTTTGCAGCCGGATCTGGTGTGTCTCGACGTGCAGATGCCCGGGCTCGACGGGTTTGGCGTGCTCCAGGAGCTCGACGGTGGTCACGTGCCCATGGTCCTGTTCATTACCGCGTACGACGAGCACGCGCAGCGTGCGTTCGACGTCCATGCCGTCGACTACGTGTTGAAGCCGGTCGATGAAGACCGCTTCAGGGTCGCCTTCGAGAAGGCGCGAAAGCAGCGGGCGAACGCCGTGGCCGCGGAGCGCCTCGGCGAACTTCTGGAAACGGTGCGGCGTCTTGCCGACGGCGGCGCGGCCTTGGCTGACGCGAAGGAAGCCACCTCCGCCGCCGGCGACGCCTTGGCGAACGCCGTTCCGGGCGCCAACGCTGGAGGGGGCGGGACGGGTCGCTACGCGAGCCGCATCCTGGTCAAGCAGGATGGTCGCATGTTCTTCGTGAAGACGGCGGACATCGACTGGATCGAAGCCGACCGCAACTACGTGCGCTTGCACGTCGGCAGCACGGCGCACTCGATCCGCGAGCGCATCAGCGGCATTGAAGAAACGCTCGACCCGCGACTGTTCGCGCGGATTCATCGGTCCACGATCGTGAATCTCAATCGCGTGCGCGAGATGCAGCAGTGGTTCTCCGGGGACTACGTCGTCATTCTGGACGATGGAACGCGTCTGCGTCTCAGTCGCCACTATCGTGATCGCGTCGAGAAGCAGGTCGGCGTATGACCCGCCACCGCCTGCCGGATTCCTGCGCGCGCGCGTGAGACCGATGTCGACTGTCCCGTCCACCATCCCGATCAGTTGGCAGTCCCGACTCGTGCACTTGCTCGTGCGGGCACGGATGCGTCCGTATGCGGACGGGCCGATCGACCCGTCGTGGGTGCGCCGCGCCATGGGTCGGCCGCGCCTGGCGCGTCGCTGGATGGCGCGCTCCACGGGGGCCGCGATCGAGCGGCGTGCCGCCGGCGAGGGGTGGCCCGGCGGGGAGGTGGTGTCGTGGCCCGGTTGTGCGCCCGACGCTCCCGTGCTGCTGTATCTCCATGGCGGCGGCTACATCGCCTGCTCGCCGGAGACCCACCGCCCCTTGGTCGCCTCGCTGGCGTGCCGCATCCGCGGACGGGCCTTCGTACCGCGGTACCGGCTGGCTCCCGAGTATCCGTTCCCGGCGGCGCTCGACGACGCCATGGCCGCCTATCGCTACCTGCTCGATGTGGAGCGCCTTGCGCCCGCGCAGATCGTGATTGCCGGTGATTCGGCCGGTGGCGGACTCGCGTTGGCCCTCGCGCTGGCGATTCGCGATGCGGCGTGGCCGAGTCCGGCGGGGCTCGTGACCTTCTGCCCGTGGACCGATCTGGCCGCCACCGGCGAATCGCTCGACGAGAACACCGAGCGGTGTGCCATGTTCGCCGGTGACACGATTCGTCGTGCCGCGCGGTTCTACGTGGGCGACGCCGACCCCATGCTTCCCTCGATCTCGCCGCTTTACGGCGATTTCCGCGGGCTTCCGCCGATGCTGGTCCATGCCAGCGAGGACGAAGTATTGCGTGATGACGCCATCCGCGTGGCGGAGGCGGCCCGCCGTGCCGGGGTGGATGTGGAACTGCAGCTCTGGCCGCATGTGCCCCACGTATGGCAGTTCTTTGCGGCGGTGCTGCCGGAGGCACGCGCCTCGCTCGCCGCCGCGACTCGCTTCATCCGCGCGCGCACGACGCACGACTAGCGCTGGCGCCCGCGAGGCACCCGCGCTTCGCGCCCCCATCGGGTGCCTGACGTGACCGTTTGGTGACACGTTGGAACATCGTCGGCTCGGGCTGTGACGGATCGTGACGCCTCGAGGCACGGGGCGTCCAGCGAGCAACTACCGTGAGCGATTCCGACATCTTCCCCGCCTATCGTCCGCCGGACTGGTACCCGTTGCAGCGCGCCCTCGCGCTGGTCTTCGGGACCGCCGCCATCGATGCGACCGCCTCCTTCTGGTTCATCGGATTCGTCCATGGACCCGCCGACGTCGGCGAGTTGCGGCTGTACGAGTACAGCGCGACGAAGGGGCGGATTGCGCTGGATCGCACGGGGGACGCGTACCGGTGGATTGAAGACATCGGCGGGTATTGCCGCGTGGATCATGAGGCGGCACTGATCGACGCCCTGGTCTGACCGGCAGCCGCGGGTCGCTGCACTTCCGTGGCGACGGAGCCGATACTCTCCCCACATGCGCGCGGATCTGTCCGGCGTAGGCGCCACACCGCGCCTGCTGCCTTCGTCGACGAGTGGCCCGGCGGTCTCGCCGGGGCCTGTGCCCACGGAGCCCGTGGGGCCGGTCGCCCCGTCGACGGCGCTGGTGCCGGTGGTGCCCACCGAGACACGCGGAACCGCTGATGCGCCGTCGCCGCTGGGGCGCAGCGGGCTCGATCTCCTCGACGTCATCGGGACCACCGACGTGCTGGTGGAGCGTAGCGCCGTCGCCCCGCTGGCGCTCGGCGTGGGACTCGAGACGGCCCGTGGTGCGCTGCTGCGCGGACTGGCCTCCGAGTCGCTCGCCACGCTCGATAGCGTGTGGGCGCGCGCCCAATTCACCGAGGAGGGCTGGTACCTCCGGAGTGGCGCGTTGACCGTGCTCGGGATGCCGGGCGAGGCAGAGCGCGTGTCCACGGCGGCGCTGCAGCTCAAGCCATCATCCGTGGCGCTCCGCTTCATGCAGTCGCTGGCCCGACTCGCCAACGGCGACCTGCCAGGCGCCCGGAGCGCGATCGCCGCGGCGCTCGAGGAGCAGGCGATACACCCGGTCTTGCTCATGCAGCAGATCCTCGTGCTCGCACGGCAGGGCCATCGCCGTGAGGCGGACCGCGTGCTCCAGCGCGTGGCCCGGCTCTTCCCCGAGCATCCCGCCGTCGAGTTCGCACGGACGTCGCTCCGCTCGATTGCGGCGGATCACACCCGCAGTACCTCGCGCAGTGCCGTGGGCGGGCGGGTGGCGGAGGCGTCGCCGTTTCCGATGGCTGATGGCGAGGTGTTCGAGGTGGGCACCGACGCGTCGCGCGTCGCCCTGCACGAGCCGGCGCTGGATGGGGAGTCGCAGTGGGGGCACGCCACGGAGGCGGAGTCACCGAGCGTACCGCCAATCGGTGGAACCGACGGCGATGATCCGCACGACCTTCGGGCGGCGGGCGATGCCGTCACGGGCAATGTTGCCGAGGATGCGATGACCCGCTTGGGCGCGCGCTTCGCCACGCTGTCCGTGCGGGATGCGATTCATGAAGGACGGGCGCTGATCCGCGCCTTCAGCGCGGGCGGCTCGATGGCGGGGGCCTGCACGCCAGAGCAGGCACACGCGGCCCGCGGCGTGCTTACGGCGATCGTGTCCGCTCTGGGCCACAGCGCCAACAGCAAGCGGGTCAGCGATGCGGCGTCCCCGCTGGCGGTGCTGCTGTCGCAGTGGTTGCCATTGATGCAGGAGGAACGTTTCGAGGATGCCGCGCGTCTCCTGCGTCGGCTCGGCGACAGTATTCCGGAGGCCCAGCGGCGCCTGCTGGCGGCGTGCGCGCAGAGCCCGCTGGAGGCCCCGCCGCGCGACGATCGCGAGCCGACTGTGCTGTCCGGTGTCGGCGAGTACGACGCACCTGTGCAGGGGGAGCAGGTCAAGGGGCCGATGCTTCCGGTCCGGTTCGGCCTTGGTTTGCTGGAAGCGCGCGCGCCGGAGCGTTCGCGCGACCGTTCGGGGGCACCAACGCGGGGATCCAGCGATCTCGATCGCGCGGAGTGGAGCGGGACCCCGACCCCTACGTCGGCACGCATCGCCGAACCGCTCTGGGGATTGCCGGCCAACGAGACGCCGGGCGCAACAAGTGGCTGGATCGATCGACCGCAGGCGCTGCTCCTGAGTGAGGCCATGGCGCGCGAGGCCATGGCGCGCGAAGCCATGACGCGCGAGGCGCTGACGGGTCGTGTGACACCGACGGGGCTGGACGCAGGGGGAGGGGTGCGCATCGAAGCGCTGCTGTGCGTCATCGTCGCCGCCGGTGCCGGGATGTCGGGGGCGGGCGCGGTCGCGGTGGCCTTCGGGCTCGGCGCGGCGTGGCTCGGACTTCGTCGCAGCGGACCGCCGGGTGGATATCCGGACGATGTCGGCGACCGCCGGACGCTCAGCGGCGATTAGATTCCGCCGGTGTCGTCGGCCCCGTGTCGGCGATGTCCCAGTTGGCTGCGCCCGTGCGCGCCGTCGTCGCGGTCCCACTCCGAACAGCGTCGGTCATCTCATGTCCCAGTCCACGTCCGCGCCGGTTACGGCGTTTCTCCGTCATCACTACCGCCACTTCAACGCGGCCGCGTTGATCGATGCCGCCGATGGATATGTGCGCCATCTCGACGCGGGGAACAAGATGATGATCACGCTGGCGGGTGCGATGAGCACGGCGGAGCTCGGGCTCTCGCTGGCCGAAATGATCCGGCAGGACAAGGTCCATGCGATCACCTGCACCGGCGCGAATCTCGAAGAGGACATCTACAACCTGGTCGCGCACAATCACTATGCGCGCGTACCGAACTACCGCGACCTCACGCCGCAGGACGAGCAGGCGCTGCTGGAGCAGCACTTCAACCGCGTGACCGACACGTGCATTCCGGAAGCGGAAGCGATCCGTCGGATCGAGAAGGCGATTCTCGATGAGTGGACCGCCGCCGACCGGGCGGGCGAGAGCTACTTCCCGCACGAGTTCATGTACCGGATTCTCCTCAGCGGCAAGCTCGAGGAATTCTACCAGATCGATCCGAAGAACTCGTGGATGCTCGCTGCCGCACAGAAGAACCTGCCGATCATCGTGCCGGGCTGGGAAGACTCGACCACGGGCAACATCTTCGCGTCGCACGTGATCGACGGCAACATCAAGAACGTGCATACGGTGAAGGGTGGCATTCAGTACATGATGTACCTCGCCGATCACTACACCGAAGTCACCAAGAGCGCGTCGCTGGGCTTCTTCCAGATCGGCGGTGGCATCGCGGGTGA
>NZ_JBILKJ010000032.1:0-28103 GCF_044376735.1 Gemmatimonas sp.
ACGTCGTACCGTGGTCACCCGGCTTCATGGTGCGCGCAACCGCGTCGTTCACCAGAATCGCACCGATCGGCAGACCATTGGCCAGCGGCTTCGCGATCGTGAGCATGTCGGGTACGACACCGATCTGCTCGTACGCGAAGAACGAGCCGGTCCGCCCCAGTCCGCACTGAATCTCGTCGAGAATGAGCAGCACGTTCCGCTCCCTCGTGAGCGCACGCAACCCACGCAGGAACGCGGGGTCGACCACGCGCACGCCACCTTCCCCCTGGATCGGTTCGACGATCACCGCCGCCGTCTTGTCCGGATGCATCGCCGCGGCGAGTTCGTCCAGGTCGCGCTCCACGATGGTCACGCCGCCCATCAGCGGGCGGAAGGGCAGGCGATAGGCCGGACGATCCGTTGCCGCCAGAGTGCCGGGCATGCGACCATGAAAGGAACCGCGCACCGCGAGGATGTGGTGCTTCTGCGTGAACCCCTGCGTGCCGCCCCACCGCCGCGCGAACTTGAAGGCGCCTTCGTTGGCTTCAGCTCCCGAGTTCGCAAAGAACACGCTGCTGGCGAACGAGTGGTCCACGAACCACTGGGCCAGCGCCTCACCCGGTGCCGTGCGGTACAGATTCGACGTGTGAATGAGCCCGGTGGCCATCGCCTCCTGCATCGCGTTCATGACGCCCGGATCGTTATGCCCGAGCGACGTGACGGCGATGCCGGCCACCAGGTCGAGGTACCGCCTGCCATGCTCGTCGACCATGTAGACGCCGTCGCCGCGGACGAACAGCGGGGCCTGTCGCTTGTACGTGCCGAGAATGGCGGGCAATGCCGATGGCAACGTCGACGGTTCGGCGGCCGGGGTGGCCGCGAACGCGGTGGTCGGAGCGGGCGAGGGCATCGTCGAAGTCATGGGCAGCTACCTGGAAGAGACGGCATCCGTTGCGTCCACGCGCGCAACGATCGCGGTTCCCGCCTCGGGAACAGTGAGTGCGGCGAGATCGCCGATCCGCACCCGGTGTACACCACCGGCCAGCGCCTGCGCGCAGGCATCGAGCTTGGCGGCCATGCCGCCCCCTGCCACCCCACTACGCACCAACGTCTGCGCCGCATCGAGCGAGAGGCGCGACACGAGCGACTTGTCGCCATCGAGCACCCCCGGCACGTCAGCCATCAGAAACAGTTCGTCCGCGCCGAGTGCCGCCGCGATCGCCGCCGCGGCGTCGTCACCGTTCACGTTGTACGCCCCGGCCCCATGCCCCGCTTCACGCGCCGCCACCGGCGAGATGACCGGCAGAAAGCCCGCGGCGAGCAGCGCGTGCACGAGCGTTGGATCAACTACCGCCGGCGTGCCGGAGTGCCCGAACGTGGCCGCATCGATCGGCACCGCGCGCAGCAGCGCCGCGTCTTCGCCGGAAATCCCCACCGCTGGCGCACCCGCCGCCACCAGCGCCGACACCATCTGCTTATTGGCCAGCCCCGACAACACCATCCGCACCAGCTCCAGCGCCGTATCAGTAGTCACGCGGCGACCACCCACGAACACCGGCTCCTCGCCGCGCAGCCGCTGCAACGCGCTGATCTGATCGCCGCCGCCGTGCACGACGACCACGCCACCAGGGGTGGCGCGCCACAGCGCGGCCAGCGCCGCCGGCAACGCGGGATCGTTTTGGGTGCGGCCACCGAGTTTGACGATGAACATGTCGTAATCCGTTGTTATCGCATCAATCCCGCGGTCTCATCGAGCCCCAGCATCAGGTTCGCGTTCTGGATCGCCTGACCCGCCGCGCCCTTCACCAGGTTGTCGATGGCGCTGAACACCAGCAGCGTCGGCGTGCGCACACCGCTGGGAATCCGGGCGCCGATCCGCACCACGTTGCGATGCTGCACGTCGGCCAGCGCGGGAAGATCGTCGGTGAGCTCCACGAACGGCTCGTTGGCGTACGAGTCACGGAACGGCGCCAGCGCGTCGTCGATCGGGCGCGTGAGCGGCACCGTGATGGTGGACAATATCCCGCGGTCGATTGGCAGCAGATGCGGCGTGAACAGCAGATCGCAATCGGCCCCGAGGGCGGCGAGACTGGACCGCATCTCGAACAAGTGCCGATGCGTATTGCCCACGCCGTACGCGCGGAAGTTTTCGGTCACCTCGGCGAACAGCAGTTCGAGCTTGGGCGAGGCACCGGCGCCGCTCACACCACTGGCCGCCGCGATATTCACCGTGGCACCCGGGGCGATCAGCCCCGCCTTCGCCAGCGGCGCGAGTGCCACCAGAATGCTGGTCGCATAGCACCCGGGGTTGGCCACCACCCGCGCCCCGTGCAACGGCCCACGAAACAGCTCGGGCAGGCCATACGGCGCATCGTGCGGCACGCCGGCTGGTGCATGATCGGTGCCGCCGTGCCCCGGGCGCAGATCGCTCGACAGGTCCACCACCCGGGCACCGGCCGTGATCACCTTCGCCACCCACTCCGCCGACGCCCCATGCGGCAGCGCCGCGAACACCAGATCCGCGCTCGCCAGATCGACCTCGTCGGGACCCACCATCGGAATCGCGTGCACCCGACCTCCAGCCTTCACGCGCAACGTGGTACCGCGCTGCGCGTTCGCCGTGGCGAACGCGAGCGCCAGCTGCGGATGGCCGAGAATGAGCGCGCACAGTTCGCGCCCCGAGTACCCGCTCGCACCCAGCACCCCCACGCGGTACGGAGGTCTGGTGACGGTCGTGTGGGGGAGTTGCGGGGAGTCCGGTAGAGTATGCACAATTAATGCATAATTTTGCATCGCCGCGCTGTCAATCAGCGCAATGTCACCGCGATGTGTCGTTTCCTTCCCGGCGGCGTACGATTCGCCGCCGAACCGATTCGCAGGAGTCCGTCGCGTGTCCGACAAGATCCAGCGCCACCAGGTCATCCGCGAGATCGTCGCGGCCAAAGCCGTGGCCAGCCAGGAAGAGCTGCGACGACAGCTCGCCAAACGCGGATGGGAGGTCACCCAGTCCACTCTCTCGCGTGATCTGCGCGAACTCCGCCTCGCCCGCATTCCCGACGCCAAGGGCCGCCCCCGCTACGCCTTTCCTGAGAACGGCGGAGATGACGAGGCACTCGCGCAGCTGGAGCGTATGCTCCCGCAGCTCCTCACTGGAGTCGAGGGGGTTCAGGTGCTGGTGGTGGCACGCACGATCAAGTCGGGCGCGCAACCGGTGGCCGAGGCGCTCGACCAGCTGGAGTGGCCCGACGTGGCCGGCACGATCGCCGGCGATGACACGGTGCTCATCATCTGCCGCTCCACCGAGGGGCGCGAGCGTGTGCTGAAAAAGCTCTCCGCGTATCTGCGCGCCTGATTCGTACGCCCCCACGAGCGGACCTTCTAGATTTCCCGCGTCGTCATTCCTTTTTCCCCTGTCGTGAGTATTCCGTGAGCACTTCCGAAGCCGGAACCCATAAGCTGTGGGGCGGTCGATTCGCCGGTGGCCCATCGCCACTCCTCGATGCGATCAATCGGTCCATCGGCACCGACTTCCGGCTCTGGCCGCACGACGTGCGCCTCTCGAAGGCATGGGCGCTGGCCCTCGGCGACGCAGGCGTGCTCACGCGCGAGGAAAGCGACGCCTTGCAGCAGGGGCTCGATCGCGTGGCGCAGCGGATCGCCGACGGCGCGCAGCCGGTCGCTACCGATGAAGACATTCACACCATGATCGACCGTCTCCTGCACGAGGAAGCCGGCACGGTCGCCTCCAAGCTGCATACGGGTCGCTCACGCAACGACCAGGTGGCCACCGCATCGCGCCTGTGGACGATCGACGCCTGCCATCGCGTGGATGCGGCCATCGCCGAGCTGCAGCAGTCGCTGCTGATGCAGGCCGAGACGCTCACCGACGCCGTGCTGCCCGCCTACACCCACCTCCAGCGCGCCCAGCCGGTGAGCGGCACGCACTGGTTACTGGCCCACTTCTGGCCGCTGTCGCGCGATCGCACGCGCTTCGCCAACGCCGAGCGCGGCACATCGGTCATGCCGCTGGGTTCGGGGGCCATTGCCGGATCGGCGTTCCCGGTGTCGCGCCTGCTGCTGCAGGAATCGCTGGGCTTTCACGCCATCTCCGCCAACAGCATCGACGCCACCGGCGATCGTGATTTCGTGGCGGAAACGCTGTTCGCCTGTGCCATGACGGCGGCGCATTGCTCGCGTCTGGCCGAAGACATGATCCTGTACGGCACCAGCGAGTTCGGCTTCGTGAAGTTCGGCGATGGCTTCTCCACTGGCAGCAGCATGATGCCGCAGAAGCGCAACCCCGATGTGTTCGAACTGGCCCGCGGCTCGGGCGCCCGCGTGCTGGGCGATCTGGTGTCGATTCTGGGCACGATCAAGGGACTGCCCAGCGGCTATAGCAAGGACCTGCAGGACGACAAGCGCGCGCTGTTCAACGCCGTCGACTTGCTGCTGCTGGTGCTCCCGTCGATGGCCGGCGCCATTGCCGAACTGCGCTTCGAGAAGGCACGCATGCGCGCCGCCTGTTCGAGCG
This sequence comes from Gemmatimonas sp., assembly GCF_044376735.1. GTDB lineage: Bacteria > Gemmatimonadota > Gemmatimonadetes > Gemmatimonadales > Gemmatimonadaceae > Gemmatimonas. Next base: position 4,511 of record NZ_JBILKJ010000032.1, read on the forward strand.
CGATGATGGCGACCGATCTGGCCGACTATCTCGTGAAGAAGGGCGCCACGTTCCGCGAGGCGCACGGCGCCGTGGGTTCGCTGGTGCGTCAGGCGGAAGAGGGCGGCATCGAACTCGACCAGCTGCCCGCTGACGCGTTCACCGCCGCGCACGCGCTGTTCGGCACCGACGCCCGCAATGCGCTGGGCGTGGATGCCTCGCTCGCCGCCCGCAACATCGACGGCGGCACTGGCCCCGACGCGGTACAACGTCAGCTGGCGCAGGCCCGCGCCAGCCTCACCCGCTGACCCGTTGTACGGCCATGAACGCTCCATTCGCTGATTCGCTCCGCGACCTCATCGGCGGCGCCATCGACGGCGTGATCTTCGATTGTGACGGGGTGCTGGTGGACAGCGAACGCATCTCGAACGGCACGTGGGCGCTGCTGCTCACGGAGATCGGCTTGCCCATGACGATGGAGCAATCGCTCGGCATTTTCATGGGCAACTCGATGCCGCGCTGCGTCGAGATCGTGACTGAGATGATGGGCCATGCGCCGCCGGACGACCTGCTGGCGCGCTTCACCGCGAATGTCACGGTGGCGCTGCAACGCGACCTCGAGCCGGTCGATGGCATCGTTACGCTGCTCGATACGCTCGACGCCGCGGGCATGCCGTACGGCGTGGCGTCCAACGGTGAGCACGAAAAAATGCGCACCACACTCGGCAAGACCGGGCTGCTGTCTCGCTTCGAAGGGAAGCGCTTCTCCGCCGTCGATGTGGGCAAGCCCAAACCCGCCCCCGATCTGTTCCTGCACGCCGCGCACGCCCTCGGCTTCCATCCGACGCGCACCGTTGTCGTGGAAGACAGTCCACTTGGCGTACAGGGGGCGACCGCCGCGGGGATGACGGTGATCGGTTACGCCGAGATCGTCTCGGCCGCGCGACTGCGGGCTGCGGGGGCCGTGGTCACCGTGGACCGTTTGGCCGACGTGGCGGGACTACTCGGACTCGGCTGACGTGGGAGAGGAACGACTGCGCGAACACGCCGCGGCACGAACTCAGTGAGGCTGTAGCACGGCCCGCGCGGCATCCTGTCCGCCGCGCGCCGCCCCTTCGAGAGAGCTCGAGTGCAGGACTTCGCTGGCCCGCCACAGCCCTGGTATACCACAGGCAATCGTCGGGCGGTGATCCCGCCATCCCGGTGGCTGCGCGAACTGCGCATACGGCACTCGCCACACCGCCACACGCGACAGCGCTGCAGTTTTCGCCTCGGCCGCCGCATCACCGGCGGCCTTCGCCATGGCGGCCAGCTCCCGGCGCGCGGCCGCTTCCAAGTCGGCGTCCGACCGATCGGCCGCATCACCCACGGCGCTCGCAGCAATCAACGACACACCGCGCGGCGCATACTCGGGCGCGACATCGGTGATGGTCACCGCGTGACTGATCACCGCCGACGCGTCGGCATTGAGCCACAGCGCGCGCCCGGGAATCGGTGAGGCGCCGCTGGTGGTGAAGTACAGCGTGGTCGTGCCGCGCGCCCCCGAGGGTGTGGCGATCTGCACACCCGCCGTGGCCGCAAGCCGTGCCGCCGCCGGTGCGTCGGTGGCCAGGATAACCTGAGCGGCCGGCATGGCGTCGCCGCCCGCCAACACCACACCCGTCACGCGGCCCTCTTGCACGATCAGCGATTGCACCGAGGCGTCGGTGCGCACCGTGCCGGCCGGCAACCGTGCTGCCAACTGCTTCGTGAGCGCACCCATGCCGGCCGCCGGCACGACCGTATCACCCTCGGCCAGCATCTTGAAGGTGAACAGCAATACCGAGGCACTCGTGGCGAGGGTGCGGTCGAGCAGAATGCCCCCGTAGAACGGCGCGAAGAATCCGTCGATCACCGCCGCGCTGAAACCGCGCGACGCCAGAAAATCGCGCGTGCTCACGCCGGCGAAACGCGCCGTGAAGCAGTCGTCGATGGAGAGCTGCTGCGCGAAGCGGCGCAGCGCCAGCAGCCGCAGCTTATCGCCCAGCGGTACGGCGCGCGCCATCACCGTGTCGATCAAGAGCGACGGATCGCTCAGGGCATCGCCGATCAACGAGGCCCGACCACCCTGCACGATGCGGGCGGCCGGCAGGAACGTGCGGGGCGCGAGGGCGTCGAGATCGAGGTAGCGGCGCAGCGTGGGATACGCCGTGAACAGCACCTGAAAGCCGTGGTCGCACACGACCCCATCGCGCGTCGTGCTGCGCACGCGCCCGCCCACCTCCGACGCCGCATCGAGCACCAGCACCGCACGGCCTGCGCGGTGAAGTTCGATCGCACACACGAGGCCGGCTACGCCGGCGCCGACGACAAGAAGGGGGGCAGTCTGGCTGGTCATGCGTCCGAAAGGTGGCGGGGCATCGCACCCGACAGTACGGACGCGAGTGGTATCGTGTACGGCAATCCCGACACGCGCTGCGTCCTGCTAGTCCGGCAGCACGCTCACGCCCTTCACGAAATACTCCGTATCGCCGAAGCATGATGTCGGCACGTAGATGTGCTGCTCGTAATCCACGGCCACGCGCTTGCCGCTGAGCGTCTCGATCACGCGAGCGAGCGAATCGCTCCGCACCGTGAATGAGAAGCTGTCCGACCGGAAGCCCCGGGCGATGTCGGTGTAGAGGGTGCCTTCCCAGGTTTTGCAGACGTAGCCCTTCCGGGAAATCTTCTGCACATAGCCCGCGCGCTTGCCGCTGGAGTAGCTCCAGCTGAGGGCGATCGTTGCCCACAGGGCGAGGACGACCGCCGGCAGGCCGACAATCAACAGCATGGTCGTGGCCAGCCAATGCCGCCGCACGAAGGATTTCCGGGGGGCCACTGGGGCAGCACGGGTCTCGGGCGCGTCGTCGGACGCATCGGACGGCGGAATCGGAGCAGACACGGCGGCGGGGTTTGTTGGGACGGTGAACGGCGGACGCGCGAGGTGGTCGGCCTGCGGTAGGAACTTGGGGAGGAGCCCCTGCCCGCGCTACCTTACGGCAGCCACTCTCAACCGGGTTCAATGGTGTCTTCCGTTCACGGCTTTCACGCGCGTCGTCCCACCGTCACCACCAAGGTGCGCGGTGTCTCTGTCGGCTCCTCCGCGCCCATCGTGGTGCAGTCGATGACCAACACCGATACGGCGGACGCCGCCGGCACCGCCGATCAGGTCGCCGCGCTGTTCGAGGCCGGGTCGCAGAAAGTGCGGATCACGGTCAACAACGACGAGGCGGCCCAAGCGGTCCCCGAGATCCGGCAGCGCCTTGAAGATCGCGGCCTCGATGTCCCGCTCATCGGCGACTTCCACTACAACGGGCACCTGCTGCTCACCAAGTACCCGCAGTGCGCGGCCACGCTTGACAAGTACCGGATCAATCCGGGCAACGTGGGCACGAAGCATCGCGACACGAACTTCACCACGATCGTGCAGGCCGCGATCGACCATGACAAGCCGGTGCGCATCGGCGTGAACTGGGGTTCGCTCGACCAGAACCTGCTCACCGACATGATGGACGCCAACGCGAAGTCGGCCGAGCCGCGCGACGCGAAAGACGTGTACATGGACGCCATGCTCGAGAGCGCGCTGCGTTCGGCGGCACTGGCCGAAGAAGTCGGGCTCGGTCACGACAAGATCATCGTGAGCGCCAAGATTTCCGTGGTGCCCGATCTGGTGGAGTGCTACCGTCGCCTCGCCAAGCGCTGCGACTACCCGCTGCACCTCGGCCTCACCGAAGCGGGCATGGGCACGAAGGGCGTGGTGGCCTCGGCCGCCGCGCTGGGTATTCTGCTCAGCGAAGGCATCGGCGACACGATTCGGGTGTCGCTTACGCCGAAGCCGAATGGCGATCGTCGCGAAGAGGTGTTCGTGGCGCAACAGATCTTGCAGTCACTGGGGCTGCGCTCCTTCGCCCCGCAGGTCACTGCCTGCCCCGGCTGTGGACGCACCACGAGCACCTTCTTCCAGCACATGGCCGAAGACATTCAGGGCTACCTGCGCGAACAGATGCCGGTGTGGCGTGAGTCACGTCCGGGGGTCGTGGACATGAAGGTCGCCGTGATGGGGTGCGTCGTGAATGGACCCGGTGAATCCAAGCACGCCAATATCGGCATTTCGCTACCGGGCACATTCGAGGAGCCGAAGGCGCCGGTATACGTGGACGGCAAGCTCTTCACCACGCTCAAGGGCGACAAGATCGTCGAGGAGTTCCTGGTCATCCTCGAGAACTACGTCGAGACGAGCTACGGAGCGACGGTCGGCGCGTAAGCTCCTGGTTGGTGAGTGGTTGAAAGACCGAAACCGCCGGAACACGGATGACACGGATGTACAATGGAAACGACACGGATAAGCGGTGTGCTACCGCTGCTCCGTGTCGTTTCGTGTTCATGACGATTGCTTTTGCTGTTGCTTATCCGTGTGGCTTCGGCGGCTTCCGCGTCATCCGTGTTCCGGCGGTTTCGATGTTGCCGCCAGCACGCTCAGATCCGCTCCAGCTCCGCGGCAGCGTGGGCGAGTTCGTCCACGATTGGCGCCGTGAACCCGATCTCGCGCAGTCGCTCGCTCACGCGCGAGTACAGGCGCACCGTGCCGTCACGGCCGGCGGCAAAGCGTCCCCACACGGTTTCGGGGAAAGACGTGCGGCGCAGATCGGAGAGAATGGAGTTCGCGTTGTGCACCTTGTCGGCCGCGCAGACCCAGAGCGCATCCTCACTCGCCAGCGCGAGCCGCTCGAGGTAGTCGTCCTTGCGATCGTCGGCCGACAATTCGACGCCGTCGTCGTCGATGCGACGCTCGGTGACGGAGAGCAGCATCTCGAGCATGCTGTTGCCGAACTTGGTGCCGATGCGCTCATCGAGCGTCTCGCGCGTCCACCCCTGACGGACGCAGTCCCCCACCACATCGTGCAGGATGCCAGCAACGACGGCGTCTTCGCCACACCCGTAGCGGGTGAGAATCACCGCGACATTCGCGGGATGCGTGAGATACGGGAGCCGCGTGCCTTTGCGGACCTGCTGATCGTGGTGCTTCGCCGCATAGGCGAAGGCGTGGTTGATCCGATCGGAGTAGCCGGTCATCGAGGGGCGACTGGGGAATCAGACGGGAACAGGAACATACGGTGCGCGGGCGAACCAAGCCACCAATTGCTCGAGTCCCGCGCGATCGGCCTCGCCGAACGCGGCCGGAACCGACGAATCGATGTCGAGCACGGCGATCAGGGCGCCGGCAACGTCGAACACCGGTACCACGATCTCGCTGTGTGATCGCGGATCGCAGGTGATGTGTCCGGGGAAGTTATGCACGTCTTCCACCACCACCGTGCGACGTTCGGCCGCGGCGGTGCCGCACACACCGCGCCCGAACGTGATCTCCTGACAGCCCAGCGACCCCTGATACGGACCGACACGCAGCAGGCGCCCGGGCTCCACGACGCGATAGAACCCCGTCCACAGATGGCCGAAGGCGTGATGCAGTAACGCGCTCGTCGTGGCCATGCCGGCGATGGCGTCGTCGCTGCCCTCGAGCAGCAACGTTTGCATGTCCAGCAGCTGCGCATAGGCGCGCGCGCGCGGCTCGGCGCGAAGATCGGGAATGACGGGTTCCATGCGAGATCAACGAGAAAGAAGCCGACGAAGTGCCGATTACTGCAGCGGACCGATGATCGAGATCAGGCGAAGATCGAGTAACGCGAGGGCGATGCCCTGCACCACGACCCCCAGCCCCGCCCCGATACCACCGGGGCGCTGTCCCCAACGCCACGCCGTGAGCGCCAGCGTAAGACCGACGGCGGCGTACCCGAGGTCGAGTCCGGTGTTCAACCACAGCACGTTCAGGAGGCGTTGCGTGCCCGCGAAATCGCGGTACGCGAGTCCACGCCACGCCCACGCGGCAATGGCCAGGTTCACCGCCCCCCACGCCGCCGTCTGAATGGCGAAATGGCGCAACAACGGTGCCGTCGTACGACGGACCATCAACCACGTCAGCAACGACGTCCCGCTCAACACACACGCGCCGGCCCACAGCGCAAGGCGGATCAGATGACCACGTTCGAGTGACAACAGCGTATCGGCCCACATGCGTCGGAGACTAGCCGACCGCGACGCTGCGCGCCACAGCGCACACGCGGACCGTGCTCATCCCACCAGCGGGAGATCCGCCGACCACAGCACCACCGCGCGCACCCGGCGCCCGTGATCCTCGTATTGCTGCATCGTGCGAGACAACCACGCCAGGGTCGTCACGCCGGGGCGTGCGCATAGCACGACATCGGTCGACGCCGGCAGCGACTCATCAAGCCCGTGATCGGTCACGATGACGGCGAAATCATGATGCGCCGTCAACCGATGCAGGTCGTCCGCCAACGAGGCCGCATCGTGCCGTGTGCTGAGATCGCCTCCCGTGTGCGGCGAACGCACGCGGCGTGGTAGTACGATGTCGATAGACGTGTCGCGCCCGATCCCCAGCGAGCGTGGGGCGTCCCACCGCGCCCGCACGGTGGACTCCGCCGTGGACTCGGACGCTGGCGCCAGGGCCGACGCGGGCAGCAACGGCAGGAGAGCGCTCCGGCGTTGTGCGGCATCCACCAGAATGGTGGCCCGGGATTCGCGCGCCGCGACCGCCGACAGGTTCAGCGCCACCGCTCCCGCCAGTGCCGGCTGATCCGCTACGACTTCGATGGCACGCGAGACATCGCCGATGCCCGTGAGCGTGAGGTGCAGTAACGGCCATGCCGCGTCGGTCGGCCGCATGATCGGTGGCAGCTGTTCATCGGCTCGTCGCCGCGTACGCGCGGCGCGAACCGACGCGGCCGCCTCGCGATGCACGATCACGCGGGACCAGGTCAGTGCCTCGATCTCCTCCTCATCACCGACCGTGGGACGACGCAGCTCGCGCCAGAGCACGACGCCAAAGCCAATCACCACACCGAGCACCAGCGACGCGAGCACCATGGCGAGGGGAGGGACATCGAGTCGCAAGCGCGCGCGCAGCGCGTCCCGCCTCGTGCGAAGGTCGGTATTGAGGGTCACGACATCCAACAGCGCGCGTTCGGTGCGGGCCACCACGGTCGCGGCCTCGTCACGGATACGCTTGAGCGCACTGTCGGCCATTGGCGGCAGCGCCCCAGCAGGCCCGCCCTCGGCGGCGGCGTCAGTGCCGGCCCGGCTATCGACCGGACTCGCCGTGGCCAGCGTCCCGGCAACCGTCGACGCCGCGAGGCGCGTGAGGCGTTGTCCGAGCTGCGTAAGGCGCGCGGTCATCGAGGCGTAGCGCGCGTCGGGACCGCTCAGTGCCGCGTACGCTTCACGTTCCGCGTGCAACTGTTCGATCGAGTCGATCAGCGCGCGCGCGCGGGCGTCATCGCGAAGCAGCCGGGTATCGGCGAGGGCCCGATAGCTCTCCACCAGCGGCGCCTGACGGACACGAGCCAGCTGTCGCTGTAGCTCGGTGGCGGCGCTGTCACGCCCCGGCACGATGGGTGCAACCGGCACGGCGGTGTCGCCGATGCCCGCCGCTGGACGCGGAAGGGCGACCTCGACTTGCGCGGCCATCGCCGCCGCCGAGAGCGCCCCCTCGAGACGGGCCAGCTCTCGGCGGGCGGCGAGCAGTTCGACTTGCAGCGGCCGCGGATCGCGTTCGCGCGGCAGCGCGGAGATCCGGGCGGCAACGGTACGGTCGACGTGATCTGCGCCAAGGCTGAACAGCAAGAGTGCAACCACGACGACCAGCGCCCCAACCATGGCGATCAGCACGCCGTGTCGGGCGGCGTTGCGCGTGCGGGCAGCGAGCCAGCGTGCACGCTGGCCGGCCCGAGGGCGGCGTGGTGTGGGCGTCGGCAACGCGGGTACGGCCGCGGTCGCCGGAGCCGGAGGAGGCACCGTGGGAGGCATCGACATGGGACGCATGAAACGAACGCGGGGGCCGGCGATATTCGCCAGCCCCCGCGGTTTCCTGCCGAACGGAGACCGTTCGAATTACTTGACCGTGATCACGCCCTTCATGTTCATGGCGAGGTGCGGCGTGCAGTGATACGCATAATCACCAGCCGGGATGCCAGCGAACGAGATCGTGTACGACTCGTCGGCGTTCAGCATCATCTTGCCCGAGAGCTCACCAGCCTGCTCCGGCATGTTGGCCGAGAGCTGCGCCTTCGCGGCGGCCGCAACCGTGGCCGGATCGAACGCGACATTGTGCGGGCCGCCGCTGACCAGGACGAACTTGACGCCGTCGCCGGCGGCAATCGTGAGGTTGGCCGGCTCGAAACGGTAGCCAGTGCCGTCGCCGATCATCTTCACTTCGTGCGTCGTGCCCGTGATCGGGGCCATCGCGCCCGCGGCCGGAGCCGCTTCAGCCGGAGCCGCTGCTGCTTCAGCCGCCGGAGCCGCCGCCGAATCCGTCGCGGGGGCCTTCTCTCCACCGCACGCGCCCAGCATGATCGCCGCGCCCGTCACTACTGCAAAACCGAGAAACCGCATGTCGAGAGGCCTCCTAGAGCCTGATCGAAAATTTTTACCTTTCTACAGGACGAGTCCTGTGCGCGTAGGGCCCTACGAGCATTGTGAACTTATTCACAAGCGGCTCCCACGCCAAGGGCCAGCGGGCTTTTCCTCCTTGACGGGCGTCCGGCGCCCCACTACGCTCCCCTGCATCATGACGAACCGCCGCCACCATCATGCACATCGCAGCCACGGCCATACGGGCCGGGGCGCTTCGTGCGTGTCACGGTGACCAGCGCCGCTCGCTGATCCCGCAGCACCCAAGCGATCCTCAGCCCGTCCCTCTCCGGACGGGCTTTTTGTTTTTTCCAGTCCCGCTCTCCTCTCCCAGACCGTCATGCTGCGAATCGCACTGCCCAACAAAGGGCGCCTGAGTGAAGACACCCGTGAGCTGTTCAACGACGCCGGACTCGAGGTCCGCTCGTCGGGAGAACGCGCCCTCACGGCCTCGTTGGGGGGAGAGTTCGAAGCCATCTTCGTCCGCGCCCAGGATATCCCGGAGTTCGTCGCCGATGGCGCCGCCGATGTGGGCGTGACCGGCATGGACCTGGTCCACGAGTCGGGGCGGGACCTCCGCTCCCACCTCGACCTCGGCTTCGGGAAGTGCCGCCTCGTGGTCGCCGCCAAGGACGACTCGGGGATCCGGTCGGTCGAGGACATCGGCGCCGACGGGACGCCGTCCCGCGTCGCCACCGTCTTCCCCCGCATCACGCGCACCTTCTTCGCGGCGCGCGGACGCCCCGTGGAAGTCGTGCCCGTCTCGGGGGCCGCCGAGATTGCGCCGCACCTTGGCATTGCCGACATCGTGGTGGATCTCACGTCGACCGGCTCCACCCTCAAGATGAACGGCCTGCGCGAGATCGAGACGGTGATGAAGTCGAGTGCCCACCTCGTGACCGCCGCCAATGGCCCCCGCAACGGCGATCCGTCGCGCGTGCAGGAGCTGAACGACCTCGTCACCGCCCTCGGATCGGTGATCCGGGCTCGCGGCCAGCGCTATCTCATGGCCAACGTGCCCCGCGAGGCGCTTAACGAAGTCCGCGCGGTTCTCCCCGGTCTCAACGGACCGACCGTGATCGAGATCGCCGATCACGGGAAGTACGTGGCCGTCCACGCCGTGGTCAGCGCCGACACCATCTATCGCACCATCTCGCAGCTGCGGGCCCTCGGCGGCGAGGGGATCCTCGTCACCCGCATCGAAAGGCTCGTGCCGTGATCGCCCCCACCGCACTGGCGCTCCGTGCCCGGGGCCCGCTCTCGGCGCTCGAAGCCACGACGCGCCGGGCCATCGTGGATCGCTCCTCGACGACCGACACGACCGTTCGCAGCCGAACGACTGCCATTATCGCTCGTGTCCGCGAAGACGGCGATGCGGCGCTGGTCGCCTTCGCCCGGGATTTTGACAAGGTGGATCTGCCCGCCATCGAAGTGCCGCGGGCAACATGGGACGCGGCGCTGGCATCGCTCGATCCGGAGCTTCGCCGCGTACTCGAGCGGTCGGCCCGCAACATTGCCGCGGTGCACGAGGCCTTCCGTCCGGTGGCCACCGAGTGCTCGCCGGAGCCGGGCATCCGCGTGGGACGGCGCCCCGATCCCTTTGGCCGCGTGGGCATCTACGCCCCGGGCGGGCGGGCAGCGTATCCGAGCTCGCTGTTGATGGGTTCGATCCCGGCTCGCGTGGCCGGCGTGGGTGAGGTGATTGTCTGCTCGCCGCCCGGCCCCGACGGCCTGCCGTCGCCCGTCGTGCTGGCGGCGGCAGCCTTGGCAGGCGTCGATCGCGTCTTCGCACTGGGCGGAGCGGGGGCGATCGCCGCGATGGCGATCGGTACCGCGACCGTGCCGCGCGTGGACCGCATCATGGGTCCCGGCAACGCGTACGTGGCCGAAGCCAAGCTGCAGTTGGTGGCCGACGTCGCGATCGATTCGCCAGCCGGCCCCAGCGAACTGCTGATCCTCGCCGACCACACCGCCAACCCGACCGCGCTGGCCCGCGAGCTGATGGCGCAAGCCGAGCACGACCCCGACGCCGCGGTGATCGCGGTGTTGGTGGGCACGTCGGAGCAGGTCTCGGCGCTCTCCGACGCGCTGGAGGTCGAAACCCTCGCCCAGATCGCCCAGGCCCCGCGGGCGCAGATCGTGCGCGAGTCGCTGGCGGCCCGTGGGGCGATCGTGTCGGTAGGCTCGATCGCCGACGGGGTGGCGTTCGCCAACGAATGGGCGGCGGAACACCTGCTGCTCGTGGTTGATGCGCCTGTGCGTGCGGCCACCCTGGCGGCGCTGCGCAGCGCCGGCACGATCTTCGTGGGCGAGTCCAGTTCGGTGGCGTTTGGTGATTACATGACGGGCGCCAACCACGTGCTGCCCACGGCGGGGGCGGGGCGCAGCTATTCAGGGCTATCCACGCTCGACTTCGTGCGATGGACCACGTGGCAGGACGTCTCTCCCGCGGCGGCGGCCAGTCTGGCGTCCGACGTCGGCATCTTCGCCGACGCGGAAGGGCTGCCCGCGCATGCCGCGGCCGCGCGCGCGTGGAGTGTGAACGCATGAACGACAACACCCAACGCCTGACGGTGGCGCGGGCGGCCTACGACGCCGTGCCCCTGTACGATCCGAAACGCGCGCCGGTGGAGCTCGATCTCACCGACAACACGAATCTGTGGGGCATGCCGCCAGTGGCCGAGCGCACCTGGCGCGAACTGCCGGTCTCGCGCATTACGCGCTATCCCACGCTGTACGCGGCGGAGCTCAAGCAGGCGCTGGCCGGGTTCGTGGGCGTCACGCCGGACATGATCGTGACCGGCTGTGGCTCCGATGACATTCTCGACAGCGCCATGCGCGCGTTCGGTGAACCGGGCGATCTGGTGGCGGGGACGGAGCCGTCGTTCGCGATGATTCCGATCTTTGCGCGGATGAACGCGCTCGCCTACACCGGTGTCGTGGAACTGCCGTCGCATCAGCCCGACATCGACGCATTGCTCGCCACGCAACCGAAGCTGCTGTACCTCTGCTCGCCGAACAATCCCACCGGCACGCTGCTCGCTCGCGAGACGATCGAGCGCGTACTGCGCGAAGCGCCAGGCGTCGTGTTCCTCGATGAAGCGTACGCCGAGTTCGCGGGGGTGTCGTCGGTGGAGCTGGTGCAGCAGTGCGACCGGCTGTTGGTGATCCGCACGATGTCGAAGGCGTTCGGATTGGCGGGGCTGCGCATCGGTTACGCGATTGGACAGCCGTCGCTGGTGATGGAAGTGGAGAAGTCGCGCGGGCCGTACAAGCTGAACGCGATGGCCGAACAGACGGCCCTCGCCGCACTGCAGCACGACATGCCGTGGGTGAACGAACACGTCGCGCTGGCCGTGACGCTGCGGGAGCGGCTGGCCGAGGCGCTACGCACGCGCGGGTTCGCCCCGTTGGCGTCGCACGCGAATTTCGTGTGCGTACCGGTGGCCGACTGCGTGAATGTGGGGCTCGCACTGCGGGAACGCGGTGTGGCGGTGCGGCCGTTTCCGGGGCTGCCGCACATCGGCGATACGCTGCGCATCAGCGTCGGACCGTGGCCGTTGCTGGAGCGTTTCTTGGCGGCGTTCGATGAGGTGATGGCGGCGCGGGGCGCGGCATGACCCACGCACTACGGGTCACGGTGTTCGACTACGGCGCCGGCAATCTGCACTCGCTGGTGAAAGCCGTCGAAGCGGGCGGTGCCGTGGTGCAGGTAGAAACCGATCCGGCGCTCGCGGTGCGCGACACCGACGCGCTCATCCTGCCCGGCGTGGGCGCCTTCGCACCGGCGGCCGAACGGCTCGCGCCGGGGCGCGAGGCAATGCGCGAGGCGCTGCTGGGCGGCCTCCCCGCGCTCGGCATCTGCCTGGGCATGCAACTGTTGTTCGACGGCAGCGACGAGGGGCCTGGCCGCGGTCTGGGTGTGGTGGAGGGACAGGTCACGAAACTCCACGCCACGCAGGTCCCCCAGATCGGGTGGAACCGCCTCGAGGAGGTCACCGACCCACTGCTCGTGGTCTCGGGGCTCGACGTGGCGTACTACGCCAACAGCTTCGTCTGCCGTCCTACCGCCACCCATCTGCCGTTCGTGAGCGCATGGAGCGAACATGACGGCGACCGCTTCCCCGCATCGGTCCGACGCGGCAACATCATCGGCACGCAGTTTCATCCGGAAAAATCGAGCGCACACGGCGTGGCCTTCGTGCGTGAGTTCCTGCACTTCGCCGCCTCTCTCAGGAGTACGTCATGATCGCGGTACCCGCGGTGGATCTGCGTGGTGGCCAGTGTGTCCAGCTGGTTGGAGGAGATTACAATGACGAACGCGTGCGTCTCGACGATCCCGCCGCGGTCGCGGCGGAATGGGTGCGCATCGGCTTCACCCGGCTGCATGTAGTCGACCTCGATGCCGCGACCGGGCGCGGGCACAATCACGAAGTGATCCGCGAGATTCTGCGCGATGCCTCGGTGCCGATCCAGGTCGGCGGCGGCGTCCGCGACGAAGCGCGCATCGAGCGCCTGCTCGATGAAGGCGCGTCGTGGGTGGTGGTCGGCACGCGCGCCGTCGAAGACGAAGACTGGCGTCGCGAGATGGCGGAGCGGTTTCCCGGCCGCCTCATCCTCGCGGCCGATGTGCGCGAGCGGAAGATCGTGACACGCGGCTGGGCGGAAACCTCACCGCTCGATGTGATCGATTTTCTGGAAGAGCTGGCCCAGCTGCCGCTGGCCGGCGTGCTGGTCACCGCCGTCCATCTCGAGGGCAAGATGGCCGGGACAGACCTGCCGCTCATGGAAGATGTGGCCGAGGCGAGCCAGTGGCCGGTGTTCGCCTCGGGTGGTGTGACGTCGTTGGATGATATGCGTGCGCTCGAACATCGTGGCCTGTCGGGTGCGGTGCTCGGGATGGCGCTTTACACGGGCGCGCTCGATGCGCGCCGTCTCGCAGAGGAGTTCGGCGCATGACCGTCGTGATTCGTGAATCCAAGGAAACCCAGATCCGTCTGGCGATCACCACCGGCACCGGTGTGGCCACCGTGTCCACCGGCGACGCATTCCTCGACCACATGCTGGTGGCGTTTGCGCGCTACGCGGGCGTGGACCTGAGCGTGCAGGCTACCGGCGACATGCGCCATCATCTCATCGAAGACGTGGCCATCACGCTCGGCCAGGCGGTCGCGGCCTTCGCACCGGCCGGCTGCGCGCGCTACGGCGAACGCACGGTGCCGATGGACGATGCCCTGGTGCAGGTGGTACTCGACATCGGTGGACGTCCGTACTACGAGGGCAAACTGCCGTCGCATTTGTACGAGCACTTCCTGCGGTCGTTCGCCGACAACGCCAAGGCCACGCTCCATGTGCGCGTGATCCGCGGCTTCGATAAGCACCACATCATCGAGGCGGCTATCAAGGGACTGGGCTTCGCGCTGCGCGAAGCGCTGGTGGAAACGGGCGCCGTATTCAGCACGAAGGGCAGCGTCCGGCTCGAGATCACGGACTCGTGATCGCATGTTGACGCGACGGGTCATCGTGTGCCTCGATGTGAAGGGCGCACGGGTGGTGAAGGGTGTGCAGTTCGAAGGACTTCGCGACGTGGGCGATCCGGTCGCGCTGTCGGAGCGCTACGAACGCGAAGGCGCCGACGAGATCACCTTTCTCGACATTTCCGCCAGCGCCGACGAACGGGCCACGCTGCTCGATGTGGCGCGGCGCACCGCCGAACGGCTGTTCATTCCGCTCACCATCGGCGGCGGCGTACGCACGTCGGACGACGTGGCCCGCGCCCTGCGCGCCGGCGCCGACAAGGTGTCGATGAACTCGGCCATCGTGACGCGGCCGGCGTTACTCACCGAAGCCGCCGATCGCTTCGGGGCGCAGTGCGTGGTGGCCAGTATCGATGCCAAGCGCGACGCCAACGGCGTGTACAAGGTGTGGGTGAAGGGGGGGCGTGAGGAAACGCCCCTCGAAGCCGTGGCCTGGGCGCAGGAGTGCGTGGCGCGCGGTGCCGGCGAGATTCTGCTCACCTCGATCGACCGCGACGGGGCGCGCACGGGATACGACCTCGCTATCACGCGCGCCGTGGCAACCGCCGTGCACGTGCCGGTGATCGCCTCCGGCGGGGCCGGCGTGGCGCAGCATCTGGTCGAGGGCATCGTGCAAGGCGGCGCCGATGCGGTGCTGGTGGCCGGCATCCTGCACGATGGCGTCACCACCGTGCAGGCGCTCAAGCAAGTGATGCGCGAGGCGGGACTGCCCGTGCGCGTCACGAGCACCAGTGTGGCGGCATGACGCGTGCGTCGTCGCACCCCGAGAGCCCGGCCGTGCTGCTGCAAGCGGCGGCCGAGGTGGCGCAGTTCGCGGCCTCGATCGCCATGCGCTGGTATCGCACCGAGGTCAGCGTGGAGATCAAGGGCGACGGCTCACCGGTCACCATCGCCGATCGCGAGGCGGAACGCGCGGCGCGGGCGTGGCTGGCCGAGCGTTTTCCGCATGATGGCGTGTTCGGCGAGGAGCTCGACGATGAGCGCCGTGATGCGCCGCGACGATGGATTCTCGACCCCATCGATGGCACGAAGGCGTTCGTGCGTGGCGTGCCGCTGTGGGGCACGCTCGTGGCCTGCTGCGAAGGCGATACCGTGATCGCCGGCGCCGCCTGCTATCCGGCCGTGCAGGAAACCGTCGCGGCGGCGCTCGGTGAGGGATGCTGGTGGAACGGATCGCGCGCCTCAGTTTCGCGCGTGACACAGCTGCAGCACGCCACCACGTTGATCACCGACGACCGCTTTCTCGAACGCCCGCACCGACGCGCCAAGTGGCACGCGCTGTCGTCGGAGGCGGCGGTGGCGCGTACCTGGGGCGATTGCTACGGCTATCTGCTGGTCGCGACCGGCCGTGCTGAGGTCATGATCGACGACATCGTCAATCCATGGGATGCCGCCGCGATGTATCCGCTCATCACCGAAGCCGGCGGCCGATTCACCGATTGGCGCGGTCGCGATACCGCCTTCGGCGGCGATGTGATCGCCACCAATGCCGCGCTCGGCGACACCATCCGGCCATATCTGGTCGAGCCTCTTGATCCCGCTGCTGGAGTAGCGACATGAGTGACCCCGTGCGCGCCATCGTCTTTGATATCGACCAGCTCGACTTCACGAAGAGCGGTGGTCTCGTGACCGTGGTCACGCAGGACGTGGCCAGCGGTGCCGTCCTGATGGTGGCCCACGCCGATCGCGAGGCGCTCGAGCACACGCTGCGCACCGGCGAGATGCACTACCGGTCACGGTCTCGCGGCCTGTGGCACAAGGGCGGCACCAGCGGCAACGTGCAGCGCGTCGTATCGCTTACCGCCGACTGCGATGCCGACGCGGTCCTCGCGCGCGTGGTGGCGGCCGGCCCCGCCTGCCACAATGGAACGACCTCGTGCTTTCGCGAGGAGGCTGTTCAGGCCGACGTGTTCGCCACGCTCGACGCGACGATCACCGCGCGTATGCAACAGGCCAACGACACGACCACGAGCTACACGCAGCGGCTGCTGGGCGATCGCAACCTTCGGTTGAAGAAGCTGGGCGAGGAAGCCGTCGAGTTGGCCACCGCGTGCGTGGATGGCGATATCGATCGCGCCACTGAGGAAACGGCGGACCTGCTGTATCACGCACTGGTGGCGCTGCGCGCCGTGGGCGGCTCATTGGATGGTGTTCGCGCCGTTCTGTCGTCCCGGGCGAAGTAGTCGTTTCGCTTCAGTCGCTCGGCGTGTCCCGCACCGCGGTCATACGCTGCGTTCCCACCCACTGTTCGCCTGACGCCAAAAGCACGGGAGGCCGCACCACGGCGGCTTCCACGCACACCAGGTGCACCTCGTCACCGTCGGCGAAGTCTGCCCGCGTGCGCGTGCCCTCCGCTCCGGGATTCCACACCACCGTGTCCGGGAATCCGCGCTTCTCGATGCGGAGCGTGCGGTCGGACTCGCGCAGCTCGATGACATCGGGCGTCGCGTAGTACACGCGATCGATGTGCCCGTCGATGGACAGCACGTCGTCGGCCTCAACAAACTCGTCGCCGTTCCGTAGCCCGTCGCGATAGCGCAGCCCCGATAATCCGCACACTTGCGTGGCGTACGCATTCTCGACCGCGAAATACGGATGCAACGCGGCCGTGAAACGTATGGGTTGCGGGTCGGTGTTGGTGACGGTGAGCTGCACCGTGAGCGTAGAGGCGGCGACATGCACCGACACGTCCGCACGAAACGCAAACGGCCAGAGGTCGCGCGAGTGGTCGGAATCCGTGAGCCGCAAAACCAGGCGCGCCCCGTCGTCGATCGTCTCCTGACGTACCACGCTCCACCGGCTCAGCCGCGCAAAACCGTGATGACCGATCGGACCAAAGGGGCCGAACTGCGGAAAGCAGATCGGAATACCACCACGGATCGAGCAACCGGGGCCATACTGTGCCTCGCGACTGACAAAGAGTCGATCGACGTTCGACCCTGCCGGTATCCACGACGTCACGTGCGCGCCGTCGAGATACACGCGCGCAAACGCCCCATCCGGCGCCGTCAGCTCAACCGACGGCGCCTCATCGGCACGGCTCATGCCGACTCGTCGCGAGGCCACCTGCGCACTACAGCTCCCATCCCTTTCGATACACGCGCGTGAGATACTGATTCGCGTCCGGGGCATTGGTGAACTTCATCGCGTCGCTGTCGTAGTTCACCTTGCGCCCCTGCCCGGCGCGCAATGCCGCCATGCCCAGCAACATCGTTTCCGTGAGCGGGGATGCCTGCGAGAACGGGGAGCTGGATTGCGCTTCGCCCTTCGCCGCCTGAATCCAGTTCTGCTCGTGCGACACCGTGATGCGCGGAATGGTGACAGGCACCTGCTCGGCCTTCTTGGCGATCGCCTCGGGGAAGATGCGCGGCTTGTTACCGTACGTCTCGTAGAACATGATGCCCTTCTCACCCACGAACACTCCACCGCCGCCGTCGCTGCCGGGGTTGTTCATCGGCACCTCGTCGGGGAGCATCTCCGGGCGCGGCGGCATCAAGCCGCCGTCGTACCAATACAGCTTGAGCGCGTCACGCTTGCCGACCTTCGGGAAGTCGTACTGCACCATGGTGGCCAGCGGATAGGTGGCAGGATTCTGCGCACCACCGCCCCACGGACTCGACGACGCCGCGATCGACGTGGGATACGTGAGGCCGAGCGACGTGAACGGCTGATCGATCAGGTGCGCCCCCATGTCCCCCAGCGACCCGACACCGAAGTCGAGCCAGCCGCGCCACGCGAACGGGTGGTACGCCGGGTGATACGCGATCTCCGGTGCAGGGCCGAGGTACAGATCCCAGTTCAGTCCCGGCGGCATCGACGAGTCGTTGGCCGCCATCGCGGCGCGTACCGCGTTGTCCACGGTGCCCATGTTCCACTGCGGACGTGGATTCGGCGGATTCGTGGGAGCCGTGGCCGCGCGCGGACGCGGAATGCCCTGCGCCCAGTAGCGCACCGGGCGATCGGTCCACACATGCACTTCGCGGATCTTGCCCAGCACCCCCGAATTGATGATCTCGGTGATGCGGTGCGAGCCTTCCATCGAATGGCCCTGATTGCCCATCTGCGTGGCCAGCTTCGGATTGGCCAGCGCGGCCTTCTGCAGCAGACGGACTTCGTGCACCGAATACGCCAGCGGCTTCTGCACGTACACATGCTTGCCCAGCGACATCGCCGCCAACGCGATGGTGGCGTGCAGGTGATCGGGCGTCGCAATCAGGACGGCATCGATGTCCTTCTGCTTGTCCAGCATCTCACGGAAATCCGTGTACTGCTTCGCATTCCGGTAGGCTTGGCCCAGCTGGACATTCTCGGGTGTCGGCTCTCCCGTTCGCGGCTTGAGTCGTGACTCGAGCGACCGCTCCACGTAGGCGAAGTCGACATCGCACACCGCCACGATGTTTTCGGTGAGCATCTGCGACATGTTGCTCATCCCCATGCCACCGATACCGACACACGCGATGTTGAGCTTGGTGCTTGGCGCGCGGTAGCCGGGACCGCCGAGCACGGCCCGCGGTACGATCATCGCGCCAAAGGCGAGCGTGGCGCTGTCGGACACGAAGTCACGACGGGAGTAGGGAGTCGACATGGGAGGCGGTGGGGAGTCGGACGACGAAGACGGATATCGTGATCAATCGGGCCCTGACAGCGCGAAAGGTGCTGGCACCATGATATATCCCTCGCGCCAGCTTCCGTCGAGGCGGAACGGCGGGGCGCCGGCCAGCTGCACCCGATCGGTGAGGCCGGCCGCCCACCAGGCACCGGCGATCCCACCCACCACCGCTTGCAGCTGATCGTGAGTACGTACCTGCTCGAGGGTGATTCCGGTACGCCCCTGCAATCGGGCGCCGGCCTCCTGCACATCCGCCACCGACGCACGCCCCTTGGCCATCAGCGGCGACAGGCCGAGCGCGCGCCAGCCAGCCGTGGGAAAGCTCTCGGTCACGATCCGGGCGGTCGGTAGGGCCTCCGGAGCTCCCGGCAGCACCCAGTCGGTGGTCTCCAGCAACGCCTCGAACAGCGCGATCGAAAAGGTCGTGAATCCGAGGTAGGTACGCGGCTTCACGCCGTCGGGGGGCAGCCCGGTCTTCCCCGGGGCGCGCACCGCGCGCTCACTGAGGCGACAGTGCAGCGAGTCGGTGTGCGGAGAGCGCCACCCCAGCGGCCCATCGATGCAGAGAGAGCGCACGTCGTGCGCCTCCACGACCTCGTGCAGCCACGCGGCCAGCGCCGTCACCGACGGGCGTCCGCCGAGCGGCACGTCGAACGCCCGCGCCGTCAGCGATTCCTGGCGCCCGGCGCTGTGGTACGTGACCAGCGCCACGCCGATGTCGCGGTAATCCACGTACGCGAGATCGACCGACAGGGCGACCCCTGTCCGCGCGGTGTCATGCCGGACGCGGTTCAGAACCGCAGCATCCGCGCCGGCGTCACCTTCGACGGATCACCGACATACGCCCACCGCACGTTGCTCATGTACGTGCGCGCCGCCTGCTGAATCTGCGCCGGCGTGACTGCGCGCAGTTCGTCCACGAACTGCGCGGCGCGGCGAAAATCCCCCTGATACAACTCGGCGCGCGCCAGCATGTTCGCTTGGTCCGCGTTGGTTTCGTTGTCCAGGAAGTACGTCACGATGAACTGCTGCACGAGCCGTTCCAGTCCGTCGTTCGTGATCGTGCCTTCGCGCAACGACGTGATCTGCTGCTGCATGATCGCGAGCACTTCGTCGGGCTGCGTGGTGGTCACGTACAACCCGCCCAGCGAAAAGGCGCGCTCCACGAACGGCGCGTTCACGGAATAGGTGAGGTTGCGTCGTCCACGCACTTCGGCAAACAACCGTCCGCTGAGCACCGCGCAGGCGAGCCGCAGCGCGGGATAATCCGGGCTCGTGGCTTTCGGTCCGTGGAAGTAGCCCTGCAGGTAATTCGTGGGCAACTCACGCTTCTCGACGACGTAGGCCCCCGGCAACTCGGCCGGCGGATCGGGCAACGTCCACGCATAGCTGCCCGTGGGCATGCGACCGAGCGTTTCGCGGACGAGCTTCTCCACCTTCGTGCGCGACACATTGCCGACCACCACCAGCATCATCCGCGACTTCGCGAATTGGGACGCGTGATACGCCTTCAGATCGGCCGTGGTGATCGCCGTCAACGACGCTTCGGTGCCGGTGGGCTCGAGCGCATACGGATGGCCCGAGAACGCGATGCTATCGGCGAGATAGTCGAGCAAGGCGTCGGGGCTGTCCTTGCGCTGACGGGTGGCCGTCACGAACTGCTCGCGAATCAGCTCCACGTCGGCCGGATCGAGGCGCGGCGCCATGACCCGGTCCGCGAGAATCGCCCACGTGCTGTCGAGCCCCGTGGTGGTGGCCCGCAGGCTGATCGTGGTCCAGTCGGCGTTCGCGCCGACGCCGATCGCGCTGCCCAGTCGCGCCATCTTCGTGCGCAGCACATCGCGCGGATACTTCGCCGTGCCACGCTCACTCGCTTCCAGCAGCAGCGTTTCGATGCCCTGATTGGCCGCCGTGAGCTGACGCGTGCCGCCCAGCAGATACAGGTTGGCCGCCACCACGTTGTTCGCCGTGACACGACGCAGAATCACCGGAATGCCCGCAACAACGAACTTCGACGTGAGCGTATCGGTGGGCGACGTGATCGCCGGCGAGAGCTCCACGGGCTTTGCCGGCGCCGCTTTCGCGGTAGCCTTCGCCGGGGCCTTCGCAACCGGCTTCTTCGCGGCAGCCTGCCCCGCCAACGTCCCCGCCGCACACACCATCATCGCCGCCAGCACGACGCCGTACCCCATCCCCCGTACTCCGTCCTGTTTCGTCACGGCCGCACCACCGGACGCAACACGGGCGTCAGCAATTCCTTTTCCGTAAGGCCGATCGAGCGGCGTGCATCACTGGAGAGCAGCACGCTGGTTACGCGCGGCTTCCCCGCGATGTACGTGCTGGTGTACCGCAGGAGATCCGTGATGCGCTGCTGAGCCATGGTATCCGTGTAACCGATGAAGTAGTCGAGATTGGAAACGCTCCACCAGAAGCCGATCGTATGCGCGATCTCCGAGGCTTTTTCGATGCCGAAGGCACTCGACACGGTACGCTGGGCCTTCACCGCTTCGAGTTCGCGCGTGGTCACGTACGTGGGATCGGTGAAGCGTGCGATCTCGCGCTCCAGCGCCGCCATCGCCGCGCGGTACTTGTCGGGAGTGGTCTGACCACTGATGGAAATCGGACCGGTCTGGTTCAACGTGTAGTAGTTCACGCCGACGCCCTGCCACAGCCCCGTGTCCACCAGATTCTTCTGAAACGTCGACCCGGGCGTGTTCAGCACGTCGCTGAACACGTCGGCCGCAAACGTGGCGCCCGGATCCTTCCCCACACTCGGCCCCTGCCACTGGATCAGCACCGCGACCGCGTTGATCGGCTCTTCGCTGATGTGCGCCTTGTTGCCATCGAGCGCGGGAATGGGCGGGATCGGATCGGCCTTGAACGGATCTTCACCGCGCGGCCAGGCGCCGAACACCTGCTCGGCCAGCACGAACACCTGCTCCGGATCCACGTCGCCGGTCACGATCAAGGCGCTGTTGTTCGGCACGTAATACTTGCGCTGGATTTCGCGCATCTGCGCCGACGTCACATTGGCGATGACGGTGCGGTCACCGATCGTGTTCTTGCGGCTGAACTGGCCGGGATACAGCAACTCCGTCGCCTTCTGCTGAAATGCAAAACCGGGCTGCGCTTCGTTGCGGTCGTACTCACCGAGCACGACTTCCTTTTCGCGCCGTAGTTCGTCTTCACGAAAACTCGGGTTGATCAGCGCGCTGGCCAGAAAGCGCAGCCCACCCGCCACCGAGTCTGCCGGAAGCGTGAGGTAGTAGTTCACCCGTTCTTCCTGCGTGGTGCCGTTGAACACCGCGCCCAATTCACCCGCGCGATCATTGAACGCCTCGGCGTCGGGCAGGTCCTTGTTGGCCTTGAAGAACATGTGCTCGTACATGTGCGCCAGGCCGGCGTACTCGGGGCTCTGCGTGAACGCGCCGTTCCGCACGTTGATCTCGAGCGTCGCGATGGGTACGCCGTGATTCTCCACCACGATCACTTCCATGCCGTTCGTGAGCACCTTGCGGCGCAGCACCTTGGCCAGCTCGGCACGGGACTGCGCCGGCAACCGCTGCGGCGTCGCCGCGGGGATGGCCACGGCGAACAGCGCGGCAGCAAGGAGGGACCGGCAGCAAAGCCGGGCGCCGAAGAATGCGGGCATACGACGTCGGAAGAGGAAGGGGGCAGCGGTGTCACCCGAACGATGGCGCACGGACCTGCTGCGGGGAATCTTTCGGCATGACTCCCACCCAGATCGCCGACGCACTGGTCACGGCATCCGCGCGCACGCTCGATCGCGGCCGACTGCTGCTCAATGCCCCGCTCGCCCCGTACACCACGTTCCGCATCGGTGGTCCCGCCGACGTGCTGTTCGAGGCGCACACCGCCGACGAACTGGCGACGGCGATCACGGCGGCAAAGCAGGCGGGGATCCCGTGGTTCGTGCTGGGGTTGGGGGCGAATGTGCTGATCGGTGATCGCGGCATCCGCGGGCTGGTGATCCGGAACACGGCGGCCACCCACACGATCTCCCCCGAGGGAAAGCTCTGGACGGAAAGCGGGGCCGTGATACAGGATCTGGTGCTCGACACCGTACGCGCCGGATGGTCGGGGCTGGAGCACTACATCGGCATCCCCAGCACCGTGGGCGGCGCGCTCTGGCAGAACCTGCATTTTCTCTCGCCAGCCCCCGAGCGCGAGCGGACCATGTTCATCGCCGAAGTGTTCGAGCGGTGCGAGATCCTGGCCGAGGAGGGCGATCGTCGGGTGGTGGATGCCGAGTATATCCAGTTCGGCTATGACGACACAGTGTTTCACCACCGTCGGGACGTGGTGCTGAGCGCGACCTTCCAACTCACCAAGGCCGATCCGGCCCGGCTGCACCAGATCCTGCAGGAGAACCTCTCCTGGCGAGGCTCCCGGCACCCGTGGCTGCAGGTGCACCCGAGTGCCGGCTCGATCTTCAAGAAGATCGAGGGCGTGGGTGCCGGTCGCCTGATCGATCAGTGCGGACTCAAAGGCTACCGGGTAGGCGATGCCCAGATCTCGCACATCCACGCCAACATCCTGGTCAATCTGGGACACGCCACCGCCGCCGACGTGCGAGCGCTGGTTTCGCATGCGCAGGCGGCGGTGAAGGAACGGTTCGGCTATGAACTACAACCGGAAGTCGGCTTTATCGGGGAGTTCTGAGCGGCGCCACTAGTCATCGCGCCGCCGTCGCGTGTCCCTTAAGCAACAATGACCACCTTCTTCTCCCCGGACGACCTCTCCGATCTGGCGGCCCGTGTGCAGCGGAGCGACGAGCTGGCGTTTCGCCAGCTGTTCGATGCGCTGTACGGACCGCTCCTTCGCACCGCACGCACGTTGGTGCGCGACGAGGCCGTTGCCGAGGACCTCGTGCAGGAGGCGTTCGTGCGCTTGTGGGACTGGCGCACGCGCCTCGACGCCGAGACACCCCTTCGGGCCTGGC
>NZ_JBILKJ010000286.1:0-2571 GCF_044376735.1 Gemmatimonas sp.
CGCTGCCGATTTTTGCGAATGCTGTACTGTTGGGGGGGAGCTACTAGGGAGTGCTTGCGGCCGGCACTCACGTGAGTGTGGAGTGGCGAGTTTGAGTGTCGGGTTGTGAGTGACCCATGACTCGAGACCCTCACTCACAACTCCAAGCTCACGTGAGTATCAGCGGACAGCCGCGACCTATCGAATCACCGCCGCATAACTCTTCGCAAACCGAGCAGCATCCGCCGCCTTCATCCCGCATACGCCCACCCGCAGCCCCTCGGGCATCGGCACCACGAACACGTCGGCCGCCTGAAGCGCTTCGCACACCGCAAACGGATCCGGCGGCGCAGGCAACGTCACGAAGAACCCGCCGTCCCACGGGGCGCCCGGCAGTCCCTCGGCCTTGAGCGCGGCGTCGAGCGCCGCCACGCGCTCCGTGAGCACCCCGCGCCAGTGCGCGTGTTCGGCGGCCAAGGCGGCTTGCGCCGCGTCGCTCTTGGTCATGCGCAGCAGCACGCTCATGGGGGCACGGGCG
Organism: Gemmatimonas sp.; assembly: GCF_044376735.1. Taxonomy (GTDB): domain Bacteria; phylum Gemmatimonadota; class Gemmatimonadetes; order Gemmatimonadales; family Gemmatimonadaceae; genus Gemmatimonas. Next base: position 518 of record NZ_JBILKJ010000286.1, read on the forward strand.
CAGTTGCTCCACGTGCCGCGGCAGCTCGAGACCAACGCGCCCTTGAGCGCAGCGTCGCTGCTCCACGGAAACACCAGCGCACCGGCACGTGATCCGTACAACGTGAACGCCTTGCTGAGACTCAGGCTCGCGCACACCAGCACCGACTGTTCGGCCCCGAACTCGGCATAGTCATCGAGCGCCTCGCGCACATCGTCGGGATTGCGCGCGTAGTCGAGGTACGCGAAGTCCAGCAGCAGCGTGACCGGGCCCTGCGACGCGATATCGCGCAGCACCGACAACAACGTGCGACGGTCGTCGCGCGACAGACTGCGACCGGTGGGGTTGTGGCACGGGTCATTGAGCCACACCAGCAGTCGCCCCTGTTCCTCGAGCAGATCGCGCGCCTTGGCTTCCCAGGCCCCCACGTCGAGCGCTTCGCCGGGGGCGGGATAGGGCGCCGTTTCCAGTCGCACCGCGGCTTCGGCGGCGATGGTGGCGTACGGACCCCAGAAGGGAGCGGCGGTGAGAATGGCCTGCCCGCGCTCCACGAAGTTCTTGAGTGTGAGCGCCAGCGCCCCCGATCCACCGGGCGTGGCCACCGCCACGCCGGGGCTCGTGAGCTGCGGCCAGTGCCGCTGCGTGAGTGCCAGCAGGAAGGCCGGATCACCGGCGATTGGCGCGTACGGCGCGATCTCCATGGGGGTGAGTTCACGCCAGAGCGCCATGACGCTGTCGAGCACCACCAGCTTGCCGTGGTCGTCGAGCAGTGCACCGACTGTCGCATTGATAACCGGCGCCCCCGTGGCCGCCCGTTGCTGCGCGGCCGCGTTGAGCGTGAAGATCAGATCGTCGCCGGCGAAGCCGTGGCGCGAGTCGAGGAGATGAGTGCGCATCCCCCAAAGCTAACGCGGTTATCGCTTACTCGACGGCGCGGTCATCCCGTTCATGCAACGGAAACGCTCACGCAAATTCCAAGTCCAGATCGCCACCGGCCGGCACGGCCGCCCATCTCGCCAGCAGTTCATCCCGCTGCGAGCGCACGCGCTCCAGTTCGTCGTCCGACAGCTGCCACCGCCCCGCCGGTATGGGTTTGCCCACCGCTTCCCGCGACGCCACATACTGCGCCGCCTGCACCGCAAAGGCTTCCGCGGTCATCACCTCACCCTGCCGACGCTCGGCGTCGAAGAACCCTACGATCAGCTCCACCACCAGCGCCTCGTCGGGAATCGGCCCGCGCGGCCACGGCTTGGCGAAGTCGGTGATCTCCCACCCCTCAGCCAACAGTCCGTAGAACCCTCGGCGAAAACCGAGCGTAGTCTCGACCGCGAAATGCGTGAGATCGTGCACCGGCATCACCATCGCGGTCGGTCCATGCAACCGCTGCCACGTGACCGACCCGTCGCGACGCGTACAGCTGAGCGACGCCGAGCCATCAGCGTGCCGCTTGAGGCGGATGTGCAGATCGATGGTGCGTTTTGCCGACATGGATCGAATGGGTCGAGTACTGATGAAATCCCGTGAACCGCAACAGCGTCACCGCGGATTGCGCGGATCACCCACGGATGAACACGTCGCGGGCGACGAGCACGCGTGGTCACTCACGCGCTCATCCGCGGTCATCCGTGCAATCCGCGGTCATGCTGTTCACACGACGTCCTCACCACTGCTGTCCGAACGTGATCAACGCCTTCCACGGTGCCGCCTGGTCCACTTTGCGCGTGGCCCCCACAAACATGCCACCCGAGAAAAAGCGGAGCCCCGCCGTGAGCGACGCCCGGATGCCATCGGTGGGACGCGCCACCGGGGCCCAACTCGCGAGCAGGGTGGAATCGATCGGCGCACCGAGTCGCTCGATGCTCGAACGCGCCGCATCCGTCATGGCATCCGCCCAGCCACTCTGCACCCCCACGCTCAGCCCTGGGGCCAACGCCGGCAGAAAGAAGCGACCGGCGCGAATCGGCTGCCGGAAATACGGACTCGTGTACTGCAGACTTGCCCGCAACACGGCGGCGCGGGAGCCGGCAAACTCCTTGTCTTCATAGCCCGGCAGGTTCTGAAACTTGCCCAATTCG
>NZ_JBILKJ010000287.1:0-2561 GCF_044376735.1 Gemmatimonas sp.
GATTGTCTATTCGGGCATCTCGGTGATCGCCTGCTACGCCATGGCCGGCCCGATGCGCGCGGTGGTGTTGTCCATGTTTGGCGTAGCCATGATCTATGCCATTTTCGCCCTCCCCGCAAAGCAGGTGCGATGGATCACGGCCGGCCAGCTGGTCCTGCTGGGCATCGTGATGACCGTGATGTCGCGCTGGCAACCAGAGCGCTATCCTGCCGGTGAGGAGATACTCACGTTCTTCCAAATGTGTGTCGTACTGCCTGTATTTGCGGTGCTTGCAGGACGTTTGAGTGAACTGCGTGGGCGGTTGGGCCAACAGAAGATTGCCTTGCGCGAGGCGCTGCAGCGCAATGTGGAACTGGCTGAACGGGACGAGCTCACGGGACTGCTCAATCGCCGACGGGCAGCGGAGCTCCTGGAGTTGTGTACCAAGCAGACAGCGCGTGGCGGGTCGTTTGCCATCGTGATTCTCGACATCGACTATTTCAAGCGCATCAACGACAGTCATGGCCATGCCGTTGGTGACTTGGTGCTACGGCGCTTTGCACATGTGGCGCAGTCTATCTTGCGCGATGGCGACGTCCTCGCCCGCTGGGGCGGCGAGGAGTTCCTGCTCGTCTTGCCAACGGATGGCGCCGCCTCTGCTGCAGCGTTAGCGCAACGCCTGCGCGAACGTACGGCCGCGACGTCCATTGCGCTGCCACACGGTGGCTCGGTGACCATCACGGTGTCGATCGGAGTGGCCGCCTTGTGCGAAGGCGAGCTGACCAGTGCCGTGCTGGAACGAGCAGACGCGGCGCTGTACCGCGCCAAGGCGAAAGGGCGCAACCGCGTAGAAGTCGCCTAGCAACGCGCCGTCTTCTTCTGAGCACCGCGATCGTGTCCTGCGCTGACTTACTCGGACGCGATCGTTTCCAACTCTTCCCAACGGGCCATCATCGCTGGAATGGCCGACTCGAGTTCGGCCACCCGGCTGCGCACGACGCCAAGGGTGGCCGGGTCACGGACCACGGCGGGGTCGGCCAGGGCGACGTAGCCCTGCTCCAACTCCGTCTCGCTGGCGCTGATCCGGTCCGGCAGCTCGGCCAGCTCCTGCGTTTCCTTGTACGACAGCTTGCGCTTCTTCGGCTTTGCGCCGGTAGGTACCTCAACCCGCTTGGTTGGCGCCGCGGTGATCACGGCTGGCACGGGCCGCTGTCGAAGCCAGTCGGTGTAGCCGCCCACATACTCGCGGACCACCCCCTTCCCCTCGAACACCAACGTGCTCGAGACCACGGCATCGAGGAAGGCACGGTCGTGCGATACCAGCAGCAGCGTGCCGGTGAACGCCGTGAGCAGCGCCTCGAGCACATCGAGCGTTTCGATGTCGAGGTCATTGGTGGGTTCATCGAGCACCAGCACGTTGAACGAGCGCGTGAAGAGTCGCGCCAGCAGCAGGCGATTACGCTCGCCGCCGCTGAGCGCTCGCACCGGCGTGCGGGCACGATCGGTTGAGAACAGAAAGTCCTGCAGGTAGCCGTTCACATGCCGCTGCTGACCGCCCACGGTCACGAAGTCGGCGCCGTCGGCGATACTGTCGAACACGCTCTGCTCCGGATCGAGCTGCTCGCGCCGTTGATCGAAGTACGCGATCTCGAGGTTGGTGCCGTGACGGATCGACCCGCTCTGCGGGGCGAGTTCGCCCAAGAGCAGCTTGATGAGGGTGGTCTTGCCGCAACCGTTCGGCCCCACCAGCCCCACGCGGTCGCCGCGCATGATGGTGGTGGTGAGATCCGACACGATCGGCTTGCTGGCATGCGAGAAGCTGATCGCGTTCGCTTCGATCACCATCCGTCCGGAGCGCTCGGCGTCCTGCGTCTGCGCCCGCGTGGTGCCCACCCGTTCGCGTCGCTGCGAACGCTCCACCCGCAGCGCCTCGAGCCCGCGCACCCGTCCTTCGTTGCGGGTGCGCCGCGCCTGAATGCCCGTGCGGATCCACACCTCTTCCTTCGCCAGCCGCTTATCGAACTCTTCCCAACTCTTCGCTTCCGACGCCAGCATGGCGTCCTTGCGCTCGAGGTAGGTGTCGTAGTCGGTGCCGAAGTCCACCAGGCGGCCGCGATCGAGTTCCACGATGCGCGTGGCCACGCGGCGCAGGAACGCACGATCGTGCGTCACGAAAATCAGCGTGAGGCCGCGCGACGTGAGGTACTCCTCCATCCACTCGATCGCTTCAATGTCGAGATGGTTGGTGGGCTCGTCCAGCAGAATGACGTCGGGCTCGCACACCAGCGCGCGCGCCAGCAACGCCTGGCGCGTGCGACCACCCGAGGCCTGTTCGATGCGCGCCTCGGGATCGAGCGCCAAGTGCTCGAGTACCGTTTCCACGCGGATGTGCAGCTGCCACGCATCGGCCGAATCGAGCGCCCGATGCAGGCGGTCGAGTTCGCGCAGCGCCGCCTCGGAGTGATCCGTGCTCACGCGAATCGAGGCCGCGTGATACTCGGTGAGCAGGCGACCGCGATCGCCCAGCCCGTCAGCCACCACCTCGAACATCGATCCGGTGAGCGCCAGCGGCATCTCCTGAT
>NZ_JBILKJ010000033.1:0-27835 GCF_044376735.1 Gemmatimonas sp.
CTGCACGTACTTGTCCTTGGTGCTCACCCGAGAGGCAGGGTTCGCCTGATTGGCCAGGTAGTCGTCGCCGAACTTGGAGCTGTTGAACGAGCCCGAGGCGAACGCACGCAGTCCGTTGCCGAGATCCGCGTTCACCACGCCTTCGAGTCCGACCGTGTTCACCGAGCCCACGTTGCCGAAGCCCGTGGCGCAGGTCACGGTCTGCGGGCAGAGCGCGATGCCGAGCAGGCGGTTGCGATAGTCGATCGTGTAGCCGGTCAGGCCGGCTTCGAGCTTGCCACGACGCGTGCGCGCACCGACTTCGAGCGTGGTCGCCCGCTCGGCCTTGGCGGTCGTCTTGAAGAAATCGAACGTGGCCGGCGCGGCATTGTACACACCACCGGCCGGGCTGAGCGGAAACTGATTCACGTTCTCCGACCAGTTGGCGAACACTTCGTTGTTCTCGTTCACCTTGAACACGGCGCCGACCTGCGGCAGGATGCCCGCATCGGTCTTCACGTTGAGCGACGGGCGCGTGGCATCGGCGAAAATCGGGGCCACGATACCCGCCGTCGGGGTGTTGCCGTTGTTCGTGAAATCGGCATTCACCGTGAGGAGCTTGGCACCATACGACAGCGTGAGCCGCTCATTCAGCAGGCGGTTCGTGTTCTGCACATGGAACTGCGTGGTGGTGATATCACCCGTGCGGTCGTAGTCGAGTCGGAGCACCTTCGTGTAGTCCACTTCCGGCCCGAGCTGGTAGTTCTTCATGCGCCACCGCGGACGGCGGTTGCTGGACTCGTTCATCTCGTACCAGCCACCCACTTCGAATTGGTTGGAGATGCCGCCCACCATGAAGGACGACGTGGCCTTCGCCATGATGCCGCTACGATTCGCCTTGTACTGCGTCTGGCGGAACATGATCGGATCGGGGCTGTAGCCCGCGCCATAGCTCGGTGCGTGCCAGTCGCCACCACCGCGATTGAGGTGGAGGTACGGCTGCACCTCGATGCGCGTGGAGGCGGTCGGCTTGAACTCGCCCTTCAGGTACGCGAGATGATCGAGACGCGCGCCCTGCGCCGAGCTGTAGTACGACGCGTCGGTCAGCGGCGTATACGTGGGAATCGACGCCTCGGCGAACTGCTTCGACGTAGCCCAGCTGGTGTGGTAGTCGAACATCGGTCCGAAACCAAACGTGCTCGAACCCGGCGCCGTGGCGTTGAACACGCCCAGCGACAGGTCCATATAGTCGCTTTCCTTGCGGTTCGCGTAATTGTAGAACGCCGTGAACTTGCTCGAGCCGATGAACAGGTTGGACTTCAGGTTGATCTGCTCATGCCAGTTTTCGCCGGCGCTACCAAGGAATCCATTCTGACCGAACAGCAGATCCTGTTCGCCGGGGAAGTTGGAGAGGCGCTCGCCGCCGCCCTTCCACTTGTCGGAGTCGAAACGGGACACCGACATGAACGCCGACACGCCGTTGCTGCCGCCGAAGGTCTTGAGGCCCATGTCGTAGCGCAGCAGCGTGCGACGCGAGCTGTTCTGACCGCCCATCTGCTGCAGCAGGAACTGCTGCTTGCCCGCCGGTTCGGCCGTCGCATACTGCACCACGCCACCAAGGTTGTTGGCGGAGGCGGTGCCCAGCGCGCCGCTGCCCTGCGTGACGGCGGTCGATTCGAGGTTCGACGCGTCAACGGCGCGGCCGACGCCCAGTCCGTTCCAATTGCCATACGACATGTCGCCGAGCGGGATGCCGTCCATCGTCTGCCCGATCTGCGCGCTCTGGAAGCCACGCATGGTGATGCGATTGGACCATTCGTACATGCCGAAGCCGTCGACCGACTGCATGTTGACGCCAGGGATGCGTTCGATGGCCTTGAGTGCGCTGGTACCGGGCGTCGCGGACTTGAGCACCGTGCTATCGATGCCCGACGCAGCGCGAGCGCTGCCTCGACCCGTGACACCGGTGACCTTCACGGTGCCGAGTGCTTGCGCGGAATCGCGCTTCGTGGTGGCCTGCGCCCGCAGGAGCGAGGCCGAGAGCAGCAGCATCGACGAGGCTGCGGCGAAGAGCGTGAAATAGGCGGGACGAGGGTCGTGGCGCATAGGGCGGTCGGAGGAGGGAATGGCGATCCGATCGATCACCGACAACACTCACTCCGCCCGTCCTGAACTTGATCACGGATTGGAACGGCCCCGGTCTCGGGCGCGTCACGGTGGCGTGACGGCCGGCTACCGCCGCCGCTCAATACCGCAGGAAGTACCGCTGGATCTCGAGCGGATCCGTGGTACGGGTCAGCGCCACCATGAGCAGAATGCGCGCCTTCGCCGGCGTGAGATGCTGGGCCGTGACCATCGGCGGGGCGGGTGGCGCGGCCGGCGTTCGCGTGCTGTCCGACCGCGCGGAGTCACCCGGTGCGGCGGCGCGCGGTTCCGGACGCGGCGCATCGGGATCGCGCACCGCACTCATGTTGTCGCCGTAGGCGAAGACCGTCACCACCACCACGCCGGCACGGCGCAACGCGGTGAACACCTCCGACTCGGCGCGTGTCATGCCATTGGTTGCCACCGCCACGCCCGCCGGCTGTCCGTCGAATCGCGGACCGGTGCCCCCGGGATACGAGTACGCCAGCTCCACCCGCGGCAGCGAATCCACCTTCCGCATGTCGAACTCGCTGTCCTCGCCATGTCGCCGCGTGGGAGTGAACAGGAAGTCGGGACCGTTGCCACCGACTACCCCCAGCATCCCCATCTCGCCCCCGCTGAAGCCGCCGGTGCGCTGATAGATCTTGCGCACTTCGCGCGCCGAGAGGATGCGATCGTCCATCACCACCATGACGCCCTTGCCCGCCGCCTGCGGTGCCGCCGCCACGCGTACCGCGGCGAGCAGGTTGATGGGGCCATCGGGGCTGATGCCGGTGGCCGGCCGCTGTGCGCCGACCACGACGACGGGTTTGTTGGACCGCACGCACAGGTAGAGGAAGAACGCGGTCTCCTCCAGCCGATCGGTGCCGTGCGTGACGACCACGCCGGCCAGATCATCGCGGTCCCTGAGCACCTTCTCCACCCGCTTCGCCAGCGCGAGCCACTGCGCCGGTGTGATCGACGTGCTCGGCACATTCGAGAACTGTTCGGTCTCGATCTGGGCATGCTTCGACAGTTCGGGGACCGAGGCGATGATCTGTTCGGCGGTGAGCGTGCCGGCGCGATAGCTGCCGAGCGACCCCGGCGCGTCCTGTACGCCAGCGATCGTGCCGCCGGTGGCGATCACGAGCACCTTGGGCAACCGCCGGTTCGGCTTCGTGTCATCCGACGACTGGGCCTCCAGCGCCACGGCGGAGGCGAGCAGCAGGGCAACCAGTCGCATCGGCGTGCGGACGCGGCTCGGGGGGGAAACCAGCGTCATAGCGGCATGCGGGTGTAGGTGGCGAAGGTGACGCCGGTGGTCTTTCCGTCGGCATCTTCGCGCATGTAGATCACGGCGATCGTCTGGAAGTCCGGGGAGAGCACATTGGTGAGCCGCTGGGTGACGCGGCCGTTGTTCTTGTTCACGATTTCGTTCACCAGCGAACTGATGGGGCGGACTGCCGCATGCGTCTGGCTGGCGTTGCCGGTCACCGGCATGTCGCGGCCGTCGAATTCGGTGGCGTACGACCAGCGGGTGGTGTCCCCGCGCGCGTTCACTGCCTGAATGGTGACCTTCATGCCGCCGCTGCCCAGCGGCTCATATGTCATGATGTTGCTGGCGGGCGCGGGCGCGTCGGACTTGAGGAGCCAGCGTCCAAAGCGCGGATTGGACGGTTGCGCGCTGGCGTGCCGTGCGCCGGTGAGGAGCAGGGCGTTTACAAGGAGCAGTTTCCACGAGAGGGGCATCGACGCGCTCACGAAAAGGGATGCGGCCATTCTGCAGCCTGCCGCCGCGCTCAACAAGGAGCAGGGGTGTCGCCGGCTTCGTCGGGGCGGCCGCTGGGTGTAATATGGGAGTCTGTTTCGCATCCCTGACCGTTCAGCCAGAGCTCTCCCGTGGCCAATATCCTGCAGCGTCTTCCCGTCGGCGAGAAAGTCGGCATCGCCTTTTCCGGTGGACTCGACACCAGCGCCGCGCTGCACTGGATGCGCGAGAAGGGGGCCGTTCCGTATGCGTACACGGCGAATCTGGGACAGCCCGACGAGACGGACTACGACGAGATCCCGCGTAAGGCGATGGCGTACGGCGCCGAGAAGGCCCGGCTGATCGAGTGCCGCGCGAATCTGGTGGCCGAAGGGCTGGCGGCGCTGCAGTGCGGCGCCTTCCACATCACGACCGCCGGCGCGACGTACTTCAACACCACGCCCCTGGGGCGCGCGGTCACGGGCACCATGCTCGTGGCGGCCATGCGTGAAGACGACGTCAACATCTGGGGCGACGGCAGCACGTTCAAGGGCAACGACATCGAGCGCTTCTATCGCTACGGTCTGCTCACGAACCCGTCGCTCAAAGTGTATAAGCCGTGGCTCGATCAGCAGTTCATCGACGAACTGGGCGGACGCACGGAGATGTCGGAGTACCTCATCAAGAGCGGCTTCGACTACAAGATGAGCACCGAGAAGGCGTACTCCACCGACTCGAACATTCTGGGCGCTACCCATGAAGCGAAGGACCTGGAGTTCCTGAACAAGGGCATGCACATCGTGCAGCCGATCATGGGTGTGGCGCACTGGCGCGACGAGGTCGAGGTGAAGCGCGAGACGGTCACGATCACGTTCGTGGAAGGCTATCCGGTCGCAATCAACGGTCAGGAGTTCGGCAGCGCGCTCGAGCTGTTCATGGAAGCGAACGCGATCGGCGGCCGTCATGGCCTGGGTATGTCCGATCAGATCGAGAACCGCATCATCGAGGCGAAGAGCCGCGGCATCTACGAAGCCCCGGGCCTCGCGCTGCTGTACATCGCCTACGAGCGTCTGGTCACGGGCATTCACAACGAAGACACGATCGAGCAGTACCGCATGAACGGCAAGAAGCTTGGCCGCCTGCTGTATCAGGGCCGTTGGCTCGACCCGCAGTCGCTCATGTTGCGTGAATCCGCGCAGCGCTGGGTGGCGAAGGCGGTCACAGGTGACGTCACGATCGAACTGCGCCGCGGCAATGACTACTCGATCATGGACACGAATAGCCCGAATCTCACGTACAAGCCCGAGCGTCTCACGATGGAGCGCGGCGAAGCGTTCTTCACGCCGCTCGATCGCATCGGGCAGCTCACGATGCGCAATCTCGACATCATGGACACGCGCGACAAGCTGGTGGTGTACACGGGCGTGGGGCTCCTGCAGTCGAGCGGTGCGACGGGCGTGCCGCAGCTGCCGAGCGGCGAGAAGTAGTTATTGCTCGCGCAGGACTGACGCGGCGCTGACGGCGTTGCAGCAGAGTAGACGGGCCGGTCACTACCAGGTGATCGGCCCGTTCTCATTCTGTCACCGAGCCATGAGCGAACTGCTGCACGGCGAGATCACCCACGAGATCATCGGCGCGTTCTACGACACGTACAACGCCCTAGGATGGGGGTATCCCGAAAGCATCTATGCGAATGCAATGCCGATCTACCTCCGACGGCGCGGCCTCCAGCTAGAGCGGGAAGTCGTCTTCCCCGTCGTGCTCGAGGGTGTTGCGCTCGGCGAGTTTCGCGCTGACCTCGTCGTGGCGGGCAAAGTCATCGTGGAACTGAAGGCCTGCGAACGCATCGTTGCGGCGCACGAGGCCCAGTTGATCAGCTATCTGCGATCCTCGAAGCTCGAGCTTGGTTTGCTGCTCAACTTCGGTCCGAAGCCGGAACGCCGACGCGTCATCTGGACTGATGACATCCGTGTGCTGCGAGATCGCTAACAGCCAGAACACGGATGGCGCCGAAATCACCGAACCAACACGGATAAGCCAAAAGCGCTTCTCATCTTATCCGTGTTGGTTCTGTGTCTTCCGTGATCTCCGTGTTCTGGCAGTTGCAGTTGCAGTTGCCGTTGCTGTTGCCGTTCGCCCAAACCCGTTCAGTCGTTCTCGCTCATGTACGAGAACACCGCACCCTGCGCGTCCTGTACGACCATGATCTTGCCGAAGGGACTCGGGATCGGCCCGTTCAGGATCTTGCCGCCGTGCTTCGTGAGCGTCGCGTTCGCGGCGCCGAGCGAGCCCACGGCGAAGTACGGCATCCAGTAGGGCGGGATACCCTCCCAGGCGGCGTCCATTTGCATCACGCCGGCGACGCCGGGCTCGCCGTCGTGGAGGATGTAGTACTCCACGGCGTCGCCGGGGAGACGTTGCGACGTGAGACCAAACACCGCGGTGTAGAACGCGGCATTGGCCGCGGCATTGCGGCAGGCCACCTCGGTCCAGCACATCGCGCCGTGCTCGCCTTCAATACCGGCGCCCGAGAAGCTGCCGTGCTCCCAGAGGCCGAACACTGCGCCACCGGGGTCGATCGCGATGGCCATGCGACCCAAGTCGGGCGGAATCGCCATCGGGGGCACCATCACCGTGCCACCGTGGGTCGTGATGCGGGCCATCGTGGCGTCGGCGTCGGTGACGCCGAAGTACACCGTCCAGGTGACCGGAACGGCTTCCTGTCCCGGCATCTTCGGCGCGACCGCGGCCGCCGGGATCCCCTTGGCGAACGCCATGGTGTAGAAGCCCAGCTCGGCCGGCGAGTCGCCGAAGGTCCAGCCGAACAACTCGGCGTACAGCGCCTTGGCGGCCGCGAGATCGGACGTGGACAGGTCGAACCAGACTGGCCGGTTGACGAGGCGCTCCGTCACGTTGGGCATCAGCACCTCCGGGAATGTGCAACAGCCGGGACTCGGAATACGCCTCACCCTATCGCCAACGGCTTTCCGGCGCAAACATTCACGTCTGCCGACTCGCCGCCATGCGCGGTCGGTCCCACCGACTCACATCAGGAGTATTCCGATGACGCGTACGATGCAGGTCGCGCTCGCGACCGCTGCCCTCGCCCTTCTGCCACAGCTGGTGCAGGCGCAGGAGAGCGAAAAGTCCATGGCCGTGAAGGGTGGTATTCAGATGAAGGGGTGGATGGGCAAGGTCGATGCCAAGGAAGCCAAGGCCGGACTGACCGTCGACAGCGCGAAGTTCGTCGGCATGGGCCCGGGCATGCACGCCACGACCGGCCCGGCGATCACGTACTGGAACCCCGAGATGAAGGGGAAGGGCGATTACGTCGTGAAGGCGACGTTCTCGGAGCGCGAATACATGGGGCTGAACAATCATCCGCACCCGTATGGCATCGTCATGGCCGGCAACGACATGGGTACGGACAGCGAGAGCTACCTGTATTGCGCGGCGTATGGCAACGGCAACTTCATCGTGCGTGGCATGGGCCCCGCGCCGTTCCAGATGAACGGACCGCGCGGTGGCATGAACGACGCGGTGCACAAGGCCGAAGCGAAGGGCAAGCCGGTCACGCAGGAGATCGCGCTGCAGGTGAAGGGCGACAAGGTGTCGTGCATCATCAACGGCACCGAAGTGGCGAGCTACAGCAAGGCCGAGCTGGTTGCGGCCGGTAAGCTCAAGAGCACCGATGGCGTGGTCGGCTTCCGCATGGGACACAACACCGATGCGCACATCGCCGGCTTCTCGATCGGCAAGCCGTGAGTAACACCAACACGGCGGCGCGCCAGCTGGACCGGCTGCGCGTCGCCGTGATCGGGGCTGGCGCCATTGGCGGCGTGCTGGGTGCCCGTCTGCAGCAGGCGGGCCACGACGTCGTCTTCCTCGCGCGCGGCGCCACCTTGGCCGCGCTGCAGACGCGTGGTCTCATCCTCGAGAGCATCGACGGCGACCTCACGTTGCCCTCGGTGCAGGCCACCGACGATTCGGACACGGTGGGCGTGGTCGATGTCGTGCTGGTGTGCGTGAAGGCCACGCAGATCGCCAGCCTCGCGCCCTCGCTCCGGCCGTTGGTCGGGCCGGCCACGGCGGTGATCCCTGTACAGAACGGCGTGGAGGCCAGCGGACTGCTGGCGGCGGCGCTCGGTGATGACCACGTGCTCGAAGGACTGGGCCGGGTGCTGGTGGAGCAGGTGACTCCCGGGCACATCCGGCACACCGCCGTGACGCCGATCATCGAGTTCGGCCGTCGGGCGGGCGCACCGGCGCAGTCGGCGGCGTACGCCCAGATCCCGCGATTCGCCGCTGCGCTTCGCGGTGCCGGCCTGGTTGCCGTGCTCCCCGACGACATGGGTGTCGCGCAGTGGGAGAAGTTCCTGTTCATCGAGCCGATCGGCGCGGTTGCTGCCGCCGCACGGGTACCGTTCGGCATCGTACGATCGATGCCGGCATCGCGAGCCGTGATCGATGCGGCGCTACACGAAGTCCATCAGGTGGGTCGGGCCGTGGGCATTTCGTGGCCAGCCGATGCCATCGACCGCGTATGGGCGCGGTACGATAGTTTGCCACCGGACGGTTCGACCTCGTTGCAACGCGATCTCATGGCGGAACGGCCATCGGAGTTCGAAGCGCAAACAGGCGCGGTGGTGCGCATCGGACGGGCGCATGGCGTCCCGACGCCGGTGCATGACGTGCTGTACGCGGTGCTCCTGCCGACCGCGCAGCGCGCGATGACCTGAGCGCCATCACACCACCGTGAACCAGTTCCGCGCGGTGATCGTCCCTTCTTTGGCGGTCACCGCGCCTTGCTTGTTCTCACGTACGTGCTCACGCACGTGGGCACACGGGTTGCAACGTTTCTCAGCACCTTTCGCCGTTTCGACGTTATTTTAGAGAAATCCGGCCTCCCTTCCTGCCGGATCATCGAACGAGTTGGCTGGGCGACGTCATCGTACGTCGCAGTCCTCAGGAGTAGCCGGTATGAAGCTTTTCCTCGCGTTGTCTGGAGTGATCACGTCGGCGACGATGATGGCATCGTCGTCGCCACTGACCGATCCGGTACGGACAACGTCCACGACACCGTCGTCGCGCGCGACCGTCGCGACGACGGTCTCCTCGACGAACACCACGCTGCCGGCGACGCACCCCGTGCTGCGTCCCATGCGCGCCACCAACACCACGGGCCGCGCATTCACGCGGGCGTCGGCCGGCGCGCGCGGCATCACGATGGGCGCGCTCGACGATGTCGTGCAGCGCTACTGCGCGGGGTGCCACAACCCCACGCAGCGTCGCGGCAACCTCGATCTCAAGAGCTACTCGGTCACCTCAGCCACCGCCGAGTTGCCGACCTCCGAGAAGATGATCCGCAAGCTGCGCGCGCAGATGATGCCGCCGCCCGGATCGAAGCGTCCCACCGGCGATACCCTCGAGGCGCTGGTGGAAACCCTCGAGCGCGTGGTCGATGGCGCGGCCCCGGTGAATCCGGGCACCCGCACCTTCCAGCGGTTGAACCGCCCCGAGTACGAGCGCGTGATCCGCGATCTGCTCGGCCTCGAAGTCACGTCCGGTGATTGGCTGCCGCTCGACACCAAGAGCGCGAACTTCGACAACATCTCCGATGTGCAGTCGTTGTCGCCCACGTTGCTCGAGGGCTACCTGAACGCGGCGGCCGCCGTGAGCCGCATGGCGATCGGCGATCGCAAGGCGCCGGTCGGTCAGGCCACCTACAAGACGTCGCCATTCGCGTCGCAGCATCCGTGGGACCACGTTGACGGGACGCCGTACGGCACGCGTGGCGGCATGGTGCTGTTGCACACGTTCCCCGCCGATGGTGAGTACGAGTTCCGGCTGAATGTCGGCGGTGGTGTCGGTCGCCCGGTGGAAGATCTCGACATCTCCATCGACGGCGAGCGCGTGGCGCTGCTGCGCTACGATCGCGGCATCGCGCGCAACGGCGAATCCGCCGACGCGCCGTTGGGTGCCGACTTCATTCGCAGCGAGCCGATCAAGGTCAAGGCGGGACAGCGCAAGGTGTCCGTCGCTTTCGCGAAGTCGGCGGAAGGGCCGTACGAAGATCTCATCAAGCCGCACGAATGGTCGCGCGCCTCGAGCGGCACCGGCGCCGCCGGTACCACCGAGCCGCCGCCGCTCATGGAAGTGTTCGTGGCCGGTCCGTATCGCGTCACGGGCGTGTCCGACTCGCCCAGCCGCACGCGCATCTTCAGCTGCGCACCGAAGGCCATCGCCCTGCAGCGCGCCTGCGCCGAACAGATCTTCACGCGCCTCGGCACGCGGGCCTATCGTCGGCCGCTCACCGCGAAGGACAAGGCGAGCCTGATGAAGTTCTACGATCAGGGTGCGAAGAACGGCGGTGACAACGCGTTCGAAGAAGGCGTGCGGCTCGGGTTGCAGGCCATGTTGGCCAGTCCGTACTTCGTGTTCCGTTTCGAGAAGGAGCCCACGACCACGGCGGCCGGCACCGACTACACCATCGACGATCTCGAACTCGCCACGCGCCTCTCGTTCTTCCTCTGGAGCACGATCCCCGATGATCGCCTGCTGGCGGCGGCGCGCGCGAAGACGCTGCACACGCCGGCGGTGTTCCAGGCGCAGGTGAAGCGGATGCTCGCCGATCCGCGCGCTGACGCGCTCGCCACCCGCTTCGCGGCGCAGTGGCTGCGATTGCAGGATCTCGAGAAGGTGCACCCCGACGCGTTCCTGTTCCCCGACTTCGATCTCAAGCTCGCGCAGTCGATGCAGCGTGAGACCGAGCTGTTCATTGAAGACGTGGTGCGCAACGATCGCAGCGTGCTCACGATGTTCACGGCAGAGTCCACCTTCGTGAACGAGCGGCTGGCAAAGCACTACGGCATCCCGAACGTGACGGGTGAAGGCTTCCGGAAGGTGGCCTACGCGGACGACCAGCGTCGTGGCGTGCTCGGTCACGGCAGCGTGCTGGTGCAGACGTCGCTGGGCAATCGCACCTCGCCGGTGCTGCGCGGCAAGTGGGTGATGGAAGTGCTGCTCGGCACGCCGCCGCCACCGCCGCCGCCCAACGTGCCTGACCTCGAACAGACCGCCGGCTCCAAAGAGGGCAAGCAGCTCACGACGCGCGAGCGTATGGAAATGCACCGCGCCAATCCGACCTGCCGCTCGTGCCACAACTTCATGGATCCGATCGGCCTCGCGCTCGACAACTTCGACGTCACCGGCAAGCTCCGTTACCGTGAGAACGGCGCGCTGCTCGATACGCGCGGCCAGCTGTACGACGGGACCGCGCTCGTCACGCCGATCGATCTCAGCAAGGCGCTGCTGAAGCGGCCAACGCCGCTGATGCGCAACTTCACCGAGAACCTGATGGCGTACGCGTTGGGTCGCCGTGTCGAGGACTACGACCAGACGACGGTGCGCACGATCACGCGCGACGCCGAGCGCAACAAGTACAAGTTTTCCTCGTTCGTGATGGGTGTGGTGAACAGCAAGGCCTTCCATAGCAAGCGCGCCGAGCCGGTGTCGGCTGATGCGTCTCATAACTGATCCGACTACCTACGGAGATTGATTCATGTCGTTCATGACGCAGAAAGCCCTCCCGCGCCGCACGTTCCTCCGGAACATGAGTGCCGTCATCGCCCTGCCGTATCTCGATGCGATGGAGCCGGCCGGTCGTTTCCTGGCGAAGGTCGGCGGCGCCGGTGCGCCGCTCACCGGCCACAAGCGCCTCGTGGCCATCGAGTCGGTACATGGCGCGGCCGGCTCGAACACGTGGGGTGCTTCGAAGTATCTGTGGGCGCCGAAGGGTGTGGGTCGTGACTTCACGCTCAACCCGGAAGGCGCGCTGGCGCCGATGGAAGCGTGGAAGCACAAGATGTCGATCATCAGCAACACCGACGTGCGCATGGCCGAAGCGTTCGAGGCGCCGGAAATCGGCGGCGATCACTTCCGCTCCAGTGCGGTGTTCCTCACGCAGTCGCATCCGAAGCAGACGCAGGGCTCCGACCTGTACGTGGGCACGTCGTTCGACCAGATCGTGGCGCGCAAGATCGGACAGGACACGCCGATCCCCTCGATGCAGCTGTGCATCGAGAATCTCGATCAGGCCGGCGGCTGCTACTACAACTACGCCTGCGCCTACACCGACACGATCAGCTGGGCCTCGCCCACTGAACCGCTGCCGATGATCCGCAATCCGCGCGCTGCGTTCGATCTGCTGTTTGGCGCCGGCTCGAGCAATGCCGATCGTTCGGCGCGTCGCAAGGACAACGGCAGCATTCTCGACTGGGTCGTGGGTGAGATGTCGTCGCTCAAGCGCGAACTCGGCGCCACCGACCGTCGTCGCGTGGACCAGTATCTCGAGAACGTGCGCGAACTCGAGCGTCGCATCCAGAAGGTCGAAGCGAAGAACGCGAGCGGCGACGAGCGCCTGCTGCCGGAAGCGCCGGCCGGCGTGCCCGATTCGTTCGAAGAGCACATGAAGCTGATGTTCGACATCCAGGTGCTGGCGTTCCAGTCGGACATGACGCGCGTGTTCTCGTTCAAGACCGGTCGCGACGCCTCCAGCCGAACCTTCCCGGAGTCGGGCACGAACAAGGGCTTCCACCCGGCGTCGCACCACGGTGGACGCGAGTCGGCGATTCTCGAGTTCAATCAGATCAATCGCTATCACATGTCGATGCTGCCGTACTTCCTGCAGAAGCTCGAGGAGACGAAGGAAGGCGACGGCACGATGCTCGACAACACGACGATCATCTACGGGTCGCCGATGGCCGACGGCAACATTCATAACCATCGCCGCTGCCCGCTGCTGCTCATGGGCGGCGATGCCAACCTCGTGCCGGGTGGCACGCATCTGCGCGCGCCCGACGGCACGCCGATGGCCGACGTGATGCTCTCGCTGCTGCACAAGTACAACATCGATGTGCCCAGCTTCGGTGACAGCCTGTCGCCGTTCGCGCTCTACGTCTGAGGCGAGTCATGATCGATCGAAACGGAATCCGGGTTGCTGCGGCCGGTGCGCTCGTGGTGTGGTCGGGCGCGCTGGCTCCGCTGGCGGCACAGGACGCAAAGCCGGTGGTGCGGGTGGCCACAGCGAAGTCGGAGACAAAGCCGAACATCCGCGACACGCGTGTGGCGCCGGCTGTCGCCGACGCGGCCATGCGGGGCGATATCGCGAAGGTGCGTGCGTTGCTTGGGCAGCAGAACGATGTGAACGTGGCGCAGGGCGACGGCATGACCGCGTTGCATTGGGCGGCCGATCGCGGCGATGCCGCGATGACCACACTCTTGCTGCGTTCCGGCGCGACGCTCACGGGCACGACGAAGAACGGTGGCTACACACCACTGCACGTAGCGGCCCGCGCCGGTCATGGCGCCGTGGTGCAGGCGCTGCTGGCGGCCGGCGCGGATGCGAAGACGCTGACGGCTACGGGGGCCACGGCGATGCACCTCGCGGCGGCTGCTGGTGATGCGGCGTCGGTGAAGGCGTTGCTCGCGAAGAAGGCCGACCCGAATGCCCGCGAGTCGGCGTGGGGACAGACGCCGCTCATGTTCGCGGCGGCCGAGAATCGTGGCGATGCCGCGCGCGCGTTGCTGGCGGGTGGCGCCGATCCGTCGATCCGGACGAAGATGGTCGACCTCACGGAAGAGTTGGCGCGTCAGCAGGCGGCGGCCAAGAAGCGGAATGAAGTGCTCTTCTCGTACCTGCCGCAGAAGACCCGCGACTCGATCATCGATGCCTCGGCCAAGGCGGCGGAGAAGCTGATGGCGGACGCGGCGGCGGCGCGGAATCGGGCGGCCGCCGCATCGGGGATGGCCGCGCCTGCGGCCGCCCCTGCCGCGGCTCCGGCGGCGGCTCCGGCGGCGGCTCCGGCGGCGGCCCCTGCCGCTGTTCCCGTGGCGGCCGCCGCTCCCACACCTGCGCCAGCCGCTCCAGCGGCAACGACCGCGGTCGCCGCCGCCCCGGCTCCCAAGGCGGATCCGGCGCTCCGCGGCTACAAGATCGGGGTGGCTGCTCCGCCTACGAATGATTTGACGCCCGCGCAGATCCAACAGGCGATCGAAGCCGGTCGCGCGCTCTTTTCCGGTGGACCGGTGGCCAAGACCACGGAGTCGGCCGAATTGTTTGAAGGGCAGGTGTCCGGGTATGAAGCCACGGTTGGTCGCATGGGCGGCCTCACCGCGCTGCATCACGCGGCGCGTCAGGGCAACATCGAGGCGGCGATGGCCATTCTCGATGGCGGCGCGAAAATCGATGAAGTCACCACCAGCGACAGCACCACCGCGCTGCTGATGGCGGCGATCAATGGTCAGTTCGATTTGGCGATGGCCCTCGTGAAGCGCGGTGCGAGCGTGAAGATCGGCAGCAGCGCTGGCCTTACGCCGCTGTACGCCGCGCTGAATACCATGTGGGCGCCGCGCTCACGGTATCCGCAGCCGCAGGCCGTGCAGACGCAGAAGGTCACGCATCTCGAACTGATGGATGCGATGCTCAAGGCGGGGGCGGACCCCAACGTCCGCTTGAAGAAGAACCTGTGGTTCTTCGCCTATAACAATTGCGGTAACGCCAACTGCGGACTGGAAGCGCTCGATGGCACCACACCATTCTGGCGTGCGGCGTACGCGGTGGACGTCGAGGCGATGAAGATGCTGAAGGACCGCGGAGCCATCGACACGCTGCCATCAGTGCGTCCGGTGGCGGCCAATCGTGCGAATCGCGCGCGGATTGCGGGCGGTGCCGGTGGGGCGGGTGGTCCCGGTGAACTGCCCGGGGCATTTGTAGTGCCAAAGGACATCGACTCCGCGTCGAAGGCGGTACCGCCCGGCATCGGGGTCTATCCCATTCATGCAGTCGCTGGTGTCGGCTACGGCAACGGCTTTGCCGGCAACTCCCATCGTCATGCCGCCGACGGGTGGATGCCGGCCATGAAGTACGTGGTGGAAGTGCTGCATGCCGACGTGAACCAGCGCGATGTGAACGGCTACACGCCTCTGCATCACGCCGCCGCGCGCGGTGACAACGAGATGATCACGTATCTCGTGAGCAAGGGCGCTGATCCGAAGGCCGTGGCGCGCAACGGCATGACCACGGTGGACATGGCGAACGGTCCCGTGCAGCGGTTGCGTCCGTTCCCGGAAACGATTCAGCTGCTCGAGAAGCTGGGCGCCAAGAACACCCATCGCTGCGTGGCCTGCTGATCCTCGGCCGTCCGCCCGATACGACAACGCGGCGCCGTCATTCGTGACGGCGCCGCGTTGTCATTCGGGCTGCTTCAGGCTTTCGTCAAGGCTTCTTTTCGCCGGCCAGCAGCAACCCCATGTGATCCTGGGCCTGCTGCAGCGCCCCTTCTCCGTCGCCCCAGCCGATGCGGCCGTCGGCGTTGTTGTCGGAGCCCGCGATAAGCTGATCGCAGAGCGATACCAGCTGCGATACGAGCGAGGCGGCCGCCGCGGCGGTGGTCGCCGCCTGAATCTGTTTGGCGATCGCGATCGCCTGATCGCCACGCGCCATGGCACTCCGTGCGGCGGTGGCCACATGGACCGCGTGGCTCTTCACGTTCGCCGACGCCGCGGGTTCCTTGGCCGCGAGCTCGACATGCTGTGCGATGCCACCGGCTGCGCGCTTCATGCCGAAGCCCTTGCCGGGGCCGCTGGGCGCCTGAGTGGGGTCGATCGCGTGAATCACGTGCCCGGCGTGCGTCTGCATGGACTGCAGATTCTCCGGCGTGCGCGCGGCAAAGGCGGCATGTTGCGCGGCGATTTTTGCTTCGGCGAGCGCCATCGGCAGGAAGCCCGACTTGTCGGGGGTATCCATGAAGCTCGACACCACATGGCCCAGATGGGTGCCCACCAGCCCGGGCGGCAGCGACGAGGCGGCGACGGCGCCCGGCGCCAGCGGGGCGGCGGCGATCATACCCGGTAGCGGCGCGCCAGTCACATCGGCGAGAATGCTGTCGAACTGCGCCCGTAGTGTCGCATTGCTGCTTACCAGGAAGCGCCGCTTGGAGAAGACCGAGTCGGCCATCCCCTTCTTGGCGAGGGCCTCGGTGATCATCTCGCGCTTCTTCTGCTGCAGCTCGAGCTGCGCTTCCTTCGTCTTGTTCTTCTGCTGAGCCGCCTTGTTGTCGCTGGAGTCGTGAATGGCGGAGACGATCAGGTGCGCCTCCACCAGCGCCCGCACTTCGGCGAGCGTGAGCGTGGGGGCAGACGCCGGGGCGCTGCCCGTGCTCTGCGCGGCGAGCGGCGCGGCGGCGATGAGGGCAGCCGTGCAGGCGAGCGCCAGAACGGCGGGCGGGCGGACAGGGAAGGCCATGGTCCGGGAGGTAGGAGTCGATCGGGGGCAGGTCGTTCACGCGCCCTGCGACACTATACGCATTCGACGCGCACTCCGCTCTGGCGAAGTGGTGATTTCAGCGGCATCGTCCCGCATCGTCCGCTGTCGCACCCCCGAGTCCGTCCACCGTCCAACCGTTCCGAGGCACCACCATGTCCCGAGGCATTTTCTCGCGCACGCCACAGCGCGCCGCCGCACCCGTTTCGCTTCGCGCGTCGATCCTGGGCGCCGCGCTGGCCAGCGCCGTGGCGTCCGTGGCGCTCAGCGGTACCGCCGCCGCGCAGGGCGGCGCCCAGTCCGCTGCCGCCCGTGATCCGCGCAACATGGGCGGCGGCACCTGCACGGCGAATCCGTACAACTGCGTCGACGCGGTGAATCCGCTCCCCGCGCCGAATACGGTGTGGATGGAAGAGATGACCTGGATGGACGTGCGCGATGCGCTGAAGGCCGGCAAGACCACCGCGATCATCGCCACCGGCGGCATGGAGCCGAACGGACCGTGGCTGGTGACGGGCAAGCACAACTACGTGCTGCACACGAATTGCGAGGCGATTGCGCGAAAGCTGGGCAATGCGCTGTGCGCGCCGATCGTGAAGTTCGTGCCCGAAGGCAACATCAGCCCGGCCAGCGGACACATGGTGTCGCCCGGCACGATCAGCATGCGCGAGGAGACGTTCCGCATGCTCCTCACCGACCTCGTGCACAGCCTCAAGGCGCACGGCTTCACGCGCATCATCCTGATCGGCGACAGCGGCGGGAATCAGGCGGGGCAGCGGTGGGTGGCCGACTCGGTCACGAAGCTCTGGCAGGGCGCACCCATCGTGGCGCACATCCAGGAGTACTACGACTACGCCAGCGTGGCCAAGCACATGGAGCAGTTCGGCGTGAACCAAACGGTGGCCGAAGGACTGCACGACGATCCGGAGATCTCGCTCAACATGTTCATCGACGACCCGAAGTCGATTCGCTATGACGAACGGGCAAAGGCGAAGCTGCTGACGATCAACGGTGTCTCGCTTGCCGACCGCAAGAAGGCGACGACGTGGGCCAAGCAGATCGTGGAATTCCGGACGAAGGTCACGGTCGACGCCATCGAGAAGGCCACCGCGAACAAGGGGACGCTGCCGGCCCCGCCGCGTCGCCCTGCCGGGAACTGAACTCGCTAGCTTAGACGGATGTCGATCCTCCGCACCACCCGCCGGCACAGTCGGCTCGCCCTGACCGCTCTCGGTCTGGCCGGCTGTGCCGGTGATCGTGCTCCGGTACCCGCACCGCCGACCGGCACGCCGATCGTTTCGGTGCTGCCGCCGTTGCCCCAGCAGTCGACAGAGCTGCGGGACGTCGTGCCACCGGATCTCGATCTCACCTTCGGCGCAGATTCCGTGCGCCTCACGATCTCGGTGGAGCCAGGCGCCCGCGTGAACGCGCTGCTGCCCCCCGTGCTCAATGCCGGGGACGGTCGCCGGTTCTTGCTGCGGGCGCCCACCGTGACCGAAGACAGCGCCTACTTCGTGGAGCGTGCGTCGGTCACCGTGCCCCGGTCAGCGCTGCCCATCCGCGGCACGCTGCGCACCAGCTTCTGTCGCCGCGACGAGCGCCTCTGTCGCAGCGCTGAGCGCGACGTGCTGCTCGAGGATCGGTAAGCCTCAAGCTCTCAAACATCCAGAACACGGAGACCACGGATCACCACAGAAACAACACGGATAAGCCAACAGCGCTTTAAGCTTATCCGTGTTGTTTCGGCGTGATCCGCGGCTTCCGTGTTCTGGCTGTTGCTGTTGCTGTTGCTGTTCCTGTTGCTGTTGTTGCCGGCCTCGCCGAGCCCTACTTGACCCGCGCCCGCTCGAGCTTCGTCGTGACGCCGTCACGCGCTGCGAGGATCACGACACCGCCCGGGCCGAAGCCTACGATGGTGCGGTTCTCGGGAATCTGCACTCGATCCACCACTTCGCCCTTCGCGCTCACGACGTCGTACACCGGGCCACCGGCAATCGGCTTGGTGGGGATGGTCCGCACCCAGATGTTGCCATCGTCGTCGGCCTTCGCGGCCGTGGCGAAGAACGCCGGCTGATAGTCCGGCAGATCGGTGGGCGACACGTAGTTGATCTGTGGGGCCATGATCTGCGGGGCGGCACCGCCGCCCGGACGTCCGCCGGCCGCGCCGGCCGTCTCGAAGCGCATCACCATCTGCGGCGCCGCGCCGCCCGCCGCGCCACCGGTGCCGAGCGCGGCGCCGAAGGCCGCCGCCATCGCGTTGCCCTGTCCGGGATTTGCCGCCGCTGCGCGATCACGAATTGCTTTCACCGAATCGATCAGGGCCACCTTCTGCTCGTCGGAGAGACGCTTCCAGTCGAACGCCATCTTGGGTGACGACCGATGCGTGCCATCGGGCGACATCCAGTCCACATGGTAGTCCTTGCCGCGGATCAGGGCCACGTCACCGCCCGAGGTGACGACCCAGTCATCGACCACCGGCAGCGGATTCACTTCGATCGAAATGCTGATCTTGCCGTCGTCACTGCGCACCATGTTGGTGTTCGTCTTCGGGATCTTGATGAACCCCACGGTATCCACCGCGCGCGACTGCAGATTGACCCGCACGATCGCCATGGTATCGGCCACCGCCGGCATCGTGGGCGCGCCCGTCGGTCCCATCTGCATGCGGAACCCCGGCATGCCGCGGTACACGAGATAGCCGTTGCTGTAGTACGCACCGGTGCCGAGGCCACCGGCGGCCAGCATCATCGCGTCCTGTGAGCGCGGCACCGACATCACGCGGCCGATCTTGCCGGCCGGGTCAATCACCAACATCGAGAGCGAGGCGGCGTCGACGAACAGCGTGGAGTCGCCGCGGAACGCGATCAGACTGCCCGACCGCGGGCCGTATGCGTTCGCCGTGCTGCTCGTGGAGTCGGCCACGATGCTGATGAGGGCGAACGTCGAGTCCACCAGCAACACACGACGGCTCGTGGCATCGTTGATCAGCAACCGCCCGCCGGGCAGCGCCCGCACGTTGTTCACCATGCCCAGCGAATCGGTGGTGGTGGCGTGCACCGCACCGAGTTGTCGAATGGGCGGCCGTGCCTGCGCGCCCAGCGTCGGCACCATCGCCAGCGTCGACAGGGTGAGCAGGAAAGCGGGATATCGAGTCATGAATGCGGGTCCGTTAGTGAGGTTGAACCAGGAACAACAGCGTGCGAAGCGGGAGATGAACTCACTGGCGCATGATGATGGTTTGTGTTCCACCGCCCATGCCGCCGCCCATGATCATGGCGCCACCACCGGGAATCATCATGCCGCCACCGCCGCCCGACGTGGCAGACCGGATCGACTTGAGGTAGCGATCGTCGAGCGCACTGGCCACGAAGGGCGGCAGCTTGCGACGCTGCGCATCGGTGAGCAGCCCCTTCACCGCCGGCGCGTACGCGCGGAGGATGTCGATGCTGGCTTCCCGTGCCTTCACGTACTGCGCGTAAATGTCGTCGTGATCGTAACGCTCGGGGAGGTCGGCGAACCGCTTCGAGATCGGCGCCCAGATGGAATCCAACCGCACCGTATAGCGGCGGTTCATCGTGGCCAGGCTGTCGGCCTGATCCGACGACAGCTTGAGCGTATCCTGATCGCGCAGCATGGTGGCCAGCGGATTCGGCACGCCACCGTTGCCGAACTGCGCTTTGATCATCGCTTCGCCCGCCTTCGTGCCCTTGGTGCGACGGCCACGGTCGAGCGACTGCGTGAGCACCTGACGCTCGCGCGTGGGGCCGATGTCGTAGCGCAGCTGGGCCGTGATCGTGACCGGCGTGCGGAAGCTGTTGAATTGCGGGTTGGTGGCGCCGAAGCGCTGATTCACTTCGTAGGTGTAGCGCTTGGTGGCCGGATTGAAGCCGCGCACGTACAGCAACGACTGATCGAGGAACGGCTGCTGTCCCCAGCCGCGCAGGTTGTTCTCGCCATGCAGCAGCAGGTCAGCGGCACCGAGCGGATTCGACACGTTGAACGACAGGTTGGCGCGCTGCGGTAGCCGCAGCTTGATCGGGTTGAAGGAGATCGACAGGTTGGCCGAACTCACCCATGGGCCCTGGCAGCTGTTACGCGCCGCCAGCGTGCCGAGCTGCGACGACAGACACGCCCGGGCCACCGGTGAACCGCTGGTCAACAGCGCCTGCATGCCGGCCGCCGTCGCCGCGTCGCTCGACGCCGGGTTGAACACGAAGGCGCGGTCGTTGCCGAAGCCGTCGCCGTTGACATCGCCACCGATCGTGGGCGTGAACGGCGTGCCCGAACGGAACTGCCCGAACCACCCCAGGCGAATGAAATCGAACGCGTTGTAGCTCAGGTTGTAGGTGATCTGATGGCGCGAATCGAACGTGGAGCGCGACCAGTTCACCGCCAGCGGATCGCCGGCCGTGCTGGTGAAGCCGCGGAACTGCTCGCGTACGTTCGAGTAGGTGTAGCTCATGCTCCAGCTGAAGTTCGTGCTGAAGTTCGTGGGCGACAGGCGCACGCTGCCCTGGGCGCTGCGTGAGGAGAGATCACTGCGCTGCTCCGTGACCCGTTGGAACGGCGTGGCGACGCGACCGTCGCCGGCCGCGATCGCACCGGTGAGCGGCACGATGCTGCCTGGTAGCACATACACCGGTCGGCCCGCTTCGTTGTCGAGGGCGAAGCGCTGCAGTCCCGCGAAATTGAGATCCACGAAGCTCGACTGCCGCGTGTTGAGCGAGTAGGTGGCGTCGAAGCTGGCATTCAACCGGTTCCGGAGAATCGGTCCCGACCAGCTGAGGTTCGACCGCAGGCTGCTGGGCGCGGCATACTCCTTCGCAAACAGCGTCACATTCGGGGCGCCGTTCGCGAACACCGTGCCCGTGCCGCCATTGGCGCAGCGGGTGGGAATCAGCGCCGGATTACTGTAGGCGTTCCAGTCGGGGTTTGGCGTGGCCGCCCCCACGCAGACCAGCTGCTGAATGGCGCTGGCCAGCCCCGTGTTGTCGATGGCCGAACCGATCAGCGTGGCTTGCGGGGTGTTCTGAAACACTCCGATGCCGCCACGCACCACGGCGCGCGGACCACGGAAGGCGCCGTCGAACGCACCGATCTGCGGCCCTGTGCCGTACTGCCACGAGAAGCCCACGCGCGGGCTCACGAACACGCCATTGGGTACGCGATCGTTGCGCACACCGAGCAGGCGCTCCACCTCGGTGTTGCGGGCGGGCGCATCGAGATACTGGTTGGCGTCCACGCGCACGCCGTACTGGAACTGCAGGCGCGTAGTGCGCCGGTACGAATCGCCGAGCGAGATCGCGCCCACCAGCATGCTGGACTCGCGCTCACGCGGAGCCAACGTGCGCGTGAAGGAAATCGGAATGCCGGCCTGCAGATCGCCCAGCGAGTTGTAGGCGAAGGTGCCCAGCCGATTCACCGTCTGATCCTGGGCCGAGCCATCACGGCGCACTTCCGTGCCCAGCTTGAGCCGGTGCTTGTTGTTGGCGCTGAACCACGACAGTGTGTTCATCGCCGACACGCTGTTCGACGTCTGCGACGTGCCGAGAAACTGGTTGCCGCCGAAGGCGAGGCTCTGCACCCCGTTCGTGCCATCGGCGAAATTCGAGTTCACGCGGACGCGCCCGCCCGGCAAATCCATGTACGGCGAGCCGTCATTCGTGGAGGCACTCACGCCGGCCGACGTTTCGGTGAGAATGCCGATGCCGCGCAGCGTGACGTAGCCGCTGTGGCGACCTTGAAAGCCGCCACTCAGGGAGGTGCGCTCGCCACTGGTGGTCGGCAGCCCGGTGGCAAGCGGCGACGCGGGATTCTGATTGTTCCAGTTCCCGTTGAACGTGAGGTTATACGCGGCACCACTGGTGCTCGAGGGCGGGGTGAAGTCGATGGCGCCGAACACCGAACCCTGATCGCCCAGCCGGCTGGAGGGCAGGCCACGGTAGCCGATCGGCACGTTCGCATTCCGCAGCAGACCGACCAGACGCTGCACGGAATCCGCCGCTACCCCCGACGCCTGCAAGCCGGTGCTCGACGTGTTCAGCAGCGTCTGCAGATCGTTACTGCGACGGCCAAGCTGAAAGGACACATTGTAGAACGCCTTGTCGAAAATCAGCGGCCCCGATACCGATCCGCCCAGCGACCCGTTGGTGTATTCCTGCCCGTTCGCCCGTGCCGCCGCGTCGCTGAACTGCAGCGGCGGGGCATCACCCACGAAGCTCAGCCCTCGGCCAATGAAGTTCGACCCCGGGCGCGTGCGCAGGCTGAACTGACCGCCGGAGAATCCACCGCGCGACACGTCATAGGGCGACGTGATGAGGGAACTGAGCACGCTGGCATCACGCGGCAACCCGGCGCCGCCGAACATCATGCCGTTGAGCGTGGTGTTGTTCTGATCGGCGCCGAGCCCCAGCACCGAGAACCCGTTGGCGCCGCCGTCCTGTCCGGGCACCAGCTGCACACCGGGCAGCGTCGCGGCCATGGCCGCGAGATCCCCCATCTGGTCGGGGGGCAGCGCATTGTTGTTCTGAATCACCCGTTCGGTGCCGCCGACGTCCTGTTGCACGTCGTTGCGCGACACCTTCTCGCGCGCGGCGGTCACCTTCACCGCGTCGAGCACGGCGCCCACCTTCGAGAGCTTGGCGTCGGCAATGAGAATGTCTTCGTCAGCCCCGCGCTTCACCTCGAAGCGCTTCACGCTGTAGCCGAGCGCGGTTACGGTGACCAGGTAGTCGCCGTCGCCGCCCGGGAAGGTCACGGTGAAGCGTCCGGCACGGTCGGTGCGCGCGGTGCGATTGACGTTGCCGGAGATCGACGTGACCACCACCGCCACATTGTCGAGCGGCTCGTTCTCGGTACCGGTGATTCGGCCTCGGATCACGTCGACCTGTTGGGCGAGGGCGGGCGACACGGTCGCCGACAGGGTGAGGCAGAGCAGGGCAGCGAGCGACAGGAAACGACGGAGCACGTCGGGAGGGATCTGGGGGAGCGGGCAGGGTGTGTCTATAAGGCTACGGACCATCCCTCACCAGCGTTTCGACACCGTTGTCCCCAATATCGTTTCCTCTGCGATCTCAGCGTCCTCTGCCTCTCGACGTGATCTCGGTCCGAGACATTTTGGATGGAGCCGTACTCACGGACGGACGCGCACGGAGAACGCCGGTTGACGTCCGGGCAGATAGCGCGGCACCGTCTCGTATCCGGCGCCAACTGTCTGGCGGCGTAGCCCGTAGTCGAGCACGTTGGGGCGATTCAGGGCATTGGTGAGACTCGCGCCGATCTCCACCTGCGTGCGCCCCAGCTGACCAGTGTAGGACAACCCCAGATCCACGTCGATCAGCACCGGACGGGTCTCCGCGCCCGGCATGCCGATGGGCAGGCCGCGGTTCATTGGTGCCGCGCCGAACAGGTCGTAGTATGCCTGGCGCAGCACCCATGGTCGTCCCCACACGCCGCGCGTGCGAGCGGCCAGCACCAGTCCCTTCACGGGGCGCGCTTCGGTGGCGAGCAGCACGCGATGCGGTTCCAGCCAGGGGGGCGGCTGCATCGTGCCGCCGAATCGCGCGGGGAAACGGCGGCTGGCGCTTCCACCGTCGTACGCGAGTTCGCTGCGAACGCCGACGCCGGCGAGCGCACCCTCGTGGATCACGCGTACCCCGAGGCCATAGGCCTTCCCTGACGACTGGGCCAGCAGCGTGGCCGGGTCTCGCACCGGCGCGCTGATGCCGGTGCTGTCGAACATCACGCCGTAGTTGAACATCGGGATAGACGGCTGCCAGCGTATGTAGCTCTCGCCCCGGATCTCCCAGCCGGTTCGCGGCCGCAACACGCCTTCCGCCGCCAGATGCCATGCCCGCGCCACAGGGGTGACGCCGTCGCTGGGCAGCCAGAAGCGCGCGTTCGGCACGAACGCCACCGGCATCGTGCTGGCTGCATCGAATTGATTGACGAACTGATGGTAGCCCCCGCCGGCCACCCGCCACGCCCATGGCCGCGCTCCCGACACCCGTTCGCCGCGCAGCGCCACGCGCGGTTCGGCGTAGGTGCGACCGCTCTGCAGTTGTGTCACCCGGAGCCCGGCGTCGAGATATCGGCCGCCACCGACGGCGATCGTGGCATCGCTGAACAGGGCGCCGCGCACCACGGACGTTTTGTACCCGATCGGTCGCAGCACGCGGTTGGCGAGATCCAGATGGGCGGCGGTGTGCGCGAGCTCCGTGCCGAGCACGAGGTCCACGCGTTGGGTCGCCGTGACCCGCCAGTCGGCGGCGAAGGCCACTTCCGCGATGCCATTGTCTTCCCGGGCGGTCACCGCGGCGGCCGGCATCGTGAGCATATGCATGCGTCCCGAATGCTCGAGTGCGTGAGAGGCGGCGCGCAGTTGCACGCGTTGCCGCACGCGGGGGCCGATCAACCAGCGGTGCGTCATCTGGCCGCCCGTCGTGCGCCAGCTGTACGCGTCGGACGACTGCAGGCTGCCCACTCCCGCTCCGGTGTCGGCCGCCGTACCGTCGTAGGACACGCCGTTGGCGGTCCTGAAGGCCGAGACGTCCAGCTGCTGCGACACCCCCCATCGCAACCGCGTGGCCGCATGCAGATCGTGCAGGGATACTTGCTCGTCGCCGACGCTGGTGGCGTAGCGCGTTCGGTCCAGTTGCGCGGTTCCTGGAAACGCGGCAAACCCGCTGAGGCGCGCAAGCAGGACCGGGTCGGGTGCGCTCCAGTGGCGCAGGGAGCGCACCAAGGCCGATGGCGCCGTCCACTGCCACATGCCGGTGCGGCCGGCCACCATCACATGGCCCAGCGCCCCGGCCATGCGAATCGGTGCCGACAAGCGCCCCGAGGCCGTGATCGGATTGACCGAGAACTCCGTCGCGGGGGCGTTGCCACCGTCTGCCGGTACGACCGCCTGCTCGAGATCGATCACGCCGGTGGCGAAGCTGCCATCGGCGGCGCGAAATCCGCTGCGCCGCACGGTGAGTCGCTCCACGACGGCCGGCGCGACCACGCCGAGCAGCCCCGCGAGCGAGCCGGCGTCGTACAGCGGAATGCCATCCAGCCGCCACGGATGCTCGCCGAGATCACCGCCCTGAAGGTGCAGGTCGCCGGTCCCGTCGCGTCGCGATACGCCCAGCGGGACCGGGGCGCCTGGGAGGAACACCGCGGGGCCGGTGACGAGGCCATCGATCGCGCGTGGCGCGAGCTCTGCCGCGCCCAGCACACGACTCGCGGCCCCCGGGCGCACGCCGTTGACGACGATCGGTCCCGCGGACACGTCGGTGCGCTCGAGCGGCAACCGGATCATGTGCACATCGTTCGGCTGCAACTCGAATGAAGACTGAGAGGGCCGGTAGCCTACGGCGCGCACCGAAAGCGCGTAGCGCCCCGGACGCAGACGCGGAAAGCTGAAGCCGCCATCGTCCTGCGACAGCACCGATGCGGGGAGCTCTGCCAGCTGGATGCGGGCCGACGGCAACGGGGTCCCGGTTGCGGCATCGATGACCACCCCGGCGAGGCCGGCGAACACCGGCGCGCTTTCCGTGCGCGCCACCACGACGTACGTGCCCGACGACAGCCGTACGTAGTCGAGGCCCGCCGACCGCGTGATGCATCGGAGGACCTCCTCGGGAGGGGCGTCGGCATGACGACACGACACGCGCGTGGCGCTCCGCTCGCCCAGCGACGCCGCCTGCCAGACGAGATTCATCCGCGCGGCCTGTGACAGTGCCTCGAGGGCTTCCACGAGCGGCAGGTCGAGGAGCGCGATTGTAATCAGGGCCGGCGTGCTCGCCGCTCCCCGGACGGGGGGCCGCTCAGTGGGCGGACGGGACTGCGCCGGCAGGCGCGTCGTCGCCAGCAAGGCCGCGCCGATATACAGGTGTGGCAACCAGCGACCGATCACGGCGCGCGTACCGCCCCTTGCACACGGAAGCCCCGACTGGTCCGGATGAACGAGAGATTCTGGGCGGCGCATAGATCACTCAATACGCGCTCCACCCCCGGCACGGTTGGGTAGAAGAGCGAGACCGTGGTGCGGGCATCGACCGTCGCGTCGGTCGTGATCTCCACCGAGAAACGCCGCGCGAGTTCCTCGAGCACCGCACTGATCGGCTCATCCAGCGCCGCGAGTCCGCCGGTTCGCCACGTCGCCACGCCCTGCCGCGCCACCGGCTGCGGCTGCAGCCCCTCCGGCGTGACCCTCGCTCCCTGCCCGGCGGTGAGCACCAGCCGCCCGCGTCCCGCCGTGACGGCCACCTTTCCCTCCTCAACCTGCACGCGCGACCCGTGCTGCCCCTCGGCCGCTCGCACCTCGAAGCGCGTACCCAGCACCTGAACCGTGGCATCGGGCGTGTGGATGATGAACGGGCGACCGTCGCGGGCGACCGCGAAGAACGCTGTCCCTCGCAGGGCGACCGAACGGTCCGCGCTTCGGAGCGGGGTCGGCCACGCGAGTCGCCGTGGGTACGAGAGCGCGCTGCCGGCTGCCACCCACACGGTGGTGCCATCGGGCAGCCGCTGCGGCGTCACGGTGCCGCCCCTCGCGACCTCGTGCCGCACCGGCGTGGCACCCCATGCAGCCAGCCCACCGGCGGCGAGCATCAGCGCCGCCGCGATCGACCAGCCCAGGCGCGGCGCGGTGCGAACGGTGGTACGGGTACGCGATCGGATATCCGATGGGGCATCGCGATCGATCGCGGTCGCGTCGCTCGTGACCAGCGTCGGCCCGAATGGGCCGTCATCGGTAAACGGGATGCGTGCCGGATCGTGCAGGCGTGCCTGCAGACGCGCCCACGCCGCGTCCTGCTTCGCGTGGTCAGCATGGGGGGCGGACGCATCGCGCATCGCGGCCAGCGCCGCCTCCACCCGCGCGCCCGCCGGTCCGTCATCGTTCGGAAAGTTCGAGGTCACGTCACGCACCAGAGAAAAGCCGCCACCATCGCGCCGGCGTCGGCGAGCCGCCAGCGCAGGGTGGAGAGTGCTGCCACGAGGTGATTGTTCACGGTACGCGGGGCGCAGCCCATGACGTCGGCGACCTCGGTGTGCGACAAGCCCTCCACGCGCGTCAGCAGTAGGGCCTCGCGCTGACGGGGGGGGAGATCGTCGATGAGCGCCGACACCAGTGTGGTGAGGTCGTCGCCGCACACGTGGGCATCGGGCGATGCCGCCGGGCGCGGCGAGGCGGCGCTGGCCAGCGCTGCGGGGTCGGTCAGCAACTGCTGCCGCGTGGCCGCATCACGACGGAGGTTGAACGCGAGATTGCGCACGGTTCGAAAGAGCCAGGCCCGAAGGGGTGTCTCGGCGTCGAGGCGCGTGCGCCAGTCCCACAAGCGCACGAACGCCTCCTGCACGAGGTCCTCGGCAACGGCCTCGTCGCGCACCAACGTGCGTGCGGTGCGAAGAAGCGGTCCGTACAGCGCATCGAACAGCTGGCGGAACGCCAGCTCGTCGCTCCGCTGCACACGGGCCGCCAGATCGGAGAGGTCGTCCGGGGAGAAGAAGGTGGTCATTGTTGCTCAAGGGACACGCGACGGCGGCGCGATGACTAGTGGCGCCGTTCAGAACTCCCCGATAAAGCCGACTTCCGGTTGTAGTTCATAGCCGAACCGTTCCTTCACTTCCGCCTGCGCATGCGAAACCAGCGCTCGCACGTCGGCGGCGGTGGC
>NZ_JBILKJ010000126.1:0-7914 GCF_044376735.1 Gemmatimonas sp.
CGCACCGGCGAAGTCCTCAAGGTGGAGATGGACCCGCTGGGCGCACACGAGATCGCCAAGCGCTCGCGAGGCACACCACGCGTCGCCAACCGGCTGCTGCGTCGCGTGCGCGATTACGCGCAGGTGTGCGCCAACGGACGCATCACGCTCGAGGTCGCGCAGGCCGCGCTCGAGTTGAACAACGTCGACCACTTCGGCCTCGACGACATGGATGCCCGGCTGCTCAAAGCGATCATCGAGAAGTTCGATGGGGGACCGGTTGGGCTCAGTACGATCGCGGCCGCGATCGGTGAGGATGCCGGCACGATCGAAGAAGTCTACGAGCCGTTCCTGGTCCAGCATGGATTCCTGCAGCGGACGTCGCGTGGACGCGTGGCCACAGCGCATGCCTATCGCCACCTGGGCTACGTTCCTCCCGTAGGCGCCTTCGAACACCCCACGCTGTTCTAAGCGCGACACCATGCCACCCATGCCCACCCGCGTAGCGCGTGCCACGCGGATTGCCCTCGTCGTGCTGCTGCCGGCGTTCCTCGGCGCGCGCACGGTGGCGGCACAACCTGTCGTATCAGGCGCGGCTCCGCGTTCCGCCGCGCAGCTCGCGGACTCCCTGGCCGCCAACGGCGATACCGCCCGCGCCGTCGCACTCCTCGATTCCGCCGTGCGCCGAAACACGCGTGACGCCGCGGCGTGGCATCGGCTCGGCCTGCTGCAGTGGAATCAGGCCCGCAGCGCGCGCAATCCGAACTTCATGAAGGATCAGAAAAAGATCCGCCTGCTGATCGCTGCCGACACCGCGCTGCGCCTGGCCACCAAGCTCGCGCCGGATAGCGCACGCTACTGGCTCAGCCTCAGCCGCTTCAACATTCAGTCGGGTGTGTCCACCATGCGCTTCGCGTCGACCGGGCAGGCGCGCGATGGCATGTCGGCCGCCGAGCGCTCGGGAGAGACGCTGTTGCTCGCCGAGGCCGCCGACATGGCCGGCATGGCCGCGTGGCGCAGCTACGACGCGATCGCGAACCGGGGGCTGCCCAGCGGCATGTCGAAGGTGCAGCTGGACAACAACAACAACTGGAATCGCAAGAACGCGCGCGACTACGTGAATTCGATCGCCACCAAGATCGAACCGCCCACGGGCGACAACGACCACGCGACGGCACTCGGATGCTTCTCGCGGGCGGTGGCCGCCGACTCGTCCAATCTGCGCTACAGCCGTCACCTGTATATGGCGTATGCGGAGCGCAAGAAGTGGCAGGATCTGGCCACGGTGGCCGCGCGGCGCGCGAGTCAGTTTCCTCTCGACTTTCAGGCACAGCTGGCGCTGGGGCTCGCCTATCACCGTCTCGCCAACGAGGAGGAGGCAACGCGGGCCTTCGACAGCGCGTTCGTGCTGATGGACGAGACCGAGGCCACCCGCCTCAGGAACCTGTCCCGCATTCTTCGCCCGCGGGCGTCGAAGGAGATGAAGGGACAGGTGGGCGATTCGGCCAGCTGGGCCACCCTGCCGTCGGCCCAGCGTGACGGACTCGAAGCGATGTTCTGGATGATGAGCGATCCGCTGGCGCTCACGCAGGAGAACGAATTCCGGCTCGAGTTTCTCGCCCGGGTCGTGTTCGCCGACTTCCGCTGGACGATCGACGAGATGGACCTGCGCGGCGCCGACACCGATCGTGGCGACATCTACGTGCGGTACGGACCGCCGGATTTCGAGATGACGCTACCGGGGAGCACGACCGACAGCCGTACGCGGCTGGACGGCGGGGTGACGCTGGTGTGGGATTACAACAGCAAGCTGACGTTCTTCTTCGACCTGCAGCCCGGTTTCGCGACCGGACGGGTGTCGATGTTCGATCGCAACTACGTGGAACAGCTGCGCGACGCCGTACCGGTTTCGTTCGCCAACGTCCCCGCGTCGCGCCTGCTCGACACGATCCCCATGCGCATCACCCGATTCCGCTCCGGCGCGGATTCGAGCGACGCGGTCATCGCGGCCCGGGTCCCGATCGACTCGCTGATCCGGGCCAACGCGCTCGATCGCGTACCCGTGGACATCGATCTGCGCATCTTCGATCAGTTCGTGAAGGTCCGCGGCATGGAATCCGACCAGCTGATCTTCGCGCGGGACAGCAGCACGGCACCGCTCGATCGGGCATGGACGCGACGGGTGGGCCCCGGCATCAACGTGGTGCGCGTCGAGGCGTTCCAGGGCGACAGTAAGCGTGGTGCCCGGGCGATGACGCGCCTCGATCCCACGACGAACGTCGGCTTCGGCATGAGCGACGTACTGCTCGGCAGCAAACCGGAATCACGTGACGGCGTTACGATGCCGTCACGGTGGCGCGACGTGGCGATCACCCCCAGCGTCGGCAGCTTCGCGCGTAACAGCGCCATCGGTCTGCTCTGGGAGATGTACGACCTCGTTCCACGGGATGGCATGACGAAGTATCGCGTGGCGATTACGGTGGAGCGTGAAGATCGTATGGGCGCGGTGGGCTTTGCCGTGCGCGTGCTCGACAACGTCGGACGGGCCGTGGGTCGCTCGCAGCAGTCTCGTGATCGATTCACCATCGCGTTCGAGCGGCAGGGTGGTGCTGTCCCGGTGCAGGTGGAGTACTTGTCGCTCGACATGACACAGGCGCCGCCGGGCGGCTATCGCCTGCGGGTTGAAGTGACCGACCTCGCGAACCAGAAGAAAACGGCGCGCAACACCGTCTTCATGGTGCGCTGAGGGATAAAATCGGGCCGAACCGTTGCGTTGCCGCGCCGATTCGGTTGTCTTTCTGCCCTTCCATGACCGCAATGCCTGACTCCGTCGACGTGTTGCCCCACAAGGGCAGCCGCACGTCCGATTATGACTACGCCCTCCCCGAGGAGCGCATCGCGCAGCGTCCCGT
The DNA here is from genome assembly GCF_044376735.1 of Gemmatimonas sp. Taxonomy (GTDB): domain Bacteria; phylum Gemmatimonadota; class Gemmatimonadetes; order Gemmatimonadales; family Gemmatimonadaceae; genus Gemmatimonas. The sequence continues at coordinate 2,892 of NZ_JBILKJ010000126.1, forward strand.
CGAGCCGCGCGATGCGAGCCGTTTGCTCGTGGTCGACCGGCGCGACGGAAGTCTGTCGCATCGCACCTTCCGCGACGTCGCCGAGCTGATCCCCGCCGGTGACGCGATCGTGGTGAACACCACCAAGGTGTTCCGCGCGCGTCTGCTGGGGCATCGCGAAAGCGGCGGTCCGGCCGAGATTCTGCTGCTGCGCCCGATCGATGGTGACCACTACGAAGCGATGATCCACCCCGGCGGCAAACTGCGGCCCGGGCGCGTGGTCACGATCGCTCCCGACTTCCGCGTGGAAATCGTGGACACCACGCCGCGTCGCACACGCATCGTGCGGCTCCATACAAACGGTGACGTGGCCGGCACGATCGAGAAGTACGGGCATGTCCCGCTGCCACCGTACATCGAGCGCGCTGACGAAGCGGGCGACAGCGCCCGCTACCAGACGGTGTACGCCGACACGGTCGGTTCGGTCGCGGCCCCTACGGCCGGTCTGCATTTCACCCCGGATCTGCTCGACACGCTGCGCGCGCGCGGCGTGGAGACCGCGAACGTGCTGCTGCACGTCGGCGCCGGCACGTTCCGCCCCGTGAGCGACGACGATCCATCGCAGCATGTGATGCACGAGGAATGGTGTGAAGTCACGAGCGACACGGCGCAGCAGCTGAACGCGGTGCGCGCCCGCGGCAATCGGGTGTGGGCGATCGGCACAACCAGCGTGCGCACGCTCGAAACGGCGACCGATGCGCATGGCGTGCTCCACCCGTTCCGCGGCGAGACAAACATCTTCATCCGTCCGCCCATCGCGATCCGCGGCCTCGACCGGCTGATCACGAACTTCCACTTGCCGAAGTCCACGCTCATCATGCTCGTCGCCGCGTTCGCGGGCTACGATCTCACGATGCAGGCCTACCGGACCGCCGTGGCCGAGAACTACCGGTTCTATTCGTACGGCGACGCGATGTGCATCCTGTAAGTCCGGCGCCTCGTTCCGTCGATCGCTGGTGAGTTTGGAGTGGCGCGTTCGAGTTTCGGGTGCTGGGTGTGTGCGACCCACGACTCGACACCCAGACTCGCGACTCGAAACGCACGTGAGTGCCAGTAGATTCCACTCGTGACTTTCTCCTTCAAACTCGACTCCACCGACGGCCACGCCCGGGCCGGCGAATTCACGACGCCGCATGGCGTGATGAACACGCCGCAGTTCATGCCCGTGGGTACGCTGGCGTCGGTGAAATCGCTCGACCCCGAGGATCTGCAGCGCCTCGGCGCCACGATGATCCTGGCCAATGCGTATCACCTGCGCCTGCGGCCCGGCGACGACATGATCCGCACCATGGGCGGTTTGCATCGCTTCATGCACTGGGATGGTCCGATCCTCACCGATTCCGGTGGGTTTCAGGTGTTCTCCCTGGAAGGACTGCGCACCATCAACGAGCAGGGCGTGGAGTTCCGCAGCCACCTCGATGGATCGCTGCAGCAGTTCACTCCCGAATCCGTCATGCGGATCGAGCGGAACCTCGGCGCCGACGTGATCATGCAGTTCGACCACGTGGTCCCCGGGCAGACCGAGGCCGGGCTGGCGCGGGAAGCCATGGAGCGGAGTATCCGCTGGCTGGAGCGGTGCCGGGTGGAGTTCGACCGGCTGCAGCGGGACGATCCCGACGCCCCGACCCCCGTGCAGGCGCTCTTTCCCATCGTGCAGGGCGGCATTCACGCCGATCTGCGGCGGGAATCGGCCACCGCCATCCGGAATGCGGCCGACTGGGTCGGATTGGGGATCGGTGGACTCTCCGTGGGCGAGGCCAAGCCCGACATGTACGCCATGCTCGACGTGGTGAACGACGTGCTCCCGACCGACCGCCCCCGGTATCTCATGGGCGTCGGCTTCCCCGAGGACCTGGTGGAGGGGGTGGCCCGCGGGGTCGACCTGTTCGACTGCGTCGCCCCCACGCGAATGGGGCGGACCGGGGCCTTCTTTACGACGACCGGGCGGCGCAGCATCAAGAACGCCGCGTGGCGCCTCGACCCGGGGCCGCTGGACGACGAGTGCGGCTGTTCGGCCTGCCGCCGCTTCTCCAAGGCCTACATCCGCCACCTGTTCGTGTCGGAAGAGATCCTCGGACTGCGCCTCCTGAGCCTCCACAATGTACATTTCCTTGTTGCGCTGATGCGCGACGCACGCGCCGCTGTTCAGGCCGGCACGTTCCAGGGCTGGAGCCGTGACTGGCTCGCCCGCTATCACTCACGATCGACGCCTTCATGAGCTTCTCCGTCCTTGCCAGCTTGGCTGCCCTGCAGGTGGGTGGCAGCAGTCAGATCGCCTCCATGATTTTCATGTACGGCGCGATCTTCGCCATCTTCTACTTCGTGCTTATCCGCCCGCAGCAGCGGCAGCGGAACGCGCACAACGAACTGGTCAAGGCCCTCAAGAAGGGCGACGAGATCGTCACCGCCGGCGGACTCGTGGGCGAAGTCCTGCATATCAATCCAGTCAACAAAGATGGTGCGGCAAGCATGGAAGACCGCATCACGATCAAGACGGGCGAATCGAAGGTGATCGTCGAGCGTGGACGCATTGCGCGCGTCGGCGCCTCCACCCCGGCGGCCTGAGGTTTCCGTGTCGTTGCTCGATATTCACGTCCTGGGCTCGCCGATCCTCCGCCAGGAGACGGAACGCGTCGAGCAGATCACGCCGGAGTTGCGGCGGCTCGTGGACGACATGTTCGACACGATGGACAAGGCGAAAGGCATCGGGCTCGCCGCACCGCAGGTGGGGCGACGCGAGCGGCTGGCGGTGGTCGAGGTCGATGACACGCGCTACGTCGTCATCAACCCCGAGATCATCCTGAAGGAAGGCTCGGTGCGCGGGGAAGAAGGCTGTCTCTCCATCCCCGAGGTGTACGCCGATGTCGACCGTTTCTCCCGCGTCATCGTGCGTGCGCAGGACATCGACGGTGTGTTCTACGAAATCGAAGGTACCGACCTGCTGGGACGGTGCCTGCAGCACGAGATCGATCACCTGCACGGACGCCTGTTCACCGACCGGCTCAGCCTCCTCAAGCGTCGCGCCGCGATGCGGGAGTGGGAGTACGAGAAAGCGAAGTACCCGAAGCTCCTGCGCGTGCTCCCCGTCGGCGATCTGCCGCCGGAGCGCGACGCCACGTCACCCGACCCGACGACATAACCGGAGACCGCCCCACCCGTGCGCATTCTCTTCTGGGGCACTCCCGAGTTCGCCGTTCCGCCGCTTCGCGCGCTGATAGGCGAAGGACACGACGTGGTCGGCATCGTCACGCAGCCGGATAAGCCGCGCGGCCGTTCGCGCACGCAGCTCGACCCGTCGCCGGTCAAGCGGGTCGCGCTCGAAGAAGGCATTCCCGTGCTGCAGCCGTTGAAGCCGCGCGGCGACGAATTTCTCGAGGCCATGCGCGCGCTCGCGCCCGATGTGTCGGTGGTCGTCGCCTACGGGTGCATCCTGCCCAAGGCGGTGATCGACCTGCCGCCGCTCGGCACGCTCAACATTCACGGCTCCATTCTCCCCGCACTTCGCGGCGCCGCGCCCATTCAGGCGGCCATTCTCGACGGCATGACCGAAACGGGGATCACGATCATGCAGATGGTGCCCGCGCTCGATGCCGGCGACATGTTGCACGTGCTGCGCACCCCGATCGAATCAGACGAGACCTACGGCGAGTTGCACGACCGCCTCTCGGAACTCGGCGCGCTCGCCATCGTGCAGGCGCTGGCCATGATCGACGCCCAGATCGTGCAGCCGATCGCGCAGGACGACGCACAGTCGACCTACGCCTCGAAGATCGATCGCGACATGGCGCGCCTCGACTTCACCTGGTCGGCGGAGCGCGTCTCGCGCGTCACACGCGCCTTCGATCCGCGGCCGGGCGCGTTCGCCAGCCTTCGCGGGGTGGAAACGAAGCTGTTCAGCGCGCGCGTGGTGGGCGATGGCACCAACGACGAGCTCGACGAACCCACGCTGGCGAGCCCGCCGGGCACCGTACGCTCCGCCGACGACCACGGGTTGCTGGTCCGCTGCGGCGAAGGGGCCGTCCGATTCCTCGATGTCCAACCCAGCGGTAAACCACGCATGACCGCGGCGTCGCTGGCGCGCGGACGCGGTGTGTCGGTGGGCGATCTGCTCGAGCCCGCGTGAGCACCCAATGATGGCCGTCGTGAAGAAGTCGCCGCACCACCTGCTCGGCGTGACCGACTCGCGCGCGGCCGCTGCCATGGTGCTGGCCGACCTGCGCAACGGCGCGATGCTCGACGCCGCCTTCGAACGGTACGTCGTGCCGCTCGATGCGCGCGATCGCCGCTGGGTGCAGGAGCTGCTCTGGGGCATGCTCCGTACGCGCAACCGACTCGATGCCATCCTCGCCGAGCGTGTGCGCGGTGGCATCGCCAAGATCGACATCGATGTGGCCGACCTGCTGCGCCTGGGAGCGTATCAGCTGCTTGGTATGGGCAGCGTGCCAGCCTACGCGGCCATCGGTCAGACCGTCGAACTCACGAAGCGTCGACATGGCATCGGTGCCAGCAAGTTGGTCAACGCCGTGCTGCGTCGCATCGATCGCGAGCGCGACACGATCGAGCCGCCGGTACCGGCCGAGCCGCTGGAAGCGCTCGCGCAGCAGTACTCGCATCCGCGCTGGGTGATTGCGCGTTGGGTCGATCGCTGGGGTATGGACGACACGCAGCGTCTGCTGACCGTGAACAACGAGCCCGCGTCGATCACGGTGCGCCCGTACGGCGTGGATCGAGCGCAGCTCGACGAGATGCTCACCGGAGCCGGTGTGACCACACACGACGTACCGCTCGTGACCGATTCCATCCGGCTCGGCCCCGGCGTGGCACTCACCGAGCTTGGCGCATTCAAGCAGGGGGCGTTCTTCGTGCAGGATCCGGCGGCGACGCTGGTGGCCACCTACGCGCACGTGCCCGAAGGTGGCGTGGTGGTCGACCTCTGCGCCGCCCCCGGCGGCAAGGCACTCGAGCTCTCGCGTCGCGCCCGGCT
>NZ_JBILKJ010000288.1:0-2526 GCF_044376735.1 Gemmatimonas sp.
GGTCGCTCGCCGAATCGCGCAGCGTGTCGCTGCACCTCAGCGAGACGGCCGCCACCAACGGACTTCGCCTGCACGGTGACGGCGTGCTGCTGCACCGTCTGGTGCTCAACCTCCTCGACAACGCGCTCAAGCATGCGCCGTCGTCCAGCACCGTTCACGTGCGGGTAGACGCCACCGACCAGGTGGTGCACATCGATGTGGACGACGAAGGGCCCGGCGTTCCGCCGGAACTGCGTGACCGCCTGTTCGAGCGCTTCGTACATGGCACGTCGTCGCAGCCCGACGACGGCAGCGGATACGGCCGTGGTGCCGGACTCGGCCTTGCCATCGCGCAGGCTATCGCCCATGCGCACGGCGGGCATATTGCTCTGCGTTCGTCGACGGATCATGTCGGCGGCGCTCGTTTTCGCGTGTCATTGCCACGATCGGCTTCCGCTTCAGGAGACCTCGCATGAATTCCCACCTCAGCGCTGCGACGCGCACCGGTCTGCGCGGCGCATACGTACTGCTTGCCACCGCACTCATCGGTGCGACCTTCACGCCGACCACCGCCGTCGCGCAGAAGCGCGGTGCTGACACGGCCGCCGTGACCGAGTGGAACGTACCGTGGGTCGACACGCGCCCTCGGGATCCGTCGCTCGACACGCAGGGTCGCGTGTGGTTCGTGGGCCAGGAGGGCAACTACGTGGCGCGCCTCGATCCGAAAAGCGGTGCGTTTACCAAGGTCGAGATCGATGCCGGGACGTTTCCGCACACTGTGTCCGTCGACAAGGACGGCGACGCGTGGTACACCGGCAATCGCAACGGCATGATCGGCAAGATCGATGGCAAGACGGGAGCGATCGCCCGCTATCCGATGCCCGACCCCGACGCCAAGGATCCGCACACGATCGCCTTCGACCAGAAGGGCAATCTCTGGTTCACGCTGCAGAACAGCAACATGGTCGGTCACTTGGTCAAGAAGACAGGCAAGGTGACTCTGATGAAGATGCCGACACCGCGTTCACGCCCATACGGCATCGTGATCGACGCGAGGGGACGACCGTGGTTCAATCTGTTCGGCGTGAACAAGATCGGCACGATCGATCCCACCAGCATGCTCGTACGCGAGTATCTGCTCCCCGACGAACGCGCCCGCGGCCGGCGCATCGCGCTCACCAGTGACGGCGCTGTGTGGTATGTCGACTATTCGCGCGGTTATCTCGGCCGCCTCGATCCTGTGAGCGGCGCCGTGAAGGACTGGCCGATGCCCGGTGGCGGCACATCACTTCCGTACGCCATGACCGTCGACGACACCGATCGCCTGTGGTTCGTGGAAACCGGCAGGCAACCAAACCGCCTCGTTGGATTCGATCCGCGCACGAATACCTTCACCACGCCTACCGACATCGGCAAAGCCGCGCCGAACACCGTCCGGCACATGGTGTTCGACAAGAACACCCGCACCATCTGGTTTGGGAGCGATCAAGGCACCATCGGACGCGCGGTCGTTCCACCGTCGGAGCGCAAACCGATCGGGTGAGCGGAGGCGAGTAGTCAGCGAACAGCAACTGCGTTCACGCGAAGTCCGCGAAGAACGCGAAGAGACGCGAAGGAGCCCGAGTATCACCTCGAGCCCTTCGCGTTCTTGCAGTTGCCACGGAGGGTACGGCGAGTGCAGAGCCGCGTCAGTATCTTCCGATAATGACCCCACGCGTGGCCTTCCAGGGTGAGCTCGGTGCCTTCGGCGAGCTCGCCATCCGCCAGCAATGGCCCGGTGGCGCCACGCCGGTACCTTACCGCACCTTCCCCGACGCGATCAGCGCGATCCGCCAGGGCAGCGTCGACCACGCCGTGATTCCCGTCGAAAACGCGATCGTCGGGGCCGTCACGGTTGCCCTCGACGCGCTGCACGCCGCCCGACTCGAGGTCGTCACCTGCAGCGAAGTGCGCGTGCCGATCCATCTCTGCCTGCTCGCCCCGCGTGGCGCCTCGCTGGCCGAACTGCGCCACATCCACAGTCACACCGTCGCCCTCGCGCAGTGTCGGCTCTTCTTTGCGCGACACAGCTGGCTCGAGCCGGTCGTGCATGACGACACGGCGGGCGCGGCGCGCATGGTGGCGGAACTGGGCGACCGCACCGTCGGCGCCGTCGCCGGTGAGTTGGCCGCCGAACGCTACGGTCTCGAGATCATCGCGCAGCGCATCGAGGACATGCCGGCCAACTGGACGCGCTTTCTGGTGATCGCCGCGTCGAGCTAGCACTCGACAGGAGACCGCGTTTCGCCGAACATCCGTGCATGCGCAATTCACCTCGCTTCTCACGGCCAGCAGCGGCGGTTGCCCTGCTCGCCTTGTCCTTCCCCGCCACCGATGCCGTGGCTCAGGGAAAGTCGGCGACCAAGCCGCCGGCGCTCTCCCCCGCCATGGCCCCGATCACCCGAGCCGTTTCGGGCGCCATCAGTGGAGACCGGGCCTTCCGGACGGTGGACTACGTACAGCGCTACTTCCGGCTCCCCGGCAATCGCGGCTTCGACCTTGCCATCG
>NZ_JBILKJ010000004.1:0-70165 GCF_044376735.1 Gemmatimonas sp.
CTGGCGAACGACAGCGCGCTCTGGACCGGCATGCGGACGACCCGCACCGGTGCCGACCGCGATCTCGAGGTGCACGGGGGACTCAGCGCCACCCAGTACGTCTTCACGGCGCGCCCGGCCGTACCGCCCCCGGTACGCGTGGGCGATTCGCGCCACCTGATCGGACTCGAGCAGCTCGCCGAGAACGACTGGGGCTGGCGCACGCGCGTGGATAACGCGATCGGCGCGATGCCGCCGAGCCGCGCCGACGACATCACCCGCGCGCTGTTCCTGTCCGCCGAACGACCGGCTGGCGCCCTGCGGGCCGACTACCGCACCGCCCTGCCACGCACCACCGCCGCCTTGGGCCGCCTGCTCACGCTCGACTCGATCGCCACCGTGCCCCAGAGCGACGGGTCCACGCTGGTCACCCTCCGAATCACCGTCAGTGGCGACCGTCTCCAGCGTGTGTTCCCGGCCTTCGCCAAGTACATCCGCGAGTACGTGGAGCCGGCGCGATACCGGTACCGGCTGTCCGACCGCACCGGCGCCGACTGGTTCGACGCGGAGGCGCGCGATCGGGTACTGACCGTGCGCTTCCGCTCGCATGACGGCCAACTGCAGCCCATCCTCGGGGTGGCTCGGCGCATGCCCGACACCCTGCAGATCCACGTCGATGCGCTCGCCAAGATTTCCGTTTTCACCGTGGGCGTGACAAACATGCAGGGCGAGTTCGTGCACACCTCGACGGCGCGCGAACGCGGCTGGACCATGCAGTTCGCGAAGGACCCCGAGTGGCATCTCCCCCTGATCACCGAGCGGCTGCTCCGGTCGCCGCTGCACCGCCCCTTCGAGGGGAAGGGCGTACACTTCTCGCTGGGCTTTCGCACCGGCCCCGAGAACCAGACGCTGCTCACCCGGGAACTCGACGTCACGGTGCGCGAAAGCGCGATCATGCGATTTCTGGGCAATCTCGGGTTCACCGCCATGAGCGACTTCGCGGGGACCGTCGAGAACGAGGAGAGCCGCTTTCTGGCGGAAGCCATGGCGGCATTCCGCGCCGACGTGGCGGGGATTACGGCAAAGTAGGGTACAACGAAGAACCCCCGGCAGCCTTTACAGGCCCCAGGGGTTCGAAAACTGCCACGCACACTGTCATTGGAACTCTCCGTCCTACCGAACAGCGGCGGGCTTCATTCTCTGTACACTGGACGATACAGGGGGTTCCCGCGTCACACCAGCGCCAAAATCGTCACGGAACGGCTTCGGTTTCCTCCCGAAACGGCCTCGTTTTCCTACATGGAGTGGAGCTGAGGGGGCTCGAACCCCTGACCTCTGCAATGCGAATGCAGCGCTCTCCCAGCTGAGCTACAGCCCCGGGACCGTATAACAGACGGTGGTCACTCCGACGAAAATGGCCCCGCTCCTGTTGGCGCGGGGCCGATCGGGTAACACGGTGAAGGTAGCGGCCTCCGCACCAGTGTCAAGCGTCGCGGCGTGTCTTCGCCAGCATTGCGCGGGCACCTTCACGCGCGCCCGCGCGTTCCGGACTCTCTATGACGACGCCCGCAATTCGCTCCACCGCCGCCCCGCATGCGCTCGATGCCGACTACGTCCGCGACCAGCTGGTTGCGCGCACGGTCGACATCAACGGCAAGACGTACCAGCCGGACGGCGATTTCGTGCTGTACTGGATGCAGTCGACGCACCGGCTCGAGGAGAACTGGGCGCTGCGGGCGGCGATCCGCACGGCGGACCGCGTGAACCGCCCGCTCGTCATTCACCAGGGACTCGACCCCAGCTATCCCTACGCCGCCGACCGGCATCACACGTTCATCCTGCAGGGCGCGCGCGACACGGCGCGGGACGCCGAGGCACGCGGCCTGTACTACCAGTTCGTGCTGCGTCCGCGGCCCGACGATGACCGTCGCGTGGTCGATCGGCTCGCCGCGCGTGCGTATGTGGTGATCACCGATCTCTTTCCCACCGCCGGCATCCGCGAGCGCGTGGAGCGCTTCGCCGATCGCGTGCCGTGCCGAGTGCTCGCGATCGACAGTGTCTGCACGGTGCCCAGTGGCGCGTTCGAGAAGCCGGAGTATGCGGCGCGCACGATCCGCCCCAAGATCGCCAAGCTGCTCGATCACAGTATCGAGCCGGTGGCCGATGCCGTGCCGCGTGTACCGGTCGGCGAGGCGCTGCGTGCGTCGCTACGCGCCATGGTGAGCGAAGGCGGCTTGTCGCTGTTGCCCATCGCCACGATGACCGATGCCGACATCGCTGCCGCCGTGCGCACGTGCGACATCGATCACTCGGTGCCGGCGGTCGTGCTGTCAGGAGGCAGTGTGGCCGCGGCCGAGCGGCTGGCCGGGTTCGTGTCACGGGACCTGATGCCGTACGCCGACCGCCGCAACGAAGCGAGCGTGAGCGACGGTACGTCGCGACTGTCACCGTATCTGCACTTCGGGCAGATCGCGTCGGCGCGGGTGGTGCGCGAGGCGCGGGCGAGTGGCACGAATGCGGCGAGTCTCGACGCGTTCGTGCAACAGGTCACCACATGGCGCGAGCTCGCCTACAACTGGTGCCTACGCACGCGGGATTTCGATCGCCTCGAAGCGCTCCCGGCGTGGATCCAGAAAACCATGGCCGAGCATGTGCGCGACCCGCGGCCCGTGTTGTACGATCTCGAGACACTCGAGTCGGCGCAGACGCACGACGCCCTGTGGAACGCGTCGCAGCGGGAGCTCGTGCAGCAGGGCGTCATTCACAACTATCCGCGCATGCTCTGGGGCAAGACCATGCTGCTCTGGACGGCAGACTACGAGCAGGCGCGCTCGTGGCTGTACCTGCTGAACGACAAGTACGCACTCGACGGGCGTGATCCCAACAGCGTGGGCGGCATCATGTGGTGCCTGGGGCTGTGGGATCGACCGTGGGGCAACAAGCCGATCTGGGGAGGTATCCGCCCCATGGTGACCTCGCGCGCGAAGCTCAAGTTCGACGTGGCCGGCTACATCGCCCGCGTGCGGGGCGGCCGCCTGCTCTGACCGGCAGGGTGCGTCGACGTAGACCGTGATGCTTCGCGACGTATTTCGCGACGGCGGAAAATTCCGCACCTTGGACGCCAAGGCTCCATTCTGCTTCCGCCCCGAGTGTTCTTATGCGCACCACGAACCTGTGGATTCTGCTCACGGCCGCGACGTTCGTGGCCTCCCGCCCGCTGGCCGCCTCGTGCCCACGCACCGGCGGCGAGAAGGCACGCCGCATTGTGCCGTCGATTCTGCTCTGGCCAGCGGCGCCGTTCATTCTGAGCCACCGGCAGTCGCAGGTGGCCATGCCGTCGGCGGGCGCGCGGGTTCGCGTGAGCCACGACGTGGACGGCCGGACGACGTTCACCGAGGGGCTTTTCGTGTCGGCGGCTGACTCGGTGCTTCGCCTCATTGGCGCCAGCGGTGACACCGTGGTTTTCCCGTATGCGGACGCCCGCTGCCTGCAGGTCCATCGCACGAGCCGCAAGATCGGCGCGGCGGTAGGGCTCATGACGGGCTTCTTCACCGGCGCGGCGATCGGCATGGGTGCGGGCGCTGTCGCATTCTCGGACGACGGAGGGTGGGGACCCGCGTTGGGGGGCGCCTTCGGCGGCTATGCGGGGACCATTGTCGGACCGATCGTCGGTGCCGCCCGCGGCGCCAGCGCCTGGGACATCGCCTGGGAGCGCGGGAAATAGTTGCACCACGTGGCCGATCGCTGCGACGCGTCCGACCTTCACGGTGCATTTCGCTATCATTCGCGCATGCTGACTCCCGATCCGCGCATCATCCCTGCCCTCGCCGCGGTACGGACCGCCGCCGAACGTTTGCGCCCTGTGCTGGCGCCGAGTCGCGTAATCCGGTCCGATGCGCTGTCGGAAGCCTTCGGCGTGGAGGTGCTGTTCAAGCTGGAGCTTGAGAATCCCACAGGGTCGTTCAAGGTGCGCGGCGCCTACAACGTGCTGGCGGGGTTGTCGGCCGAAGAGCGCGCTCAGGGTGTGGTGGCATCGAGTGCCGGGAATCACGGGTTGGGGGTGGCCTACGCCGCGAAGGCGTTCAATACCCCCGCCACGCTGTACGTGCCCATCAACGCCCCGCAGGTCAAGAAAGACGGCATTCGCGCGCTCGGTACGATCGTGAACGATGAAGCGGCCGACTACGACGCGGCGATGGTTGTGGCGAAGGCACACGCGGCGCGCGAGGGAATCCGCTTTATCAACCCCTGCCTCGGCCTCGATCTGCTGGCCGGTCAGGGGACGGTCGCGTTGGAGCTGCTGGAGCAGGTGCCCGACGTGCACACCGTGGTGATCTGCACCGGCGGCGGTGGCCTGTTGGGGGGCATGGGGGCGGTGCTGCGCGAACTGGCGCCACAGGTACGGATCATTGGCGCGCAGAGCGTGGAGACATCGGCCATGGCGCAGAGCCTCGCCGCCGGTCAGGTGATCGATACGGTGGTCACCCCGACCCTGGCGGATGGGCTCGCCGGCCAGATTGACGCTGACGCCCTCCACATCGGGCAGTACTGTGCCGACGAGATGGCGCTGGTGACCGAAGCGGAGCTCGGTGCGACGATCGCCTGGCTGCACCGCACGACGGGCATGGCGGTGGAGGGGGCCGGAGCGGTGACTGTGGCGGCACTGCAACACCGGAAGATCACGGTGACCGAAGGGCCGGTCGTGCTGCTGGTGAGTGGTCGGAACATCGACCCCGCAACGCTGCAGGCCCAGTTGGACCGGTACCCGGGCTGACGAGGTCCGTTCACGGGGTCCGTTCAAGGGGTCAGCGTTCAAGGGGTCAGAGTCGTTGATCGCTGAACGCCGGATGTTGGAGAGCGAAGACCGAAAAGCCCCCCGGAACCGTCCGGGGGGCTTTCGGTCTACTGTCACACCGGCGGCACACGACGCGTCGCGTCGGTACGCCGTCACGGCGCGGAGATCAGCGGGCCGACGACTCGTCGCTGCGCGAGATGCCAGGGGCGCGGTCTCCCATCGGCGCGGCCACACTCGACCGATCGCCGTCGCGGGAGACCTGCATCGGGACTTCCCGATCGCTGTTCCGTCCGCCCAGACGGGCTTCACGGGCCGCCGCACTACGCGACTCCCCACCCTCACGGCCAATGGCCGCCATGTGCGCCCGGTCGCGACTGACGGTCACGCCGCCCTTGCGTCCGGCGTTCCGCGCTTCGTCGGACGACCACTCGTGCGCCGTCCCCTTCTCGTGGGCTGCCCGCCCACCCCTGCTGGCGATCTCGCGCTGTCGCGCGGGATCCATGGACGCGAATCCGCGTCGGCTTTTTCCGGTCATACGCCCCCCGGCATCCGGACATCCTGAATTGAGACGGCGGGCGGGGACGAGACGAAGGGCATCTGTCACAGAACCAGCACACCGCAGTGAACTCGCGTCCTATCCGGTGCAAACATCAGGCCGCGCTTTCGGGGTCGGGGCAACGAGCAGCGGTGACGGCGGCCGCGACCCGCCATCGGGCCCGCCCCGTGGCACTGGCGACGTGGTGAACGGGGGTTTCCGCCTATATTCCCGCCATGCCACTGCTCGTTCGCTTTCTCGGAACCGCCGCCTCCCGTCCCACCGTGGAACGGGGGGTCAGCTCCCTCGCCGTCATTCGGGAAGGGGAGACATTGTTGTTCGATTGCGGGGAGGGGACGCAGCGTCAAATGATGCGCTATGGGATCTCGTTCGCGTTCGAGGACCTGTTCTTCACCCATGTGCATTCGGATCATATTCTGGGGCTTACCGGCCTGATCCGTACGATGGCGCTGCAGGGCAGAATCGAACCGCTACGGCTGTGGGGACCTCGTGGCGCGGGTAAAACGTTGCGCCAATGCATCAGTCTTGGTGGCGAGCGCACCACATTCCCGATCGAGATCACCGAACTCGAGCCTGGCGAAGCAGTGAAGCGGCCCGACTACCACATCGCGACGTTCGCGGTCTCCCACGGCCCGTCCCAGTCGCTGGGGTACGCCGTGGTCGAGGAGGAGCGGCTCGGTCGCTTCAACCCGGAACTGGCACGATCCATGGGCATCCCCGAAGGACCGCTCTGGGGGCGCATTCACAAGGGCCAGGCGATCACCCTCGACGACGGGCGCGTGATCGAGCCGTCGGTCCTGGTGGGCGAGCGTCGCCGCGGACGCCGCATCGTGGTCACGGGCGACACCCGTCCCTGCGAGAACACGATTGCGGCCGCTCAGGACGCCGATCTGCTGATTCACGAGGCCACCTTCGCCGACGACGAAGCCGCCCGCGCCCTGGAGACGGGCCACAGCACGGCCCGCGAAGCCGCCGAGGTGGCCCGCAAGGCGGGCGCGCGCCGGCTCGTGCTCACGCACATCTCGGCCCGCTATTCGCGCGATGCGCACGAACTCGAGCGCGAGGCCCGCTCGGTCTTTCCCCGCTCGAGCATCGCGCGCGACGGCACGGAAATCGAGCTCTCGCTCACCGAAGAGCTGGCGGTGGCTGAGGCCGCGGATGCCGAGGCCTCGTGAACTGATCACGCAGAGAAACAGAGAGCGCAGAGGCCGCAGAGCACAATCAACCTGATCTGTTCTCCGCGTGCTCTGCGCTCTCTGCAACTCCGCGTCATCGGTTCCAGAAAACCCCGCGTTACCTCGCCAACTGCTTGAGCCGTCGTAAACTCGGCACGCGCCACGCCACCGTGGCCACGACGACGAGCGTGGCGACCCCGCCCACCACCACCGCCGTGACGGCGCCCCACCAGCGCGCGGTCAGCCCCGATTCGAACGACCCGATCTCGTTCGACGACCCGATGAAGATCTGATTCACTGCCGACACGCGCCCCAGCAACGCCTCCGGGGTACGGATCTGCAGCATCAGACTGCGAATGACGACGCTTACCATGTCGAACGCCCCGGCCAACGCCAGCGCGCCGAGCGACAGCCACAGACTGCGACTGAGGCCGAACAGGATCGTACAGACGCCGAACCCGGTGACCGCGATCAGGAGATTACGCCCCGTGTGCGCGAAGGGTGGCCAGCGCGTCAGCGCGACACTGGTAATGACGGCGCCGACCGCGGGCGCGGCGCGCAGCAAACCAAGCCCCGATGGTCCCGTGTGCAGAATCTCGGCAGCGAACACCGGCAACAGCGCGATGGCACCACCGAACAGCACCGAGAAGAGGTCGAGCGTGAGCGCCGACAGCAGCAGTGGTTCGCCAAGCACGAAGCGAAGACCACCGGTGATCGAGCTCAGGATCGGCTCGTCGGTCATCTCGCGAACCGGCGAGCGATGGCGCACCGAGAACAACGCGCCGACGGCGAAGGTCATCAGGACGGCATCGACCGCGTAGCCCAAGGTCGTGCCGCCGAGCGCATAGAGCCCGCCACCGAGCGCGGGGCCCAGAACCGCCGCCAGCTGCCAGCTTCCGGTGCGCCACGTGATGGCATTGCTGTACAGCGTGCGCGGCACCAGCTCGGCGCTGAGCGCTTGCCGGGCCGGCTGCAGGAAGGCACGGGCCAGCCCACTCAGGACGATCACCGCGTAAATCGCGCGGACCCGCGCGGGGGCCGCGAGCGCGAGATCGCCGATGGGTGCGGGATGCGCCAGCCACCAGAGCCCCAGGGAGCAGAGCACCAGCACGGAGAGGGCAACCAGCGCGATGCGACGACGATCGTGGCTGTCGGCGACATGGCCGGCGAACAGCGACATGCTGATCGCCGGCAGGGCCTCGGCCAGTCCCACGATCCCGAGCGCCAGCGGGTCGTGGGTGAGATCGTAAATCTGCCAGCCCACGACGGTACCTTGGATCTGGATGCCGAGGGTCAGCGTGAAGAGCGCCAGCAGATATCGACGGAAGTTCGGAATGCGGAGCGCGGCGTACGTGTCGTTGCGCGCGTCGAGGGGAAGCGGCTCCACGCTAGCGATCGGCTCGCGCTTCGTCCTGCCGCTCTTCGAGCCGGCGCCGACGACGCGCTTGGGCGGCATCATACCGGCGCCGCTGGTCGTCGGTTTCCGGCTGCACCAAGGCAATCGGCACCGGCCGGCCGTTGCGGTCGATCGCCACGAACGTGAGGTAGCACGTGTTCGTATGGCGGCGTGCACCGCTGATGAGATCCTCGGCCTCCACGCGCACGCCGATCTCCATCGACGTGGTGCCCACGAAATTCACCGACGCCAGACAGGTCACGAGATCCCCCACGTGAATAGGCTCGCGAAAATCCACGCGATCGATGGACGCGGTCACGCAGGCCGTGCGCGCGTGACGAAACGCCGATACGGCGGCGGCCTTGTCCACCATCGCCATGATGGCACCACCGAATGCATGTCCCAGGATGTTGGCGTCGTGGGGCATGATCAACTCGCTCGTGACGTGCTGCGAGGCGGCGACCGGTCGGGAGAGGCGCTCGGGCGCGGTATCGGTCATGGGTCGCGCGACCAGGACGTGGCGCGCAGGCGGGGAGCCGGGCGATGCGACCAGCTGGCGCGCTGCACGACGCCGTCCAGCGCGGTCGAGATATCGAAGGCGCGCGAAAGCGCAGCGCGCGCGGCGCTGTCGATTGGCGGTGTATCCAGGGGAATGAGCTGATACGCCGGTGCGGCCACCGTGGCGATCGGCCATTCGTGTCCCGTGGCGGTGCCACCAATCAACACGAGGGCCAACGCGTCACCGTCGGACGACGGCCGAGCCGCGACCACGTACGTGGCGCGATCCCAGGTCACGCGCGTTGAGTCGGCGGTCCACGCCGGCAGAGTCGCCCGCACGGACGTCCACCATCGCGGCGACTTCACCGTGAGGGGCGGGAGATACAGCGCCAGGGCTTCGCCATCGGCACCATGTCCCGGCACCATGAACGCGACGGCCGGATCACGACCGATGTCGGTGATGCCGAAGCTGGTGGAATCGAACCGGAAGCTGTCGAGCGATTCCGTCGCGACGGAGGCCCGTTCATCGCCAGCGGCGCCCGCGGTGCGGATCGAGTCCACCAGCTGCGCCAGCGACGCCCGCGCCGCGGCGGTCACGCGTCGCGCCTCGTCGGCCCCCACGAGCACATCGAGCGAGGCCCTGGCACCGCTGCGCACATCGACGACCAGGCGGTGGCCGTCATGCCGATGCGGCGGCCCACCGTCAATGTCGATGTTGAGCAGATGCTCGACCGTGATGTAGGGTCCGTGCACGTCGATGATCTCGATGTCATCGCTCACCACCGTGCGGGGATCGTCGGGGATCTCCTCGTCGGCCGGATCGACTTCCGCGTCACGCGGGTGCGCCCGGCGCCACACCGCGAGTTCGTGCATGACGGTGGTGTCGCCGAACAGGAGCGTGCTGTCACGATGCTGGAGTTCACGCGACCACAAGCGCGCGCTGGCGAACGAGGCGTCGGGATACTCCGCGCCATCGTCACCAAGGAAGATTTCGAACCGCCGGCCGTCGACCTCGGTCAGCAGGATCGGCGCACTGCGCACGCGCATGCCATCGTTGCCGCTCTGTACCCAGTAGGTGGAGTCACCCGCCGCGAACAGGAACTCCGCGGGCGGCAACGCCTGGCCACGCGACGCCCGGTCGCCGCAGGCCGCCACCAGTGCCGCCGCCACGACCGCGGCAGCGACGACGGCGCGAGCGCGTGGTGTGGCCGGACGCCCCATGCGCGGCGCCATTCAGGCCGTACCGTGCACGAGCGCGCGCACGCCGTCGAGCAGTCGCGTGATCTCGCTGGCAGTGGTGTAGCAGGAGCATCCCACGCGCACGAGTCCCTCATGGGCGAGGCCCAGGCGGCGCGCTACCGTGGTGGCATAGAAGTCGCCATGCGACACGTACACACCGCGTGGGGCGAGGAAGCGCGCGACGTGTTCCGACTCGTGCCCTTGCACATGGAACGACACGGTGGGCGTGCGGGCCGTGCCCGGCGGCGGTCCGAAGACGGTCACGCCGTCGATGGCGTGCAGCCCAGCCCACAGCTCGCGCAGCAACGCGTCGCCGCGCTCGTGCAGCGCGTGCATGACGGCCGCGAGGCGTTCACGACGCGAGGCGGTGCTGTCGTTCGCGAGGCTGGCCAGGAAGTCGACGGCGGCGGCGGCGCCCACGATGCCCTCGTGATTCTGCGTGCCGGTCTCGAGACATTCCGGTACGTAGTCGGGGGCTGGCTCGAGGCGCGGTACGTCGAGCGCCGCGGTGGCCGCATGCCGTCCGTAGCAGATGCCGATGTGCGGCCCATAGAACTTGTACGCGCTGCAGAGCACGAAGTCGGCACCGATCTCCCGGACGTCGACGAGCGCATGCGGCGCGTAATGCACGGCGTCGACCACGGTGATCGCGCCGGCCGCCTTTGCCAGGGCGATCATCGGGGCGACATCACTCACGGTGCCGAGACTGTTCGACGCCGCGCCGATGGCGACGACCTTGGTACGCGGGGACAGCAGCGACTCCAGCGCGCCCGCTTCGTGGCGATACGTGGCGAGATCGAGCGGCAGCCACTTGAGCACCGCGCCGCGCTCCTTGGCCAGTGCCTGCCACGGCGCCACGTTCGCATGATGATCGAGTTCGGTGATGATGATCTCATCGCCCGGCTTCAGCGAACGGCCAATGGCACGCGCCACGTGAAAGAGAATCGTGGTCATGTTCGCGCCGAACGAGATCTCTCCCGGCGTGGCGCCGAGGAAATCGGCCAGCGTCACGCGCGCCGCCGCCAGCATCGCATCGGTCTCGACGCTGGTGGGATAGGCCCAATGCGTATTGGCGTTGTGATGCAGCAGGTAGTCGGTCATGGCGTCGGCGACGACGCGCGGGACCTGCGTGCCCCCCGGACCGTCGAAGAACGCCACGGGATGCGTGCCTTCACGACGCGCGAGCGCCGGGAAGTGCGCACGGATCGCGTCGACCGAGGCGACGGCATTGGCGACGTCGGCCGCACTCATGACTGGCGACCGTTGGTCGATGACCCACCGATCTGCGCGCCACCAAGGCGCTCCACGACTTTGGCCGCTTCCACGTGATCGGCGTCCTCGCCGAGTTCGAGGTGGGCCATGCGAAACAGTTCAGCCGTGAGTTGCAGCAGCGGTGAGGGCACCCCTTGCTCACGCGCGAGTTCGGCGGCGATGCCGACATCCTTGTCGAGCAGCGCGAGGCGGAAGGTGCGCGGGAAGGCGCGGGTGAGCACGCGCTCAGGGAAGAGATTCATGCTGCTATTGGAGCGACCACTCGAGGCATTGATCACGTCGAGCGCGATCTCCGCCTTCACGCCGGCCTTCTCGAGTGCGACGAGCCCTTCGGCGGTACCCCAGATGTGCATCGCCAGCAAGGCGTTGTTCACGGCCTTGAGGGCATCACCGGCGCCGACGGCGCCGCAGTGCACGATGCGCGTGCCGAAGCAGGCGAGCACCGGCTGCACACGCGCGAGCGTCTCGGCATCACCGCCCACCATGACCGTGAGGGCGCCTCGCTCGGCCCCCGCGACGCCGCCCGACACGGGCGCATCGAGGAAGCCGATGCCGCGCTCGGCGAGCCGCGCGGCCATGCGGCGGGAAGTGGCTCCGTCGCCCGAGGTGCAGTCCACCAACACGGCCCCCGAACGCATCGTGGCCAACAATCCCTCAGGACCGTCGAGCAGCGCTTCGACGTGGCGCGACACCGGCAGGCAGGTGATCACCACGTCGCAATCGCGTGCCGCGTCGGCAGGCGTGCGGGCGTGACGTACCCCGAGCTCACCCGCCATTGCTTCGGCCTTGTGCGGCGTACGATTCCACACGGCGAGATCGAAGTCGGGGCGCGCGAGGTGACGGGCCATCGGAGTGCCGATGGCACCGAGTCCGAGAAAGGCGACGCGAGGCATTGCGAGACGGGTAGAAGGGCACAGCGCCGGCGATCGGCCGGTTCCGATAACAGCGCCGATCGTGGAGATTGAAACATGACACGGCAACGGATCCACGTGCAGCTCGACGGGTTGGTGGCGGTACACGCCGTGCGTGCCGTCTGGACGGCGCTGAGCGCGGTTCCCGGACTGCTCAGCGCCGAGGTCACCATGCAGGGCGCCACTCTCGAGGTCGAGGGTGAGCTGGACCGGGGCGCACTGGCCGCCGCCCTCGACGCCGCCGGGGTGTCCGTTCGGAGCATCCGGGTCGACGCGCGAAGCCTGCCCGTGCTGTAACGATGCGGGTCGGGCCCGGAACGCGACGCGACGCCGTCGAGCGTGTGGCTTCTATCGCTGGGCGTGTGCCACTAACTTGACCGCCTGACCGCCGCCCCTCGCCGATGCCTCCTCACTCGAAAGTAGACCGGCCGCTCGCGACGCTGATCGTTCCGGACCTGCTCGAGCTGCTCGAGGAGCACCCGGAAAGCATCGGGCCGCAGACGGAGGAAATGCACCCGGCCGACCTCGCGGACATTGCGGAGGCGCTGCCGGAGGAGATGGTGCGCGCGTTCCTCTCGGCCTTGCCGAAGGAGCGGGCCGGCGAAGTGCTCGAGTATCTCGACGAGCAGCTGCGCACGATGGTGCTCGAGGAGCTGACGGCGGTCGAAGCGGCGTCGCTCATGTCCGAGATGACGCCGGACGAGCGGGCCGACGCACTCGAGGAACTCGACGAGGAAACGGCCGACGACATTCTCGCCGAGTTCGAGCCGGCGGAGAAGGCGGAGACCGAGCGCCTGCTGGAGTACGACCCGTACACGGCCGGCGGTCTGATGACCACCGAGTTCGTATCGGTCGACGAGAACCTCACGGCGGAGGAAGCGCTGGTCGCGGTGCGGGCGATGTCGCGGGCCGGCCGTCGCGAGGCGATGTACACGATCTACACGGTGGATCGGACCGGTCGCCTGCGTGGTGTGCTGTCGCTGCGCGAACTGCTGGCATCCCCCGACGGGACACCGCTCTCCGAACTCGCCTGGAGCGAGGTGGTGAGCGTCGCCCCCGACATGCCGCAGGAAGAGGTCTCGCAGATCACGTCGAATTACGACCTGGTGGCCCTGCCGGTCGTGGATGCGGAGAAGCGATTGCTGGGCGTGGTGACGGTCGACGACGTCATCGACGTCATTCAGGAAGAAGGCACCGAGGACGCGCAGAAGTTCGGCGGTATGGAGGCGCTCGAAGAGCCCTACATGCAGATCGGCCTCTGGCAGAACGTGCGCAAGCGCGGGGGCTGGCTGGCCGTGCTGGCGGTGAGCGAGATGCTCACCGCGTCGGTGATGGCGCGCTACGAGGGCGAAATCGGCCGCGTGCTGCTGCTGTCGCAGTTCATCCCGCTGGTCATGAGCTCGGGGGGTAACTCGGGGTCGCAGGCCACCTCGCTGATCATCCGCGCGATGGCGCTGGGCGAAGTGCACCTCGGCGATTGGTGGCGGGTCGTGCTGCGCGAGTTGCCGGCCGGCATCATTCTTGGCCTGCTGCTCGGCGCCATCGCGTTCGGCCGTATTCTCATGTGGAACGCGCTCGGGCTGTACGACTACGGACCGCACTCGTTTATGATTGCCGTTACCGTCGGGCTGGCGCTGGTGGGCATCGTCCTCGTGGGATCGCTCACGGGCTCGATGCTGCCGTTCCTGCTCAAGCGCCTCAACTTCGACCCGGCCAGCGCGTCGGCGCCCCTCGTGGCCACGATCGTCGACGTGTCGGCCATCAGCATTTACTTCGGCATCGCCTACCTGCTGCTGAGCGGCTCGCTGCTGTGAGTTCGGGGCAGGACGGCCCGCCGTCCGCGTCGGTGCTGCGGGCGACGCTGCTGGTCGTGCTGAGCGCCTGCTGCTTCGGCAGCATCTCGCCGCTGACCGTGATCGCGACCGACCGCGGCATGGCATTGGAGTCGGTACAGGCGTGGCGGTACACCACGAGCGCCGTGCTGCTGGTGGCGTTGGGCTGGTGGCGCGGGCGTCCCCCCCGCACCGGGGTCGCCCCCTGGTTCTTGCCGCGCGTGCTGCTGGTGGCAGGGGGCGGCCAGGCCACGGTGGCCACCCTGGCGCTGGTCGCGCTGCGCTGGATTCCAGCGGCGACGGCATCGTTCCTCTTCTATACCTTCCCGGCCTGGGTCGCGGTGATCACGGCGGTACGCGGCATCGAGCGACTGGACGGCCCCCGCGTGACCGCCCTCCTGCTGGCGCTGGGCGGCATTGCCTTCATGGTTGGTGCGCCGAATACGGCGTCGCTGAACCCACTGGGGGTGGCGGCGGTGCTCACGGCGGCGCTGGTCTATGCGCTGTACATCCCCGTGCTGGGCACGCTGCAGCGCCAGCGTGACGCGATCGACGTGTCGCGGGCGATCGCCGTGGGCGGTGCACTGCTCTTCGTGACCTGGGCCGCGGCCGCGGGCACGCTGTTCCGTCTTCCCAATCTGGCGGCGTTCGGCGCAAGCGCGATGCAGGGCGTGCTGTCGGCGGTGTCCTTCCTGTCGTTTCTGGCGGGGCTGCGGGTGCTCGGTCCCGTCCGCGCCGCGATTACATCCACCGTGGAGCCGTTCTGGACGACGCTGCTGGGCGTGCTCCTCCTGCAGCAGTCGGTCGGCACCGGTACCTTGATGGGCGGATTCGCCATCATGGGGGCGGTGGTGTTGTTGCAACGGCCGCCCGTGGCGCATCCCCCCGCTCAATCGTCGGCAGCGGGATCGTAGCACCCGACCTCTCTTCCTGAATGGCGATCAGCGCATGGCAAAAATTCTGGTGACCGGAGCCGCGGGCTTCATCGGCTATCATACCAGCGAGCGGCTGTTGGCCCGCGGTGATGAAGTGGTGGGCCTCGACAACGTCAACGATTACTACGATCCCACGCTGAAGGAGGCGCGCATCGCGCGGCTCTCGGCCAAGCCGGGATTCCGCCTGTTCCGCATGGATCTGGCCGACCGTGACGGCGTAGCGCGCCTGTTTCGCGAGGAGCGCTTCGATCGCGTGATCAACCTGGCGGCGCAGGCCGGTGTGCGGTACTCGATCACCAATCCGCACGCCTACATCGAAAGCAACCTCGTCGGGTTCATCAACATCCTCGAAGGATGCCGGCACCACGAGGTCCAGCATCTCACGTATGCGTCGTCGTCGAGTGTGTACGGCGCGAACACGGCGATGCCGTTCTCGGTGCACCAGAACATCGACCATCCGGTGTCACTGTATGCGGCCACGAAGAAGGCGAACGAACTGATGGCGCACACCTACAGCCATCTGTATGGATTGCCTACCACCGGGCTGCGCTTCTTCACGGTGTACGGACCGTGGGGCCGTCCCGACATGGCCATGTTCCTGTTCACGAAGGCCATTCTGGAAGGCAAGCCGATCGATGTGTTCAATCACGGCAAGATGCAGCGGGACTTCACGTACATCGACGACATCGTGGAAGGCGTGATCCGCACCAACGATCACACGGCCGAGCCGAATCCGGAGTGGAACTCCGAGGCCCCCGATCCAGCTACGAGCAAGGCGCCCTACCGAATTTACAATATTGGTAACAACAACCCGGTCGAATTGATGTATCTCATCGAGACTATTGAGAGGTCGCTGGGGCGCGTCGCGGAGAAACGCATGCTGCCGCTGCAGCCGGGCGATGTGCCGGCGACGTACGCGAACGTCGATGCGCTGGTGCGCGACGTGGGCTTCGCCCCCAAAACGCCGATCGAAACCGGCGTGGCGAATTTCGTCGCCTGGTATCGCGAGTACTTTCAGATCGGAGACTGACGCGTCATGAAGATCGCCATGATCGGCACAGGCTATGTCGGCCTCGTGTCCGGTGCCTGTTTTGCAGAGTTCGGCCCCGACGTGACCTGTGTGGACGTCAACGCGGAAAAGATCGAACGGCTCTTGAAGGGCGAGATCCCGATCTACGAGCCGGGACTCGACGCGCTGGTGGCCAAGGGCATCAAGAGCGGACGCCTGGCGTTCACGACCGACCTGGCGACGGCGGTTGCGGAAGCCGATGCGGTGTTCATTGCGGTGGGCACGCCATCGCGCCGCGGTGACGGTCACGCCGATCTGCGCTTCGTCGAGGCCGCGGCCATCGAGGTCGCGAAGGCGCTGCAGGGCTACACGGTGGTCGTGACAAAGAGCACGGTGCCGGTGGGGACCGGTCGACGGGTGGCGGAGATCATTCGCCGCACCAACCCCACGGCGGAGTTTGACGTGGCGTCGAATCCCGAGTTCCTCCGTGAAGGCTCGGCGATCGGTGATTTCATGCGTCCCGACCGTGTGGTGATCGGTGCGGAGACGGACCGCGCGCGGGCCGTCATGCAGGCGCTGTATCGCCCACTCTACCTCATGGAAACGCCGGTCGTGATGACCACGCTGGAGACGGCCGAGCTCACGAAGTACGCGGCGAACGCCTTCCTCGCCACGAAGATCACGTTCATCAACGAGATGGCGGATCTGTGCGAGAAAGTCGGCGCCAACGTGCAGGATGTGGCCCGTGGCATGGGGCTCGATGGCCGTATCGGCAAGAAGTTCCTGCACGCGGGTCCGGGGTACGGCGGCTCGTGCTTCCCGAAGGATACGATCGCGCTGGTGCGCACGGCTCAGGAGTACGGCTCGCCGGCACGCATCGTGGAGAGCGTCGTGCAGGTGAACGACACGCGGAAGGGGGCGATGGCGTCGCGTGTGATGGCCGCGTGCGGCGGCTCGGTGCGCGGCAAGACGGTGGGGGTGTTGGGTGTGGCGTTCAAGCCGAACACCGACGACATGCGCGACGCCCCGAGTCTGGCCATCGTACCGGCCCTGCAGGACGCGGGTGCCACGGTACGGGCCTACGATCCGGCGGCGATGCACGAAGCGGGGCCGCTGCTGCCCGGCGTGCACTGGTGCACCGATGCCTACGACGTGGCAGTCGGTGCCGACGTCCTCGTCATCATCACCGAGTGGAACGAGTTCCGCGCGTTGGATCTCGATCGGCTGGGGGCGTCGATGACGCAGAAGGTCCTCGTCGACCTGCGCAACGTGTATCGCGCCGAGGACGTCCGTGCTCAGGGCTTCCGGTACACGAGCATCGGCCGACCGTAATCGGCCGGCGGTCAGCGACTCACCGCTTCGCGACACAGAACGCCCGGCCCGGATGGCCGGGCGTTTCGTTTTGTGGCACAGCTCGTGCTTTTCCATGTCGGTGTGGGCCGGACGATCAACGCGGGGGGCGCCGAGCGAGCCTGTGTGGCGCTCTCGCAAGTCCTTGCGTGACAACGCTTTCGGGAGATCGTCTTGGTATCACCCACGCAGCGCGTGGCCAATTCCGGACACGACACACGGAAGGAACTGCCCATCACACGGCAGGTTCGTCCGCGGCACAGGGACTCACAGGACTACGCCACTCAACTGACATGTGCGGCATTGCCGGCTTCTGGATGGGCGCGTGCGACGAGGATGCAGCGCGAGCTGCACTGACTCGCATGACCGATGCGTTGGTGCATCGGGGACCCGACGCATCCGGTGCATGGGTCGACGCATCCCGTGGCATCGCCCTCGGTCATCGTCGCCTGTCGATCGTGGACCTCAGTCCGCTCGGCCAACAGCCGATGCCGTCGACGTCGGGTCGGTACTGGCTCGTGTTCAACGGCGAGATCTACAACTACCGCGCGCTTCGCGACACGTTGCGCACGCAGGGCGTGGCATTCCGTGGCCATTCGGACACGGAGGTGCTGTTGGCGCTCATCGAGCGCGACGGCTTGGAGACCGCGCTCGGCCACTGCGTGGGCATGTTCGCGATTGCGCTGTGGGATCGGGACCGCGGCGTCCTGTCGTTGGCCCGCGACCGCTTCGGCGAGAAGCCGCTGTACGTCGGACGCTGCCGCGGCGGATTGGCCTTCGCGTCTGAGCTGTCGGCGTTGCGCACATTGCCTGGCGTGTCCGGCGAGATCGAGCCGGCGGCCCTCGCCGCCTACCTGCGTCACGGCTACGTGCCGGCGCCGATGTCGATGTTACGCGATGTCGTGAAGCTCGAGCCAGGCACCATCGCCACGTTTTCGGCACCGGTGTACGGCAGCGCATCGACGACTCGCTACTGGAGCGTCCGCGACGTCGCGAGGTCGGGACTCGCGACACCGCTCGCCGGCAGCGACGAGGCCCGCGTGGAGCAGCTGGACAGCCTGCTGCGGGGCGCCGTGGCCGACCAGATGGTGGCGGATGTACCGCTCGGCGCCTTTCTCTCCGGCGGCATCGACTCGTCGCTGATTGTGGCGCTCATGCAGGCGCAGAGCGCGCGGCCGGTCCGCACGTTCACGATCGGATTTCGCGAGTCGGCCTTCGACGAGGCGCCGCATGCCGAGGCCGTCGCGCGTCACATCGGCACCGACCACACGACGATGTTCGTGACGGCGAAGGACGCGCTCGACGTGATCCCGCGACTCCCGTCGATCTACAGCGAACCGTTTGCCGACTCGTCACAGATCCCCACCGTACTCGTGGCGAAGCTTGCGCGCGAGCACGTCACCGTGGCGCTCAGCGGCGACGGTGGTGACGAACTGTTCGGCGGCTACGCGCGCTATCCGCTGGCGATGCGCGCATGGCCGCGCGTGGGCGGACTGCCCTACCCGATGCGTCGGGCCACCCGCGCGATGCTCACCGCCGTCGGCGCGGGCACGTGGAATCGCGCACTCGGTCCGATGGGGCTGATGTCTCGCGGAATCACGGGCGATCGCGTGCACAAGCTGGCCACGCTGATCGACACGCGCACCTTCCCCGACTTTTATCTGCACCTCGTATCCGCGTGGCGGCGCCCACAGGATCTGCTCCCCGGCGTCGTGGAGCAGGATACGGCGATCCGTGCGCCGTTCAATGCCGGTCGCGGTGGGCTGCTGGCCGACATGATGTTCCGCGATCAGGTGAGCTACCTGCCCGACGACATTCTCGTCAAGGTGGACCGGGCGGCGATGGCCGCCAGTCTCGAAACGCGCGCGCCGCTACTGGATCACCGAGTGGCCGAGTTTGCGTGGCAGCTGCCGACGAACTGCTGGCAGCGCGATGGCCAGGGCAAGTGGATTGTCCGTCAGGTGCTCGACCGTTACGTGCCGCGTCCGCTGATCGACCGGCCGAAGCAGGGCTTCGCGGTGCCGATTGCCGAATGGCTGCGTGGTCCGTTGCGGGATTGGGCTGACGACCTGCTGTCGCCCGACGCGTTGCGACACGACGGCATCTTCCGTGCGGAGCCGGTGCTACAGACATGGAAGGAGCATCGTGACGGCACCCGGAACTGGGCGCCGGCGTTGTGGCATCTGTTGATGTTCCAGGCGTGGAGGCGTGGCTGATGCGCGCCCTGCTTCGCGCGGCGTTGGCCGTGGGCGGACTCACCGCCGTGGTGAAGGTCGCCGCGCTGCTCAAGGACAGCCTCGTGGCTGCCCACTTCGGCAACGGGGCAGCGCTCGACGCGTTCCTGCTCGCACTGGTCGTCCCCACGTTTCTGATCAGTGTGGCGGCGGGCACGCTGCCAGCGGCGCTGACGCCCGCCTACATCGCGCAGCGTGAGCAACGCGGCAGCGCTTCGGCGAGGCTCCTCGCCGGCGCCGCCCTGCGACAGAGCTATCGCTGGCTGGTCGCGCTCTCGTGTGTCGCCGCGCTCGCCTCCTTGCTGCTCGGGTGGCTTCCCGGTTCGCGGCTGGACGCCGACACGCGCGCCGTGCTTCCGCTGCTCGCGTTCGCGCTCGCCCCGTTCACCCTCCTGCAGGGCGTGTGTTCAGCCTGGAGCGGACTGCTCGCCGCGGAAGGGGCCTACACCGCCAGCGTGTTCGCACCGATCACCCAGCCGCTCGGTATCGCCATCGGCATCGCCTTCGTACCCGCCCCCACCGTGTGGACAATGGTGGGCGGGCTTGTTGCCGGCACGATTGCGCAGGCGGCGTGGCTCGCCTGGGCGTTGCGTCGGCGCAGTCTCCCGATGCTCGGTGCCGCGATGGTGGACGTGCCCGAACACGAGCGCGCCACGTTGACCGCCGCGCTGGCGCGGGTGCGCGTGCAGTACCTCCCGGCGGTGGCCAGCGCGATGCTGATGAGCGCCACGACGCTCGTGGATCAGACCATGGCCGCCTGGCTCCCCGTGGGCAGCGTGTCCGCGCTTGGCTACGGTACGAAGGTCAGCTCCGTGCTCATGACCGTCGGTGCGATGGCGCTCAGTACCACGCTGCTGCCGCATCTCTCCGCGCTGGTGGCGCGCGCGGAATGGACGGCGTTGCGCGAGCTCGAGCGCCGGCTCCGGTGGCTGCTGCTGGGCACGACCGTCCCGGTGACCGTGGCGCTGGTGTTGTTCTCGGCGCCCATCGTGCAACTCCTGTTCGAACGTGGCGCGTTCTCGGCGGCGGAAACGGCCACGGTCGCGCGCGTACAAGCGGCGTATCTGCTGCAGGTCCCCGTGCACCTGCTTGGTATCCTGTACGTCCGCCTGATCTCCGCCCTTCAGGCGAATCGGCTGCTCACGATCGGGTCGGCAATCAATCTGGTGGTGAACGTCGCCCTGAACATCGTGTTCATGCGTCGGTATGGCGTGGCCGGCATCGCGCTCTCCACCGCCGCCGTGTACACCGTGTCATGCGCCTATCTCGCGATCGCCGCGCACCGGCGTCTGCGCGCGGCGGAAGCCGCATCGCGCAGCGCCGTTCTCCATGAACGCGTTCCGTCGCTCGCCCGGACAGCGGAGGCCCCGTGCACATCAGCTGCGTGATCGCATCGCTGGGTTCGGGCGGCGCCGAGCGCGTCATGCTGTCGCTGTGTGCCGCCTGGGCGGCGCGCGGCGATACCGTCACGCTCTTCACGTTCGATGATGGCCGTCACGATTTTCACGGCGTGCCGGACGGCGTCACGCGCGTGGCGCTCGACATCGCGGGCGCAAGCGCCTCGTCACTCGCGGCCATTCGGGCCAATGCCGTTCGCGTGCGCACGCTGCGGCGCGCGCTGCGCCACGCGACCCCCGACATCATCGTGAGCTTTACGGACCGCACCAACGTGAGCACCCTGCTGGCGGCGCGGGGTCTCGACATTCCCGTCGTGATTTCGGAGCGCATCGACCCGCGACGGCACGACATCGGCGAGGCGTGGTCGGCCTTGCGACGCCTGACGTATCGCGGGGCCGCCGCACTCGTCGTGCAGACCGAGCGGGTGCGCTCGTGGGCGGAGACACACGTCGCGCCATCCAGAGTCCATGTGATCGGGAATCCGCTGCGCGAGGTCGCCGCCCCGGCGGTCACCGCCGGGGCCCGCGCGGCGACGATTGCGGCCGTCGGTCGACTCGTACCGCAGAAGGGGTTCGACACGCTGCTCCGCGCCTTCGCCCTCGTGCACCGCACCCACCCCGCGTGGCGACTCGTGATCAGCGGTGACGGGCCGATGCGCGCCGCGCTGGAAACGCAGGTGCACGCACTGGGCCTCGACCGCGTGGTGTCACTTCCCGGCCGGACATCGACCGTGGACGACATGCTCGCGGAGTCCGCGGTCTTCGTGCTCTCCTCGCGGTACGAGGGCTTCCCGAATGTGCTGCTCGAGGCGATGGCCTGCGGCTGTGCCTGTGTCGCGACCGACTGCGACTCGGGACCGTCAGAGCTGCTCGCGCACGACACCCTCGGACTGCTCGTGCCCGTGGACGACGCCGTCGCGCTCGCCAGTGCCATGACGCGGGTTCTCGACGACCCGGCGTACCGGAGTCGTCTCGGCGAATCGGCGCGCGCGTCGACGCAGCGCTTTGCACCCGCGCGCATGCTGCGCGCGTGGGATGACGTGTTCCGCGCCAGCCGGAGGCACGCCGCGTGACGGCCGCCATGATCCCCACGGCCGCCATCGACGGCACGTCGACGCTGGCGCGGATCGCCCGCGGCATCGGTGCGCTGGTCGCCGTCGCGTTCCTCTTCTCGGGGTTCAGCACCTGGGCGTTCAATACCGGCGCGCTGCCGCTGCCACCGCTGGCCTTCATGCTGGTGGTGCTCGGCTGCGCGGGCGCGGCGGTGATGCTCGAACCCACCCGACTGGGCAGCACCGGCGTCAAGATTTGGAGCGCGGCCGGCGCGTGTCTCGCCATGCTCGCCTTTCTCTGGTCGTCGGGGAGCGAGATCGCGCTCCAGGAGGCGCAAACGCGCACGCTGTCGGCCATGCTGCTCGTGGGCTTCTCCGTGTTGATGGCCGACGCCGCCACGCGAACGATCACGCGGCGGGCGATTGCCGTGTCTACGATAGTGACGGTGGCGATCAACGTCTGGGAGATCACGCACCCGATGACGTTCAGCATGGCACTGGGTCGATCGGCCAGCTTCTACGTGAACCCGAACATCGCCGGCGCCGCGCTCGTGAGCGGCCTCTTGCTGGCCCTGCCCATCGTGCCGGCGCGACTGCGCGAGGTCTTTGCGCTGCTGGTCGGCGCCGGTGTGTTTCTCACGCTGTCGCGCGGCGCCCTGCTGTGCTTCGGCCTCGTGCTCATGGTGCTGCTTGCCTCGCGTCAGCTGCGCGTGAAGCGCCTGTCGCTGCTGACGGGCGGCGGCCTGCTGCTCGTGGCATCGGTCGTGGGCACCATGATGGCCAGCGGCGAGTTGAGCTATCTCAGCGGCGGCGCCGATCGCTTCGTGCGTCAGCGGCTCGGTATCGGCTCGCGTGAAGAGTTCAGCGCCGACGTCAGCGCCTCGTCGCGCTCCAACCTGGCGATGCATGCGCTCGACCTCTTCGGTGAGCGCCCGCTCACGGGCTTCGGCACGGGCGCCACGGTGGAGTGGAACGAGCCCGAGTCCACCCACAACATCTACGTGCGGCACCTGGCCGAGTACGGCGTCCTCGGTGCGCTGCTGATGCCTGCCTTGCTGTTGCTCGCATGGTCGCGGTACCGGCAGCACCGGTCGGGTATCCATCGCACCGCCGCACAGGCCTTCGTGGCATTCGTGGCGCTCTGGGGCGTGTTCTCGCACAACGTGGCCGACGACACCTTCGTGCTCATCGGTCTCGCGCTGATCACCGCACTACCCGGGCGAGACGATCCCGAGTCCGCGCCATGACCGCGACCATGACTGAACGGACACCCGGCCCCACTGGGCCGCTGGCCACCACGCCGCTCCGGGCAATGATGCTGCTGGGTGGATTGGGAATCGGCGGCGCCGAAACGCAGGCGATTGCCCTGGCGGCGGAGCTGCAGCGACATGGCCATTCCGTGACGCTGATCGCGCTGGCCGACGGCCCCCTGCGGGCCGTGGCCGAGTCGCACGGGCTCGTGGTGCATGTGCTTCCGCGCGTCGTCGGCCTCGCGGTGACGGCCGTACCGGGGCTGACACGGCTGCTCTCGACGTCCAAAGCGCAGGTCATCTACGCCTTTCTGGAAGTGCAATGGCTGCTGGCGTTGGCGGCGGCCTCGCAGCTGCCGTCCGCGGTGCGTCCGCGCGTCGTGCTGGGGCTTCGCACCAGCGACTACGACGTGCGGCCAGTGGCGCGCAAGGCCCGTCTTGTCCGGACACTCGCCCGATACGCTACGCCGCGGGCGAATCTCCTGATCGCAAACAGTCGCGCGGGGCTCGACAGCTATCTCGACTTCGTTCCCAACGCGCCCGCTGGCGTCGTCGTCCCCAACGGCATCGATGTGATGCGGTTCGCGCCCTCGACGTCCGCGCGGGCGCACTGGCGCGCCGTCTGGTCGATCCCGTTCGATGCGACGGTCGTGGGGCACGTGGGTCGACTCGATCCCGTGAAGGATCACGAACTGCTGCTTCGTGCGTTCGCCCGCGCCTGCGCGCCCGAGGCCAGCTGCCATCTGGTGTGCGTTGGCCACGGCGAACCCGAACGGATCGCCGCGCTCGAGGAGCTCGCGCGGTCGCTCGGCATCGCGAGCCGCGTGCACCTGGTGGGCGGTCAGGCGGACACCAGCACGGTGTATCCGGCCTTCGACGTCCTCGCCCTGACCTCACGCCGCGAAGGGTTCCCGAACGTCGTCGCGGAGGCCATGTCCTGCGGCGTCCCGGCGGTCGTCACGGACTGTGGCGCGTCGGCGCAGATCGTCGCCGACTTCGGCGAAGTGGCACCGGTCGGCTCGGTCGACGCCGTCGCTGTCGGGTTGTCCCGACTCCTCGCGCGTCGTTCCGCCACGCTCTCGCAGGAGAGCCGTAGTCATGTCACGTCCCATTTCAGTCTCGGCACGGCGGCATCCCGCACTGCTGCCGCATTGCAGTCCCTGCTCCAGGTGAACACCGTATGACACCAACACCGCTTTCCTCCACTGTCGTCGCCAGCAGCGCACCGGGCATGTCACGACACGCCACGCTCACGGCGCTCGACGTGCTGCGTCTGGCGCTTCGCAAGCGTCGGCTCCTGCTCGTCCTGCCGATGATCACGGCCGCCCTCGTTGTGGGCGCTGGACTGCTGGCCGATCGCCAGTGGGTATCCCACGCGACATTCGTGGCACAGTCGCCGGGGGGCGGCATGTCTCGCCTCGCGGGATTGGCCGCGCAGTTCGGCGTCAACGTGCCCACTGCGCAGTCGGGACAGTCACCGGACTTCTACGCCGACGTACTGCGTGGTGACGGCATGATGCGGCAGCTGTTGAGCGGGCGCTATTCGGACGCCAGTGGTCGGACGGTCGATCTCGCCACGCACCTCGTGCCCGGCGTCGCCGATACGGCACGCCGCGCCGAGTTCGCGTTGCGCGAGTTGCGCACCATGGTGAGCGCCAGTGTGGGAATCAAGACCGGGCTGGTTCGTCTCGCCGTGCGCCTCGACGACCCCGAGCTGGCCCGCCAGGTAGCCGCCCGCGCCCTCGTCGAGTTGAATCGACTCAATGTTCTGGCGCAGCAGTCGCAGGCGTCGCAGGAACGCGTGTTCACCGACGCGCGCCTGTCGATGGCGCGCAGCGAACTGCGTGCCGCCGAAGACCGGCTCGAGAACTTCCTGCGCAGCAACCGCGTGTTCAGCGCTGCGCCGCAGCTGGTGCTGCAGGAAGACCGACTGCGACGGGAAGTGAGCCTGCGCCAACAGGTGGTGTCCGGACTCGCGCAGGGGCTGGAGCAAGCGCGCCTCGAAGAGAGCCGGAATCTGCCGGTGATCACGATCGTCGAGGCACCGGTCCGTCCGGCGCTGCCGGATAGCCGTCGCCTGGTCCTGAAGGCGCTCTTCGCGGCGATCGTCTCGGGCACAGCGCTGCTCGGCCTCGTCTTGGCCGGTGAGTGGCGTCGTCGTCTGGCCGTCCTGAACCCGGGACTGTCGGCGGAAATGGAGACGTTGGCCGCTGAGGCCGCCGGTGACCTCCGTCAACCGTGGCGACTGATGTCGAAGTCCCGCTCCGACGACGCGTCACGCGCGGCCTGACCGGCAGCATGTCGATGTCCGCTGCGTCGCCCCGCGTCCTGCACATCATCACCGGTCTTGGAACCGGTGGTGCGGAGGCGAGCCTCGTCCGCGTGATCCGCGGTGCGGATGATCGGTCGCGCCACGTGGTCGTCTCGCTCACCACGCGTGGCACTCGCGCCGCGGAATTGGAGGCGATGGGCGTACGCGTGTGGGCGATCGGTCTCGCGCGTGGGCACGCGTCGTGGCAGGCGCTCCGTGACCTGCGGGCGATCGCGCGTGAGGCGCGTCCCGACGTCCTCCAGGGGTGGATGTATCACGCCAATCTCGCGGCATCGCTGCTGTCGATCACGAGCCGCGAGCGGTGGCCGGTCGTGTGGAACGTGCGACACGCGCTCGATGCATGGCAGGCGGAGCCACGGCGGCTGCGCTGGCTCGTGCGGCTCCTGGCGCACGCCTCGCACCACCCGCGCGCGGTGATTTACAACGCGTCACGCTCGGCGCGTCAACACGAGGCACGCGGCTACACGTCGTCGCGCACGGTGGTGATTCCGAACGGGGTCGATACCGAACGCTTCACGCCAGATGGAGGAAGCCGTGCCGCGACGCGGCTGGCCCTTGGGGTGCCGGTCGATGCCGTCGTGGTCGGCATGGCAGCTCGGGTGGATCCGCTCAAGGACCACGACACGTTTCTTCGCGTCGCCGCGCATCTCGCCGAGCGGAACGCGACGATCCGTTTCCTGTTGGTCGGTACGGGCACCGAGGCCGGGACGGCCATGGAGCCGACCGCCCTCGACGCGGCGATCGCGCAACGGGAGCGCGAGGTGCCGGCACTGGCCGGCCGCCTCGTGCGCTGCGGGGAGCGGCGCGATATGCCGGCGATCTACAACGCCTGTGACATCGTGATGCTCACGTCGCGCAGCGAAGGCAGCCCCAACGCCGTGGCCGAAGCGATGGCCTGCGGCGTGCCCTGCGTGGTCACCGACGTCGGTGATGCGGCGCACCTCGTTGGATCAACCGGTGAAGTGGCGCCGGTCGGCGATGTGGTCGCGCTGGCCGAGGCGGCGCTCCGCCTCGTGCACGACACGTCGCGGCGCGACGCATACGGGCGCGCGGCGACGGCGCGCATTCGGGCGCACTACGCGGTGCCACGGGAGTGTGACGCCTACGAAGCCGTCTGGATGGCGGCGCACGGGCGTGCGTCGTCCGGCGCGACCGCAGCACCACCGGCAACAGCACGGTCGGCACCACGGATGCTGGTCGTGACCACCGTCAGCGCCACGTTGGATGCGTTTCTGCGGCCGTACGCCGATCACTATCGCGCGCAAGGCTGGCAGGTGGACGCCCTGGCGGCGGGTGCGACCACGCACCCCGGGCTCGAGGCGCACTATGATCGCCGTTTCGACGCCGCATGGCAGCGCCGCATGGGCAGCGGGATGTCCGCGTGGCGTACCGCTGGCGCCCTGTGGCGCGCGTCGCAGCAGGTGCGCGCGATCGTGACCGCGGGCGGGTATGATCTCGTGCATGTGCACACGCCGATCGCCGCGTGGATCACGCGATTCGCGCTGCGGCATCGTGCGCCGACCACGCAAGTGATTTACACGGCGCACGGGTTTCACGCGTATCCCGGTGCCAACCGTGTACGGAACGCTCTGGTGTGCGCCGTGGAGCGCATGGCCGCCGCGTGGACCGACTACCTCGTGGTGATCAACGCCGATGACTTCGCGCTCGCCACGCGGGCTCGTCTGGCCCCAAACGGCCGGGTCGTGCATCACCCCGGCATCGGCGTCGACACCAGTCACTATCGGGTCGCCTCCGCCGTCGATCGGCGCGCCACGCGACAGGCGATGGGCTTCGACGCCGATCAGCCGCTGATCGCCGTGGTCGCGGAGTTCAACCGCAACAAGCGCCAGGTCGACGTGATCGAGGCGCTCGCGCTCCTCGCGACGCGGACGACGGTGGTGCCGACGGTCCTGTTCCTCGGCGACGGCCCGCGTCGGACGACCATCGAGGCGCTGGCCTTGGCACGTGGTGTGGCGCAGCACGTGCGGTTTCTCGGCCATCGTCGTGACGTGGCCGCCATCGTGGCCAGCGCGGATGCCCTGTTGCTGCCGTCGCAGCGCGAGGGGCTGCCGCGCTGCATCCTCGAGGCGATGGCCATGCAGGTGCCCGTCATCGCTTCGGATGCCCGCGGCTCTCGCGATCTGGTGGCGCAAGGACGCGGCACGAGCTACCCCACCGGCGATGTCGTGGCGCTCGCCAACGCGCTCGCCGATCTGCTGCAACGACCGTTGGACGCGCGCGCGCGCGCCGAGCGTGCCGCCGCGTGGATCGATCGCGAGGCGGCGCTGTCCCATCTGCTGGCGCGGCACGATGCGCTCTACCACGCTGCCCTGCGGGGCGCCGCTCCGTCGACCGCTCAAGCAACCGCCGAGCGCGTCGATGCCGACGCGCTTACCACCCGAACCCCTCGAGGACGGGCGGCATGATGATCAAGCGCGGTCTCGATATCGGCCTCGCGGCCACGGCCCTCGTGCTCGCGGCGCCGGTGCTGCTCCTCGTGGCCATCGCGGTGCGCGTGAACCTGGGAGGCCCCGTGCTGTTCCGGCAGCAACGTCCGGGACTGCACGGTCGCCCATTCACGATGGTGAAGTTCCGCACCATGCGCGATGCGCTCGGGCGCGATGGGCGTCCGTTGCCCGATGCCGATCGACTCACCCCGTTCGGCACCCTGCTTCGCTCCACGAGTCTCGATGAATTGCCGGAGCTCTGGAACGTGGTGCGCGGCGACATGTCGCTCGTTGGCCCACGCCCGCTGCTCATGGAGTATCTCGATCGGTACACCCCCGAACAGGCCCGTCGCCACGAGGTACGCCCCGGGGTGACCGGATGGGCGCAGGTGAACGGACGTAATGCGCTGTCGTGGGAGGAGCGGTTCCGTCTCGACGTCTGGTACGTGGAACATCGGTCGCTCCGACTCGACCTGCGGATTCTGCTGCGTACGCTTGCCCTCGTGCTGCGCCGCACCGGCGTCAGTGCACAGGGTGATGCCACAATGCCGGTTTTTCAGGGGAACGGCTGATGCGCGACATCGTGATCTACGGCGCGGGCGGTGCCGGCCGCGAGGTGGCGCAGCTCTTGGCCGACATCAACGCGCGAGAGCCCCAGTGGTCGGTGCTCGGCTTCCTCTCGGACGAGGTGGCGTCGCACGGCCGGATCGTCGGCGATCTGCCGGTTCTTGGCGGCAGTGAGTGGGTGCGCGCGCGCACGACACCGCTGGCGGTCGCCCTCGGCGTGGGCAGTCCCGCGCTGAAGCACCGGCTGGTGGAGCGGGTCCGTGGACCACTGGTTTCTTTCCCGATCCTCGTGCATCCGACCGTCTCGATGGGACGTCGCGTGTCGCTTGGCGAGGGCACGATCGTGTGCACGGCGACGGTCATCACTGTCGACATTCGCGTCGGTGCCTTCTGCATGATTAACCACGGCTGCACCATCACCCACGACGACGTGCTCGGTCATTACAGCACGCTGGCCCCTGGCGTGAACGTGAGCGGCAACGTGACGGTGGGAGATGGCGCGGATATCGGCACCGGCAGTCAGCTTGTACAGGGCGTGTCGATCGGTGCGTGGAGCATTGTGGGGGCCGGGGCGGTAGTGTGCCGCGATCTGCCGGCGAACGTGACGGCGGTCGGTGTACCGGCCAGAGTGATCAAAGAACGTCCATCGGGATGGCACCATGACGATCATGCATGAGCGTATCTATCTCTCGCCGCCGCACCTTGGCGAGCGTGAGGAACAGTTGGTGCTCGAGGCCTTCCGGACGAACTGGATTGCGCCCCTCGGGCCGCACGTGGACGCCTTCGAGCACGAGCTGTGCGCGTACACCGGCGCCCCGAACGCGGTGGCCCTGAGCTCCGGCACGGCAGCGCTGCATCTGGCGCTCGAGGCCCTCGGCATCGGGGCCGGCGACGAGGTGTGGGTGAGCACGCTGACCTTCGCCGCCTCGGTGTTTCCGCTGCGTTACGTAGGCGCGGTGCCGGTGTTCGTCGATGCGGACCATAGCTCGTGGAACATGGACCCGGCGCTCTTCGTGGACGCGTTGCACGACGCTGCGCGACGCAATGCGCTGCCGCGTGCCGTTGTGCTCGTGCATCTCTACGGGCAGTGCGCCGACGTGAAACCGATCGCCGAGGCCTGCGCGATGCACGGTGTGTTGCTGATCGAAGACGCCGCCGAGGCGCTGGGTGCGACCTACGATGGTCGCGCGGCCGGCACGTTCGGCGATATCGGCTTCTACTCGTTCAACGGCAACAAGATCATCACCACGTCGGGTGGCGGCATGCTGGTCACTCCGCACGCGCAGGTTGCGCAGCGCGTGCGCACGCTGGCCACGCAGGCGCGCGAACCGGTGCCACACTACGAGCACCGTCACGTGGGGTACAACTATCGACTCAGCAATGTGCTGGCTGGAATCGGCCGCGGGCAGCTGGAGCAACTCGAATCACGCGTCGCCGCACGGCGCGCGGTGTTCGCGCGCTACGACGCGAGTATCGGCGCGCTGCCGGGGCTGACCCTCATGCCGGAGGCCTCCTACGGGCGTAGCGGTATGCGCTCCACGCGCTGGCTCACCACACTCACCATCGACGCCGCGCAGTTCGGCGTCGACCATGAGACCGTGCGCGTGGCGCTCGAGGCGCAGCAGATCGAGGCGCGGCCGGTGTGGAAGCCGATGCATCAGCAACCGGTGTTCGCCGGATGTCGCGTGATCGGCGGCTCAGTGTCGGATGCGCTCTTCGCGACGGGATTGTGCCTGCCGAGTGGCTCCTCACTCACGCTTGCGCAGCAGCATCGGGTCATCGACGTGGTGCAGTCGTGTGCCGAGGCCGGACGAACGGAACTGACCAGCGCCGCCGCGTGATACCGCCACCCCGCTGAAGCGCGGGGGAACGCCGTTTACCAGTACAGGCCGAACGACTTGGTGCCGTTGCCGCTGAACACGAGCGCGGGACCGGGCAATCGCGCCGAGTGCAGGAAGTTCTTCACACGCACCCACGCCGGATGGTTGCCCGGCAGGCGCGCCGCATCCAGATCGAGCCCGACGACGTATTCGCTCGGCGTCGTGCCACCGAAGGCGCGGCGTCCGACCGACAGACGCACCGGCGCCGGCCACGCTTTCGCCGCCGTAGATGGCAGCAGGTCGTGCACACTGGCCGACAACCAAAGGGTCTGGTGGGCATACGCCACCAGCGCGCCATGCGGTCCGCGGGTGGTCTGGAAGGCCCGCGGCGCCATCGAGAACGACGGCGTGATCTTCTCGAGCACGGGGAGATACGCCTGCGCCACCGCATAGCCGACGCCCATGGCATCCACGCCGAGATCGACGACGCTGAATCCGTTGTAGTAGCCGTCGGTCACTTCCTTCATGGCACCGATGGCCAGCGCGACGCGGGCACCGTGCCACGCAGCCCGCACACGGCTGTCCCGATCAGCGCAGGTGGCACGCACCGACGTGCGCGCCAGGTGATAGGAACCGAGGGCATGCAGGTGCGAACTCGGATCGGCCACGATCGCCATCGGGGCGCGCTCGTCGGCCATCCGCCACGCGGTGGTGCGCGCCATGGACTGATACTCGAGACCGATGGCGAGGGCGCTCAGCGCCACGTGGCTGCCAAGCCGACCGGCCGAGGTGACGCTGGGACAGGCGGTGGACTGCGCAGCGGCCGACGGCGCGCCGAGCACCACGGCGGCGCCGACGACTGCCATGATCGCGCTACTCTTCGCCCAGCCCCGCGTCCGCATGCCGTCTCCACCTCGTGAGAGCCGGACCACATGACCGGCGTGCACGACAGCGAGTGCAACGGCTGTGCCCGCTTTCCTAAAAGAGCAGCTTTGTGATGCGCCTAACGCCGCGTCGTGTTGCCGCCATCGCCGCAGAGGAGATTCCGTAACGGCGGCTTGTGAATTCTCGTGATGCGGATGCCGGTGGTGTAACGGTGCCACGCTCACCGTCCATCGAGCCCGGCATGGCACGATCGCCACACCGGACGGCAGTTGTGGCATCCCCGCCACAACAGTCGTGGCAGGGCGTGTACAGCCGAGTTCGCTCAGTCGTTGGGCGGGGGCGCCGAGTTCTCACGCTGGGCATTGCCGAGACCACCCAAGTCGCGGTCCGAATCGTCGCCCCACGAGGTGCCGCCGGTCCGGCGCCCCGGCCCCCAGGTGAACGCGACGAAGCCCACCAGGAATACCGTCGCAAAGCCGAACCACTGCATGGCGTACGACTGGTGCGGTCCTTCCGACGGACTCGGCGGCGGAACCCGCGCGGCCTTTGCGATGTCGTACATGGCCGTGTCTCCCAGCGCCAGCAACAGGAAGGGCGCCAATGGGTGGCCTGTCAGTGTCGCGATAGTATCGCGATCAAGTAAGCGAACGGCGCGCGTGGCCGTCTGCATTTGCACCTTGCCTGGCGTGGGCGCGGGGAACGCGATCACGAGCGCATCGAGATCGAGCGTGTCGGACTCGCGCGCCTTGTCGCGGTCGAAGGTGCGTCCATCGGGCGAATAGACGAAGCCGCGCAGGACCAGCACCGCGGTATCGCCCCACGCCCCATCGAGCGGCCGCACGGGCGTCAGCAGGTGCACGCCCGGCGACCCGGCCTGCGAGCGGGTGGCGTGAACGACTTCGCTGGCGTAGTCGGCCACGCCGCGGATGTGCACACGACGCCAATGCGAGCTGGAGGTATCGACGCCCTGCAGG
The DNA here is from genome assembly GCF_044376735.1 of Gemmatimonas sp. GTDB lineage: Bacteria > Gemmatimonadota > Gemmatimonadetes > Gemmatimonadales > Gemmatimonadaceae > Gemmatimonas. The sequence continues at coordinate 31,906 of NZ_JBILKJ010000004.1, forward strand.
CGGGCGACGCTTACCACCGGCATCGTGCCGCGCGCCAGCACGATCGCGTTCTGCGCACGCCGCTGGGCGAGCCGGTCGAGCTGCCAAATGCCGAGCCGAATGCAGACGGCCGCCGCGAGCACCGTGAGCACACCGAACGCCAGCGTTTTGCTGCGGAGACCACTCATGTGGCGTTCGACGACGGGGCCTTCGGCGCCTTCGGAGCCTTCGGCTTCTCCACGACCTTCGGGGCCTTGGGCGTCACCGGGGCCTTCGGCGTCACCGGGGCCTTCGGCACCTTCGGCTGCTCCACGACCCTCGACTGCTCCACGACCTTCGGGACCTTCGGCGCCTTCGGGACCTTCGGCGCCTTCGGCACCTTCGGCACCTTCGGCACCTTCGGCACCTTCGGGACCTTCGGCGCCTTCGGGGCCTTCGGGGCCTTCGGGGCCTTCGCGGCCTTCGCCGGCTCGGTCCCGCGTGTACGCGAGCCGAGCGGCGGCGTATCACGCGCCACGCGCTCGGACACCACCTCGACCACCGCTCGCGCGTCCCCCGGCTCGGCCGGCAACAGCACCATCATGCTCAGCGGAGGTAACGACACCGTGACCGACTGGGGGAAGCCGTGATACGGCACTGCCTCCGCCTCGACGACGTCGGCCACCGCGTACCCGCTGCCGCCGAACGCGGTCGCGTCGGAGTTGAGCACGACGTGATATGTACCCATCGCCGGCGCGCCCAGCCGATACGCGTCGCGCGGCACCGGCGTGAGGTTGAGCAGCACCATCGCATGCGTGGACCCATCGTACCGCGCGTACGACAGCACCGACTGCTCCTTGTCGGACACGTCGATCCAACCGAAGCCCGAGGGCTCGTGGTCGCGCCGCCAGAAGCAGGAATGCTGACGGTACAGGGCGCCGAGCGACTCCATGAACGCCATCAGCCCCTGCCGACGGGCGTCGCCCATCAGGTGCCACTCGAGACTGACGTCGTGATTCCACTCATGATGCGACGCGAGCTCCGTGCCCATGAAGAACAGCGACTTACCGGGGCGCGTGACCGAGTAGCCGATGAGCGCGCGCAGATTGGCGAAGCGCTGCCACACATCGCCGGGCATCTTTTCCAGCAACGATTGCTTGAGGTGCACGACTTCATCGTGCGACAGCGGATTCATGAATCGTTCGCTGTACTCGTACATCATGGCGAACGTAAGCTTGTCGTGCGCTCCCTTGCGGAAGAAGGGATCGATCTTGAAGTAGTCGAGCGTGTCGTGCATCCACCCCATGTTCCACTTCAGCGTGAAGCCCAGTCCTCCCTCGCTGACAGGGTGCGTGACCTTCGGCCACGACGTGCTCTCCTCGGCCACCGTGATGACGCCGGGGTGTAACGAATGGACCGCGTGATTGAGCTGCTTGAGGAACGACACGGCGTCGAGATTCTCGCGCCCGCCGAAACGGTTGCGAAGCCACTGTCCCGCTTCGCGTCCGTAGTCGAGATACAGCATCGAGGCTACCGCATCGACCCGCAGTCCATCGATGTGAAACGCCTCGATCCAGTAGAGCGCGTTGGCCAGCAGGAAGTTGCGGACTTCGGGGCGCGCATAGTTGAAGATGTGCGTGCCCCACTCGGGGTGATCGCCGAGCCGCGGATCCTCGTGCTCGTAGCAGGCCGTGCCGTCGAAGCGGCGTAAGGCCCAATCGTCCTTCGGGAAATGCGCCGGGACCCAATCCAGCAGGACCCCGATCCCCTCCTCGTGCATCGTGTCCACGAACGCGCGGAAGTCATCGGGTGCGCCGTGTCGCGAGGTGGGCGCGAAGTAGCCGCCCACTTGGTATCCCCACGAGCCGCCGAACGGATGCTCGAGCACAGGCAGCAGCTCGACGTGCGTGAACCCCATGCGCTTCACATGCTCAGCCAGTCGTGGCGCGAGTTCGCGATATGTCAGCAGGCGATTGTGTTCACCCCGCATCCACGATGCCAGGTGCACCTCGTACACGAGCATCGGTTCGCGCAGGGGATCAGCGTCCGCGCGCCGGGCCAGCCAAGCGCCGTCCGTCCAGTCGAACGTGCCGCGTGCCTGCACGATGGAGGCGTGCCCTGGGCCAGGCTCCATCTTGAACGCGTACGGATCCGTCTTCACGCGCAGCGCTCCACTGGGCGACCGGATCTCGAACTTATACAGCGCGTCCGCCCCCACACCGGGCACGAACAGTTCGAACACGCCGCTGGCGCCGAGCCGACGCATGGGATGCGCACGTCCATCCCAGCCGTTGAAGGCGCCGATCACGGCCACCCGGGTGGCGTTCGGCGCCCACACCGCGAACGACGTGCCAGCCACCCCGTCGATCTCGCAGACGTGCGCCCCCAGCTTCTCCCACAGGCGCAGATGACGACCCTCATTGAAGAGATGGAGATCCATCTCGCCGAGCGTGGGCGGAAAGCGGTATGGATCGTCGCGCCGCACCACGCGTCCATCATCGAAGGTGATCTCGAGGCGATACGGCAACGGGACCGCCCGATCGCTCAGGAACAACGCGAACACCCCGTGCTCATCGCGCGTCATCGGCCAGCGCTGCTCACCGAGCACCACGGCGATCGACGCCGCATCGGGCTGGAACGCGCGAATCACCACCCCGTCCACTCCATCGAGGGAGAACGGATGCGCACCCAGCAGGTCGTGCGGGAAGGCGGATTCGCCGAGAACGAGCCGCAGCGCGGCGTCGGCTGATGCAGTCGGCACAGTCATGGGTGAAGTATATCCCCCAAGGTGGTACAGGTCAGAAGAACGAGGGCTGATCCCCGATCACCCGCGGGTCCACGGGCGGCACGCCGAGCCGCTCCTGCAACATGCGCACCGAGGCCGGTCCGTGTCCGGCGAAATGGTTGTTCACGAATCCGAACACGTCCCGCACCTGCGCCTGCAGCACCGGAATCATGCGGCTCCAAGCGTCGAGCTCGGCACTTCGGTCCACCTGCAGCCGCGAATAGTCGACGATCGCCCGGTCGGGACCCATCCAGCGCAGGTAGGCGAAATCGGCCGTCGGCTGCTCACACAGCTTGAGCAGCCATTCCCGTGGAATCCATCGGCCATCGCTGAGCGCCAGGGCCACGCCGTGGCGCTTGAGCAGGGCCAACGTCCGCTTGCGTACCCAGGAAGCCTGACGGAATTCCACCGCGAACCGAAGATCGGTTGGCAGCGCCGGCAGAAAGGCGGCGAAGGCATCGATTTCCGCGGGCGAGAAATCAGGGCCGCATTGAATCAGGATGGGTCCGAGCCGCGGCCCCAGCTCGCGCATACGATCGGTGAAGGCGTGCAACACATCGACCGCATCCACGAAGCGGCGCTCATGCGTGATTTCCTGCGGGAGCTTGCAGGTGAAGGTGAACTCGGGCGGTGTGCGGGAAGCCCAGCCGCGCACCGTACTCACCGGCGGGATCGCGTAGAACGTGGAGTCGATCTCCACGGCGTCGAAGGCGCGCGTGAAGGTGCGGAGAAAATCGATCGGACGCGTCCCGTCGGTATAGAACGGCCCCACCCACGCCGGATAGTTCCAGCCTTGCGTACCCAACCGCAGCCGTGCGCTCACGTGCTCGCCGCCGGCCAGCGCCGCGGGCGCGCCGTCATCGATAGGTCTCGAAGAAGCCGCGTCCACGCCCGCTGAGGACGCGACCGCGGACGCGGCCTTCGAGCCGCGCCTCACCGGCCATCTGCACAAACCACGGCGCGCGCAGCGCCCGCGCCGCCTCACTGTCACCCCGGTCCACCAACCCGATCCGCGTATCGGTGGCCACCGCATCATCGACGGTCAGCGTGAGCCGCAGTGAATCGTCGCCGCGCACGTCGAGCAGTTCCGCCGTCGCGGGTACCTGCAGCACGCCCTGAGCCGTTCGGACAACGCGCGCATCGTCGTAGCGAATCACGCGCGGCCGGAAGAGCGCCAGAAAACCCTGCGCGTCGGCGACATAGACGAACAGCGGCGCGTTCCCGCCGGCCGTGGCACTCGCCGAGTCTTCCGGCGTAACGCGGCCATACAACAACGTGTACTCGCCGGCGCGGGCGGATCCCCATTCCCAGGTAACGCCGCGCCATCCCCCCCAGTTGTGATCGTGATACGCCTGCGCGCCGTCGAACTGCTCGCACACGCGGGCCACACACAGCGACCCCGAGGCGTCGGCGCGCAACGCGGGCACGGCATACCCCGACGTGAAGTCGCCGCTCACCAGCGTGGCCCCGGGGAAGTCCACCCGCGGCGCGGGCGATACGACCAGGTCGAGCGTGAGCGGTGTGCCGGTCCCTTCTTCGCGCACGTCGGCACGAACGGCGTACCGCCCGTCGGGCAGCACGCGCACACTGTCGCGGCCGATCGTGAGATTCGCATCGCGTGTGGAGAAGCGCACCAGCTCCTTCGCAATCGTGCGGCTGAAGCGGCGCGGGGCACGGCCGCGCTCGTGCAACGTGACGAGCACCTGCCCGCCCCATTGGTCGCCCGTCACATCGCCGCCCACGATGAACGACACGAAGGCCCAGCGATTCGCGTCGGGGGAGATCACGTTGAAGTAGTGCCACTCGCCCCACGATTGACGATTCGCCATCTCCGCGCTCGGCAGGTGGAAGTGATCGATATCGTGGCGAAGCTCGGCCGGCGTCGGTGTCATCCATCGGCGATCGCCGTCGTCATCGTCCCATGCACCGCGTACCACGGTGGGCAGTGCGCCGAGCGTGCGCGTAGCCGACGGAATCTCGCCGCTGGCCCGCACGGGATGTTCGACGCCATCGGCGGTGGTGACGTACAGCAGCTTGCCCTCGAGTTGCGGAGCCGCCACGGTCACCACATCGCTGAGCCTCGGCGCATTCAGCACTTGGCGGTGCACGAATCGCGCATTGGGCACCGAGAAGAACAAGCCGCCCAGGCCACCAGTTGTGAGCACCTCGATATCGATGCCCTCGGGCAACACTGTGATCGTACCGCCACCCACCAAGCGCTCCTGGCTCGCCTGCCGCACCATGGCTTCACCCACCGCCAGCAGCACGATCATCACGCCCACGCCAACACCGAAGCCGCCGCACAGCAGCAGCGCGCGAAGTGGCCGAGACGACACCGAGCGCCACGCCAGCAGTTGTGCCATGGCCAACCGGATCGCGCCGGCGTTGGTGCTCACGCACCACTCCGGGTATCGCGCGAGGAATCCGAGGCCACGCGGCCATCATGCAAGCGGATCACCCGCTGCGCAGCCTGCGCCACGACGGCATCGTGCGTCACGAACACCAGCGTGCGTCCATCGCGATGCAATTGCCCGAACAGCTCCAACAGCCGCACACCCGTTTCGGCATCGAGTTCACCGGTGGGTTCGTCGGCCAAGAGCAAGGCCGGCTCGTTCGACAGCGCGCGCGCGATGGCAACGCGCTGCTGCTCACCGCCCGACAGCTGCGTAGGGCGGTGATCGAGCCGATCGCCAAGACCGACGTAACCCAGCAGCTCACGGGCTCTGGCCTTGCGCACGCGCTTGTCCATGCCCGCTTCGGCGAGCGGGAGTTCGACGTTCTCCGAAGCCGACAGGGTGGGCATGAGATAGAACCGCTGAAACACGAACCCGATGTGCCGCAAGCGGAAATCGGTGGCCTCACGATCGGACAGCGAGGCGGTGTCGCGTCCGTTCACCAGCACGCGACCCGTGGTGGGGACGTCCACGGCGCCGAGCAGATGCAGCAGCGTGCTCTTACCGCACCCGGACGGCCCGGTGATGGCCGCAAACTCGCCGCGCGCGATGGTGAGATCGATACCGCGCACCGCCTGCACGATCGCGCTACCCATGGGGTAGCTGCGCACGACCTGCTCGCAGGCGATCACGGCGTCGCGGCTCGATCCGGGAGAGACACCAACGTCAGCCCGAGGTGCAGTCACGTTATCCAATGGCTTCCTCGCGCAAGGCGCGAGCGATGGGGATGGAGGCGGCGCGCCATGCTGGCAGCAGTCCGGCCAGCGTTCCTGAGGTGAGCAACAACACCAGCGCGCGCCATCCGGCGTCCGGGCTCCACACGAAGAAGTCGAACGCCGAGGGCAGTCCCGGGAAGTCGCGCAGAATGCCGTTCAGCCATTCGGCCGTGACCAAGCCCAGCGCGAGGCCACCAACAATGCCGGCGCTGGTCAACAGCAGCCCTTCCAGGAACACCTGGTGCAGCACACCGATGCGCTGCGTACCGATGGCCCGCAGCACGGCGATCTCACCACGTCGTTCGTTCACCGACAACGTGACGAGCGTGGCAACCAGCAGGAAGCCGATACCGAGGCTGATGGCGCCGAGCACGAACGCCAACTGTCGGAAATAGGAGAGCCGTTCCTCCACCTGACGGATCGCTGTTTCCGTGGAGATCGCCGTGACGCGGGGCTGCGTGGTGGCAATCCATGCGCGCACCGCCTCCACCGAGGCGGAATCGCCGCGACGCGACTCGGCCATCGCCAGCGACATGCGGTCGCGAAAGCTCGGGCCAAGCAGCTGCCGCAGCAGCGCCAGATCGAGCGCCAGGACCGGCGTCTCACCGGGTACGTAGATGAAACGCCCGATGCCGCCGATGACCACACGGCTGGAACGTGCGGCGGTGCGCAACTGCGCATCGAGCCCCGACGAGATCGTGAGCGTGTCACCAATCGCGTGGCCGGCGCGGGTGAGAAAGGTCTGACTGACCACGATCCGTGGCAGCGGCGCCAGCGTTCCGCCATCGGCCACCGAATCGGTGGGGGTGACGTCGGTGCCGGCTTCCAGCGTGTAGTCCCCCTGCACGTCACGTTCGAGCCCGAGCGCGAACGCCGACGGAATCCGGCTGTCGTCGATGGTGAGCGTGGCGCCCAGCGTGGGGCTGACCGCCTTCACATCGGGATTGGCGCGCAGGGCCCGCACGATCGCGCCGGCACCATCGATGGTGGCTTCGCTGTCGAAGGGCAACGTACCCTTGGGCGACACGCGCAGCTGATAGCCGCGCGTGAGCAGCAGCGAACGGAATGACTCGCTCATACCGGTGGCCAGCATCACCATGTCCAGCAGCAACGCCGCCGCGACGGCGATGCCGAGCATGGCCAGCGTGGTGCGCGCCGGATGTCGACGCAGCGTGGCCCCGGCCATCATGAATCGCATCGATCAGCGCCCCATCAGCGACAGCGGCGACGACTTCACCAATCGCCAGCCAGCGGCAGCCCCTGAGCCGATACCAAGGATCAGCGACAGCCCCGTCGCGAACGCGAAGATCTGTGGCGTGAGCAGCGCGAACACCAGCGGCGTGCGATACAGCTGCTGGAAGTGCGCGTTCACGAGCAATGAGGCGATCCACCCGATGCCGGCACCCAGCAGACTCCCGATGAGCGATACGATGGCGGCCTCGATCACGATGGCACGCACCACCGTAGCGCGGGAGATGCCCATCAGCCGGAGCGCCGCGATGTCCCGTCGGCGCTCTTCCACGCTGAGCAGCAGCAGACAGAGCAGGAACACCGCACTGGCCACCACGGTGATGATCCCGATGGCCGTGTGAAATCGCTCGACCACGCGAAAGGTGCGCGAGCTCTGCACCGCCACGTCGCGCGACTTGTGCGCGCGGAATCCGAAGGCGACATGGTTGATGCGCACCAAGGCTGAGTCGATCGACTGGCCGGCGCGTGTGCCGACGGCGAAGCGGTCCACCCGATCGTCGAGGGCCAGCAACTGCTGCAGCTGATCGAGGTGCAGTCGCACCCGGTACTCGCGACGCGCCACCTCGGCCGGATCGGCCTTGCGCTCGTAGATCGCGGCGATCGTGGCGCTGTCCCCCGGCTCGCCGGGGCGTGCCGAGATGCGGACCCGCGTGCCGACCGTCAGGCCGAGATCCTCGGCCATGCGCGCGTCGACGGCGATGCCGCGTTGCGCGCGCATCGGTGTCACGGCGGAGGCGACCGCTATGACCGCGATGACGACCCGGAACACCAAGCTCACCGGCGAACGCTCACCGGCGACAGCTCACCGCGGAGGCGACTTGCGCGACTTCGACTTGGGTGCGGCAGCGGACGGACGTGAACCAGAAGAGGCAGGAGCATTTGCAGAGCGTGGACCAGAAGAGGGCATCGCTTCTACCAATACCTGAGCGGCCAGATTGGGTCCCACCACCGGTTCGTTCGTGCCGATGCGCAAGGTGAGCGGCCCATCGAAGGGCGCGCGCGACACCATCGTGACCTCGGCGCCTGGCTGCAGGGCGATCTCCGCGAGATACCGCAACAGTGACGGATTCTTGTCGCTCACGCGCAGCATGCGCGCCGTTTCCCCCACCGGCAACTCGCCGAGGGTGCGATGCGGCTGCTCGACCACGATGCCGTCGACGGTTGGGATCGGCGCCCCATGCGGATCGGCGGTGGGATGCCCCAGCGCCGCCGCCATGCGCTCGATGAGATCGTCGGACGCGGCGTGCTCGAGGCGCTCTGCTTCGTCGTGCACCCGATCCCAGGGGTACCCCAGCACCCCGGTGAGATACGACTCCAGGATGCGATGACGCCGAATTGTACGAAGCGCAGCCTGCCGTCCACGCGGCGTGAGTTGCACGCCGCGGTACGGCACGTGATCGAGGTAGCCCTGCGTGGCCAGCCGACGCACCATCCCGGTCACCGACGCTGGCGCCACGTCGAGCGCGTTGGCCAGATCACTGGTGGCGGCGGCGCCGAACCGGCTCTCCAGCTCGTAGATGGCCTTGAGGTAGTCCTCAACCGGCTCAGTAAGTGCCGGCGGCGAAACCGCCGTGGACGAAGCAGCGTCGGGCGCGTTCACGACCGACGATCAGCGCGCGACGACGCGAGCGGGACCCCCAACGGGCCCCCGGACCATGAGCACGGGCACCATGGTGCGGTGGCGCACGCTGTTGGCCGTCGTGCCGTAGATCACGTCCTGGATACCCTTGTGGCCGTGCACCGCCATCGCGATCAGGTCGCACTGCTCGCGATCGGCGGCTGCCACGATCTCGCCAGCCGGATCACCGCCGGCAAGAATGGACTCCGTCTCGAAGCCGTCCTCGCGCAGCGAGGCGCAGCAGGCTTCGATGTACTCGCGATCCAGCCGCATCTCTTCCGATTCCCGCAGCTTGAGCGAGCGCTGGTTGCGCGCCGCCCAGCCGTCGGCGACGTGAATCAGCACGAGGGAGGACGTGCAGAGCTGCGCCAGCTGCCGCACATGCGCGAGGATGACCTGGTCGTACGCGGAGTGCTCGAGCGGTACGAGAATGCGTCGATACATCAGGCGATCCACCCGCGAATGGTTTGGACCAGCAACCAGCAATTCAAGGAGGCGATCACCCCAGCCACGACGTACGCCGCGATGCGCAGCCCCATCGAGTTCACGAACTCACCCATCTTTTCGCGGTCGGAAGTGAAGCGCACCAGCGGGAACACGGCGAACGACAGCTGCAGCGAGAGAATGACCTGACTGAAGATCAGCAGCTTGGCGGTGCCGCTCTCCCCGTAAAGTACCGCCACGATCGCCGCCGGCACGATGGCGATCGCCCGCGTGAGCAGCCGGCGCAGCCACGGACGGATCCGGAGATTGAGAAATCCTTCCATCACGATCTGCCCGGCCAGCGTGCCGGTCAGCGTGGAATTCTGCCCGGAGGCCAGCAAGGCCAACGCGAACACGGCGCTCGCTCCCGTGACCCCCAACAGCGGCGTGAGCAGCTTGTAGGCGTCCTGAATCTCGGCGACGTCGGTGTTCCCGCTGGTGTGGAACGTCGCGGCCGCCACGATCAGAATGGCCGCGTTGATGAAGAGCGCGAAGCTGAGCGCGATGGTGGAGTCGAGGAAGGCAAACCGCACCGCCTCACGCTTGCCTTCCGCGGTCTCCTCGTACTTGCGCGTCTGCACGATCGAGGAGTGCAGGTACAGGTTGTGCGGCATCACGGTGGCGCCGAGGATGCCGATCGCGATGTACAGCATCTCCGGGTTGGTGAAGATCTGCGACGTCGGGATGAATCCCCGCGCCACGGCGCCCAGGTCCGGCTTCGCGATGAACAGCTCGAAGAGGAAGCATCCGCCCACCACCGCAATCAGCGCGATCACGAGCGCTTCCAGCATGCGGAAGCCCTTGTTCTGCAAATACAGGACGATCAACACGTCGACCGCCGTGATCGCGATGCCCACCGGGAGCGTGATTCCGAAGAGCAGATTGAGCGCGATGGCGGTGCCGATCACCTCGGCCAGATCACAGGCAGCGATGGCGATCTCGCACATCACCCACAAGGCGAAGGCGACGGTTCGCGAATAGTGATCGCGACAGGCCTGGGCGAGGTCGCGACCGGTGACGATCCCGAGCTTGGAGGCCAGTCCCTGCAGCAGTACCGCCATCAGGTTCGACAGCAGGATGACCGATAGCAGCGTGTAGCCGAATCGGGAGCCCCCGGCGAGATCGGTCGCCCAGTTGCCCGGGTCCATGTACCCCACGGCCACCAGATAACCCGGGCCGGCAAAGGCCACCATTTTCCGGAACCACGTGGCGCCGTTCACGTCGACGGAGCGGTGTACTTCGGCCAACGAGGGCGCCAAGCGCGCCCGACGCCAGCCGGGCTCCGGGGTGGGGGACGCCGTGAGGCTCGCCTCGTGGTCCGTGGTGACACCCGAGTTGGTATTCGTCGCAGCCATACCTACAATTTAGGTGCACCTAACTTTTGCACAAGGCGCTGACCCTTGGGCCTATCGCGGCGCTACCAGCCGGCCGCGGTCCCGTCGCGCCGCGGGTCGGCCACGCCGATCCGCTTGCCGTCTTTGCGCACGAAGATCGCGTGCACGCCACCAAAGCTGATGTCGCGTACGCGGCTGGCCGGCGAGTAGCCGCGCGTGACGAGTGCCTGATACACGCTCGTGGAAAACCCCGGCTCCACTTCCACTTCTTTCGTGTTGTCGCTGGCGTGGATGCGCGGCGCCGAGAGGGCGACCGCCGGGTCTTCGCCAAACGCGAGCATCCGAATCGTGACCTGCGTGATCGCCGGCTGGATGTACTGCGAGCCGGCGGCGCCGACCACGAGACGCACCGTGGTCCCGTCGAGAATGAGCGTCGGTGACATCGTGGAATTGGCGTAGCGGTTCGTGCCACGCGTCTTGGCGTCGAAGTTGTTGCCGGCCGAGTTCAGGAAGAAGCCGTCGGTGTACACGCCCGAGCCGAAGAGTACGCCAACGGTCGTGGTGGCCGACACGGCGCTGCCGTCGCCGTCCACCACGGCCAGGTGCGACGTGAAGCTCTGCCCCTCGTTCTCCGTCGTCGGTTCGCGCGGAGCGCCGCCGACGCGTCCGGAACGGACGCCGGCGGTCAGGACCGTCGACGCCGGATACGGATTGAACGTGCCGCAGTTCCCCGGCGCGGCGAGCGTGTCGAACGCCCACGGACTGCCGGCCATCGTTGTATCGGGGAGCGGGCCGCCCACGAGTCCGGCCCGCGACCGCGCAAAGCCCGGATGCACCACGCCATGCGCCGGCACGCGCTGCACCGCCGGGTCACCACGATACTCGCTGGCGTCGGCATCACCGAGGCGCATGATGTCGGCGAGCTTCGCGACCGCTGCGCCGTTCTCCGTGAACGACCCGGCGTCAGCCACGCCGGCCGCATCGGCCATCTGCAACATCTCCAACACCGACGCGCCCCCCATCGGCGGCGGTGCGCCCAGCAGCGTATAGCCCCGCCACATCGTGCAAAGCGGGCGCATCGGCGTCACGAAATACGTGTTCATGTCGCGCACGGTGATCAACCCGCCCTGCGCCTTCACCTTGGCCGCCAGCCGCTCGGCGATGCCGCCGGTGTAGAACACCGTGGCGCCTTCTGCCGAGATGCGCTGCAGCGTGGCCGCCAACTCCGGCTGGACGAGGCGATCGCCCGGACGCAGGGCCTCGCCATGCGGCATGAACCGCGCCGCCGCCAGCGAGTCGGCCATCATCTTGTCGCGCGACGACACGATGGTACGGGCCAGCAGCGGAGAGACGATGAACCCATCGCGCGCCAACGCGATCGCCGGCGCCATCACCTGCGCGCGCGTGAGCTTGCCCCACTTGGCATGCGCGTCGAGCACGCCAGCTACCATGCCGGGAGTGGCGGCGGCACGTCCCGGACGGCGGCCACGCGACGTGTCCGCGCGTGCCCACGCCGCGTCTTCACCAGCCCGCGGATAGAACGACAGATGCTCGACCGTCTTCGTCTTCGCATTGAAGTAGGTCATCGCGCCGCCGCCACCGAGTCCGGTTTGGGACACGTCGGTGACCGAGAGCGCGAACGCGGTGGCGGCAAACGCGTCAACGGCATTGCCACCCTGCGCGAGCATCGCCGCCCCGGCGGCGGCGGCATCGGGATGCGAAGCGGCGACCATGCCGCGGTCGCTCTCGACGCGCTTCCCCGACATCGGCGCAACCGCGGTAGCCGACGGGCGCATGCACCCGGTGGCCATGACGCCGGAGCAGAGGCTGGCCATGGTGGCCACGGTGCGAGCAGAACGGGGAACGGCGAAACGCGTAGGCAACGTCAGGCTCTCTGGTGTGATACGGGTGGGTGTGGCACGGGTGCGTGCAGCGGTATCGCTATGGCGTCACGAGGGCGAGCAACTGACGCACGATGCGTTCGGTAAGCCCCCACACGATATGCTCCTCGACGCGAAAGGCCGGAAAGCTGGCGCGGGTGCCGTTGATGTCCACCACATACTCGGCCTTCGAGCTCTCATGCTGCAAGCGCGCCAGCGGCACCCAGAACGTCGCCGCCACCTCGTCGCTGGGGGTGAGCGCGACATCGGGCTCGACAATCGCCACGAAGGGGCGGATGATGATCGGCGGGAGTGTGCGACTGCGCGGTTCGAGGTCATCGAGGCGTCCCAGCAGGCGCCCACGCGTGAGATCGAGGGCGAGTTCTTCCTGCGTTTCCCGGATGGCGGTGACTTCGAGCGACGCGTCTCCGGGTTCGAGGCGACCGCCGGGGAACGCCATGTGGCCGCTCCACGGATCACGCTCCAACTCCGCCCGCTTGATGAACAGCAATTCGGGCTCCCCGTCGACCACGCGCAATACGGCCGACACCGCGGCAAGCCGCGACTGAGCGGCAGGGTGCGCATCCACGGGGACGCGGCTCGCCAAGCGCATCACGAGCCGCGACATGTCGGAATGCGCCAACGCCTGCTGCATGAGCACCTCGCGCGCCGCGTAGCTCAGTCGACCACCGCGCCACCAGAGGCGACCCAATCGCGGAAGCCACCGGCCATCGAGGCCACGTTCGTGTAGCCCATCTCGTGCAGGGTGCGGGCCGACAGCGCGGAGCGGTTGCCGCTGGCACACATGAGCACGACTTGCGCATCACGAGGCACGCGCGATTCAATCTGGCTCTCGAGCACGCCACGACCGATGTACTGTGCCGGCGCCGCGTGGCCCAGATTCCATTCGTTCTGTTCGCGGATGTCGATGAGCACGACCGGCTCACCGGCCGCGAGGCGGTCCTGCACCTCGCGCGCGGTGACTTCGGCGATGCTCGCCTTCGCTTCGGCGATGAGTTGCTGTGCGGTCTTCATATGCGGGCCCGGTGGAGAGTCAGTGAGAACGCGAAACAGCCGTGATCAGAACGGACAACGTACGCGCATCGGCATCGAGGGTCGCGATCGCACCGAACGGCACCGTCCACTGATCTGAAATATGTCCAACCGGAATGCCCTGCAGCGTGGGAACCTGTAACGCGTCGGCCAGTTCGGTCACGATCGCCTCGATCGTGCGCGTGCCGTCGTCGCTGGTATCGGGGCAATCGGTGCAGTGCCCGAAGGCCACGCCAACGCAGCCGTCGAAGGCCCCCGCCAGCCGCAGTTGGGTGAGCATGCGATCGAGGCGATACGTGGCCTCGCCGACGTCTTCGAGCACCACAATGGCGTCGCGACAATCGACCGCCCACGGCGTGCCGCACAGCGACGATACCAGCGCCAGGTTGCCACCGACCAGACGGCCGGTCGCGCGTCCGCCGCGCACAATGCGCGCATCGGGGGCCTCGCCACAGCTGTCCGTACCCTGTTGCAGCGCGCGCACGAGAGAGTCGCGAGAGAAGGCGGAGAGGGGCGCCCTCGCGGTGGGCCCGTGGTAGCTCACGAGGCCGGCGTGCTGCCACGCCGCGTGCAGCGCGGTGATGTCGGAATAGCCGAGCAACGCCTTGGGGTGACGCTGCAGGAGTTCGACCGTGAGCCGCGGCAGCAGACGCGCCGCGCCGTAGCCTCCCCGAAGACACCAGATCCCGTCGATGCGGTCGTCCTGCAACGCGTCGACCAGATCGTCGCCACGCTGCGCGTCGTCGCCCGCGAAATAGCCGGTTCGGCGCAGGGCATGCGGCCCCACCTGCACCTCCCACCCCAGCGACTCGGCCGTCGCCACAGCCCGCTCGAGCTCGTGAGGGCCCTGGAGCGGTCCGGAGGGCGAGATCATCGCGACCCGGGCACCGGCCGTCAGCCGTGGCGGCACCCGCCGGGCGCCCGCGCCCTGCGCATCACGAGGATCCCCCTCGGAATGAACGGAAGTACCAGCCGCCGCGACCATGTGTCAACGTATCGGCCGCGACTCGAGGCAGCAACGGAACGGCCCAGACTCGTCACGATGCGCGCACCGCTAGTGCCGCTGAGCGGCCCGCGAGGTAGCATTCTGTGAATGATGCTGAGCGTGTTCTCGGGGCTGCCATTGATTTCGCCGCTGGGCGCCGCCTCGGCGGCCCTCGCCGCCGCACCGTGGGTGACCGCACCCCTCGTCTTGGCCGCACGGCTCCGAAGTACGCCCCGCCTCGATGACATCGACCCCGCGGCGACGATCGCCGCGCCCACGCCTCGCGTGAGTATCGTGCTCCCCGCGCGCAACGAAGCGGTGCACATCGCGGCCTGCATCCGCAGCATCCGCGCCTCGACCTGGCCCGACCTCGAGCTCGTGGTGGTGGACGATCACTCCACTGACGGCACGGGCGCGCTGGCGCACGAGGCCGCCGCGGGCGACCCGAGGGTGAAGATCGTGGACGCCCCCGACTTGCCGGCCGGCTGGTTCGGCAAGCAGTGGGCCTGTCAGTCGGGCGCCGCCCACGCCACGGGTTCGCTGCTGCTCCTCACCGACGCCGACACGCGCCACGCCCCTGACCTCGTGGGGCGCATGGTGCGTATGCGCGAGCGGCGGGGGGCGGAACTGCTCTCGGTAGCCGGACACCAGGAGATGGGCACCGTATGGGAGCGCGCGGTGCAGCCGTCGGTGTTCACCCTGATTCTCACGCGCTACGGTGGAGCGGATGCAATCGAGCGGGCCACCAACCCGCGGGACGTCGTAGCCAACGGGCAGTGTTTCATGATGTCGCGGCGCGTGTACGACGCCATCGGCGGCCACGAGGCCGTGCGCGGGTACGTGGCGGAAGACGTCATGATGGCACAGGCGATTCAGGCGCGTGGCGATCGGGTGTCGCTGGCGCTCGGCATCGGTCAGCTCAGCACACGGATGTACGACGGCCTCGGCAGCCTCATGAAGGGCTGGGGCAAGAACATGTACGCCGGTGGGCGACATGCCATGTGGTGGGGCGCGATCGGCCAGCGGCTGTATCCGCTGTTCCTGCTGTCGTTTCCGCTCGGGGTGCTGATGCCGTTCGTAGCCCTGGTGTGGTGCGCTGTGGCGATGGCGACCGGCGGCGCGGTGATCGGCGCGGTGAGTGCGGCGCTTCTGCTGTGGAGCGCCCTCACCAGTGCGGCCATTCTGGTGTCGTTCGCGCTGGCGAACTGGCTCAATGGTGATCCGATTCGCCGCGCGCTCCTGGCCCCGCTGGGCGGGGCGATCGTGCTGGCGATCTGCGTGTCGGCGATCGCGCGCGGCAACAACGTGCGCTGGAAAGACCGCGGCTACGTGTCGAAGTAAAGCGCACCGCGCCCCCCTACCGCGTGAGCCGCTCCGCCCGCTCGATATAGGCTTCGCGGAGTCGCTGCGCGATCGGGCCGGGCGCGCCGGCGCCTACGGTGTGCGTATCGATCGTGGTGACCGGCAAAATGAAGCTGGTCGCACTGCTCATGAAGCATTCGTCGGCCGCCTGTGCCTGCTCGACGGTGAAGGCCCGTTCGCGCACCGGCACCCCGATCGCATGCGCGAGCTCGAGCACCACGTCGCGCGTGATGCCGGCGAGAATGTCGCTCGACAGCGGCCGCGTTTGCACCACGCCGTCGTTCACGATCCAGAGGTTGCTCGAGCCACCTTCGGTCACGAGGCCATCCTCGTGCATCATCGCCTCGAACGCACCACCGGCGCGCGCCGCCTGCTTGGCGAGCACCTGCGCCAGCATGCTGGTGCTCTTGATGTCGCACCGCGTCCAGCGCATGTCCGGCACCGCGAGCAGTCGCACCCCCGCGGCGTTCGGATCGGCGCGCAACCGCTTCGGCCGCGCGAACGCGAACATCGTGGGCGTCACCTGCGCCGGAAACGGAAAGTCGCGCTCGGCCACGCCGCGCGTGACTTGCAGGTACACCAGCCCTTCGTCGATGCCATTGTCGGTGGCCAGCTGCTGCATCGCACCGAGCCACGCGGCCGCCGGCTGCGTATTCGGGATGCCGATGGCGGCGAGCGAGCGCGCCAACCGCACGAGATGCCGGTCGGCGTCCAGCAACCTGCCGTTCAGCACGGCCGCCACTTCGTACACACCGTCGCCGAATAGCAGGCCACGATCGAAGATGGACACGTGCGCGTCCTGTTCCGCGACGAAAGATCCGTTGAGCCAGCAAACGGTCATGGGAAGGCGTGCGAGTGAGGAAAGATGAGACTGGCGAGAACTCAGTGCAGCGCGCGCAGCAGGCCAACACACGCGCCGGCCAGCAGCACCCAGCCACTGCCGATGCGCGTGAACACGAGCACGGCCGAGGCTCCGCTCAAGATAGCCAGAGCGACCGGATCGGGGGCAATGTGGCGCGCCATGACGAGGATCACCGAGGCCATCAGGGCCAGCGACGCGGCGTTTACACCATCGAGCGCCGCCGACCAGCGCCGGGAGCCGCGCAGCCTCGCCACGTAGGGCGCGGTGAGGGCCACGCCCACGAAGGCGGGGAGGAAGATGCCGGCCGTGGCGGCCGCCGCACCGGCATGTCCGGCGATGAGATAGCCTACGAAGGTGGCCGCCGAAAAGACGGGACCCGGCGTGACCTGTCCCACGGCGATGGCATCGAGGAGCTGGGCATCGGTGAGTACGGCGTGCCGCAGCACGAACTCGCCGCGCAGAAAGGTGAGCAGCACGTAGCCGCTGCCGAAGAGCACGCTCCCGATCTTCGCGAACGACAGGAAGACGGCAGGCGCGCTCATGGCTACGCTGATCGGCGCGTTGATGGCGGTGGCGGCCGCTGCGCCGAGGGCCGCGAGTGGGCGATGGTCGGTATCGATGTCGTCGTGGATGCGGACGCGCGCCATCACGACCGAGGCGAGGAGCGCCAGCACCAGGACCATGACTTCCGAGACACCGGCGAGCACCGCGACGACGCTCGCCGCGGCCACCAGCGCGGCCCAGCGCGAGCGCACCAGACTCGCGCGCAATCGCCATAGCGCCTGTACGACCACCGCCAGCACCACCGGTTGCAGCCCGGCGAGGATCGCCGAAACATCCAGGCGGGAGCCGCCGTGCACGTACGCGATCGCGAGAACCCACACGAGCACGACCGCGGGCACGATGAACGACACGCCGGCCGCGATGAGCCCAGGCCATCCGGCGCGACGATAGCCGATGTGAATCGCGAGTTCGGTGGAGTTGGGACCCGGAATCAGATTCGAAGCACCGACGAGATCGACGAAGTCGTCGCGGCTGATCCACTGCCGACGCTTCACGATCTCGTCTTCCATCGCGGCGATGTGCGCGGCCGGTCCGCCAAACGCCGTGAGGCCCAGTCGCCCGAACACGCGCGCGACTTCGGGCCAGGATCCGGCGTCGGCGCGGGGTGCGACGTAAGGCGACGGGTCAGTCGAACTGGGCATCCCGCAAGGTGCCGAACGCGCCTGCGCTCCGAAAGCACCGCCGGCGCACTTCGGGTGACACACGTTCGCACCAGTGATCCCATTGTGGCCGCGTGCTCACACTCCGCGCCGCCGCCCAACTGCTCACGCAGGCCGACTCCCGCCAGTCGCTGCGCCCGATTGCCCACGCCATGGGCTTCACCGCCACCCCGACTCCGCTCTCCGCCGACGGGCGCGATCGACTGCACCTCGATGCGCTGGCGAGCAGCGCCGATCTCATACGCGGCACGGGAACGTTGCGGCTGCTGTGCGCCGAACTGGCGCCTCCCACCGATCTCGCCGGTGCCACCGATCCGCGCGAACTCACCAAACGGCTCGCCGCCCTGATCCTGGCGCAGGCCCCGGCGCGTCAGTGGTGCCTGATCACACTCGACGCGCGCCGTCGCACGCTGTGCATTGCCACCGTGTGCCCACATAGCAACGGTCCTCGGGTGGCCGCGCTCCGCATCGATCGCAGCCGCGTCGTCGACTCCGATGCGGACACACTCCGGGCACTCGCCGCCGTGCCGGAACAGGATGCCCTGCTGCGTCATGCCCGCTTCACGGACATTCTGCGACGCGAAGCCTTATCGAATCGCTTCTACGGCGTGCTGGAGCGCGCCGTGACCACGCTCGCCAACGAGGTCACCGGACCAACGGCGCACGCCGCGCTCCCCGCCGAACGCCGCGAACTGGCCCTGCTGTGCACCAGCCGATGTCTGTTCCTCGCGTTTCTGGAAGCCAAAGGATGGCTCGATCATCGGGTCGACTTTCTGCTGCATCACACCACCGCGCAGCTCGAAGCGGGCGGTCAGCTGCATCGGCGACTCTTGCGTCCGCTCTTTTTCGGCACACTGAACACCCCACGACGCGATCGCGCGCCCGCCGCCCGTCGGTTCGGGGCCGTGCCGTTTCTGAACGGCGGACTGTTCTCCCCAACCCCGCTCGAGAAGCGCCATCGCACCCTGCACTTCAGCGACGACGCCATCGCGCATCTCGTGGGGGCGGTGCTCGACCGCCATCGCTTCACCGCGCACGAAGACTCCGCCAGCTGGTCGGAGGCGGCGGTCGATCCCGAAATGCTGGGGCGCGCCTTCGAATCGCTCATGGCCACCGATGAACGCCGACGCTCGGGCTCGTTCTACACGCCGCCCGCCCTGGTGGATCACGTCGTTCGCGATGCCCTCTTCACCGCCCTTCCCGATCTCCCCGCCGATGCGCTCGACGACACCACCGCGCCGCTCCTGCTCTCCCCCGCCACCACCGTCGCCCTGCACCGCCTGCGCATTCTCGACCCGGCCTGCGGCTCAGGCGCGTTTCTCGTGCACACACTCGAGCGACTCAGCACCCTCCTGCGACGTACGCCACGTGCAGCGGCCACGCCAGCGGCCACGCCAGGGGCCACCGACACGTACGGCATCCGCCGGCAGCTGCTCACGCACAGCATCTTCGGCGTGGACCGCAATCCGGTCGCCGTCTGGCTGTGCGAACTGCGGCTCTGGTTGTCGGTGGTCATCGACTGCACGGAAACCGACATCGCCCGCGTGCCGCCGCTGCCCAATCTGGATCATCACATCCGCGTGGGCGACTCGCTCGCCGGCGGCAATTTTCGCTTCGCTCCCCCCAGCGCCCGCACCCTGACCGCGCTGCGGGAGCGCTACACCCGCGCCACGGGCCCGCGCAAACAGTCCCTCGCCCTCGCCCTCCAGCGCGAAGAACGGCACCGCGCGATGGCCGCCCTCGCCACCCAGCGCGATGCGCTCCGCGCCGAACGCGCCGCACTCCTCAGCACACTCCGCGCACGCGACCTGTTCGGGCAACGTCGCCCTCCCAGCCGCGCCGATGTCGCCCGTCTCGACGCGCTTCGCGGGTACGGTCGCGAGCTGTCGACGGCGCGCGCCAAACTCGCCGACGGCGGCGCCCTGCCGTTCCGCTTCGTCACGTACTTCGCCGACGTGGCCGCCGCCGGCGGCTTCGATGTCGTCATCGGCAATCCACCCTGGGTGCGTCCGCACGCCCTCGCCCAACGCGATCGCGAGCAGTTGCGCCGCGAGTTCCGCAGCGTGCGCGCCGCCACCTGGCACGCCGGCGCCGCCCGCGCCGGTGCCGGCGTCGGCTTCGCATCACAGCCGGATCTGGCGGTGGCGTTCATCGAACGCAGCCTCGAACTGCTCGCCCCAGGCGGTACGCTCGCGCTGCTCGTCCCCGCCAAACTCTGGCGCACCCTCTCCGGCGGCGGCATCCGGCGCACCATCGCGCAGCTCGCCACGATTCGCACGCTCCGCGACTGGAGCGACGCTCCCGCCCTCTTCGACGCCGCAACGTATCCGTCGCTGCTGGTCGCCCGTACCCACCCACGCGCAGAGCCAGCGGCACACTCCCACGCACCCACCGCCCCCGATATCCGCGTCACGATCTCCACCACAGTCGGCGATCGCCACTTCCCGATCCCCCCCGCCCGACTCGCCCTCGACGGCGATGCCGCCGCACCCTGGATCCTCCTGCCGCCACCCGCGCACGCGGCCTTCGAGCGTTTACGCACCGCCGGCCCCGCCCTCGGCGACTCACGCATCGGGCGCCCACTGCTGGGCGTGAAGTGCGGATGCAATGCCGCATTTCTCGTGCACGCCCGCGAGCACGACGACGACTCGGCCACCGTCGTCGCGTCCGACACCCCCGCGCCCGGCACCCTGTCGCAGGCGCGATCGGCAACGATCGAGCGTCGGCTGCTGCGCCCCGCCCTGCGGGGTGAAGGCATCACCGCCCAAGGGCCAAGCGCGGGGGCGAGAGCCGGTGGTGATGACCTTCGCATTCTGTGGACGCATGACGCCGATGGACGCCCGCTGCGCACCTTGCCGCCTGCCACCACCCGATGGCTCGCCCACTGGCGCCCACGACTCGAGAGCCGACGCGATGCCCGCGCCCGCATGCCCTGGTGGACACTCTTTCGCACCGAGGCCGCCCGCGCCGACACGCCGCGCGTCGTGTGGGCCGACATCGGCAAACGCCTCCGCACCCGCGTCCTCGAGGCCGGCGACCCCACGGTGCCCCTGAATAGCTGCTACGTGCTCCGCACCGCCAGCATCGACGACGCCTACGCCCTCGACGCCCTGCTCAACTCCACCATTGCCGCCGCCTGGCTCGACGTGCTCGCCGAACCGGCCCGCGGCGGCTTCCGACGGTTCCTCGGGTGGACCGTCGCCGCCCTTCCGGTGCCGCATGACTGGCTCCGCGCGCGCACCCTCCTCGCCCCAATCGGACAACGCCTCGCCCGACACGAGACGGTGCCCACCCACGAGTACGAGCAGGCCGTCGCCGATGCCTATGGCGTGCCGCTCCGCCACCTCACCCCATTGCTCGAGTGGTACACACCATGACCTGGTCCCTCCACGATGCGCGACACGTGCAGGCCCGCCTCGCCAGCGCCCGCATCACCCCGCTGCCCGCCGCTGAACTCGGTGACATCACGCTGCTCCCCCACCAGCGCGATGCCGTGGCCCGCATCCGCACCGCCATCCGCGCCCATCGCGGTGCGCTCCTCGCCGACGACGTCGGGCTGGGCAAGACGTACACGGCGCTCGCCGTGGCGAGTACGTACCAGCGGGTGCACGTCATCGCCCCCGCCGCCCTGCAGCCCATGTGGCGCACCGCGATCATCCACGCCCAACTCCCGCACGTGCGCGTCCACTCCGTGCACGGCTTCTCCCGCGCCGACGAAGCACGGGCCACAGCCTTCGCCGTCGACGCACAGCGAGGCCGAGTGCGTGAACACGCGCCGGTTCGTACGCTCGTGATCATCGACGAAGCACACTACCTGCGCACACGGCGAACCGCGCGCTACACCGCCATCGCCCGCTTCGTGGCCGGCTGTGACACTCTGCTCCTCTCCGCCACGCCGCTTCACAACCGTTCGGCCGACCTGCGCCATCTCCTCGCGCTGTTCCTGGGATCCCGGGCCGATCTGCTGTCGGACACCATGCTCGCGCAGGTCGTCGTGCGGCGCACCAGTGCGTCAACGGCGGCAGCCGGCGCAAGCAAGCCGCCGGTGCACTCGCACGCCCCGCTGCCCATGCCGCACGACCGCGCCACGCTCACGCAGATTCTCGCACTCCCCGCCCCGCTGCCGGCCCACGATGGTGCCGTGGCCGGCGCGTTGATCCGACTAGGGCTGCTGCGCGCGTGGTGCAGCAGCGACGCCGCCCTCGATCACGCCGTGCGACAGCGTCGATTGCGTGGTGACGCGCTACTGCACGCCCTGCGTGCCGGACGTCACCCCACGCAGGCGGAACTACGCAGCTGGCTCGTGGGCGATCACGAGGTGCAACTCGCCTTCCCGGAACTCATGGCCCAGCACGAAGTGGAGAGCGCCCCCCTCATCGAACGCGTGGAGGCGCATCTCGAGGCGCTGGCCGGGCTCGGCGAACACCACGCGCGGACGGCGCGCGGAGACGGCGCCCGCGCCGATGCCCTGCGCGCGGTACTCGACGCGCACCCGGACACGCCCATCGTCGCCTTCTCGCAGTTCACGCACACCATCGGCGCGCTGCATCGCGCGTTGTCGGACATCGCCGGCGTGGGCCTGCTCTCCAGTAGGCACGCGCGCATTGCCAGCGGTCGGATCTCCCGCAGCGAGGCGCTCGCCCGCTTCGCGCCGCTGGCGCAGGAACGCCCGCCACCGCTGGCGCGCGACGCCATCCGCCTGCTGCTCGCCACCGACTTGCTCGCCGAAGGCGTGAACCTGCAGGATGCGGGTGTCGTGGTGCACCTCGATCTGCCGTGGACCGACGCGCTGCGCGAGCAACGCGTGGGACGCTGCGCTCGGCTCGGGTCACCACACCACGCGGTGCACGTGTACAGCTTCGCCCCACACGCCGATGGTGACCGTGCGCTCCGCCTGCAGCGCCGGCTGGCCACCAAGGCGGCGTTGTCGCGGCGCTTTGCCGGAGGCGACACAGTGCACCGTTCGCGGGAGCGGTCACGCGCCAGTGCGGCGGACGCGGCGTCGCGACTGCACGCGCGACTGCAGCGCTGGGCCACCACCGGCGCAGCAACGGTATCGCCGAGCACGGTGGTCGTTGGCGTCCTGCGGTCCGAGCGGGAGACGGCTTGGATCGCACTCGTCGATCATCAGGGACAGTCACGACTGTTGTGCTCGCACGCGCTGTGCACCACCGATCGTCGGCGCGTCGTGAGCGGGCGCGTACACTCCCTGCTGCGCGTCGCGATGATCGCCGATGGCGCACGCGCGGCCGGTGTGTCGTCGAGCGCCGAACTCGCGGTGTCGGTGGAGCGGGCGTTCCGGGATGTTCGCCGTTGGCACGCGCGGGCCCTGGCGCGCGACGACGCCGGCCCTACCGGCCAGGCCATAGCGCCGATCGCCCAACGCGCGGCCAGTCACCTCGCCCAACTCGTGCTGCGCTGCGGCCCCATGGAACGCGCGGCCCTGCGGGAGGTGATTGCCGATGCCCAATGGGTTGTGGGGAGGGCGCGCGGAACGGGCGCTGAGGAGGCGATGGCTCGGTGGTGTGCGCAGGCGGAGGCGGCGGCGAGGTGGGGGCCGAGGGTGTGGCTGACGGCGTGGCAGCAGGAGCCCGTGCTGGCCAGCGTCGCCCGAGACCGGTCCGTGGGGCCGGAGGTCGAGCCGAGTGCGGCGACGCGCATCGGTGCCCTACTGCTGATCGGGCCCGAGTACACGCCCGATTACTCTTCGGCATGTCACGACATGCACTCCTGTTCGACCTCGACGGCACCCTGATCGACTCCATCGGGTTGCTCCTCGAGTCCATGCGATTCGCCTTTGAGGGACGCGAGCGCGCGCCCACCACCGAAGAGTGGGTGGCCGGCATTGGCACGCCGCTGCGCACGCAGCTGGCCGAGTGGTGCGATGGAGCGGCCGAGGTGGAGTCGTTGGTGGAGCGCTATCGCGACTATCAGGGGATTCACCTGCCTCGGCTCACCACCGCCTATCCCGGCGTGCTCGACACCATCGCCTGGGCGCGGGCGGAGGGCCACGCCACCGCGCTGGTCACCAGCAAAGGGCGCGGCATGACGGCACGGTCGCTTGAACATGTCGGGCTCCAGGGCGCCTTCGATGCCATCGTGACCTTCGAGGAAACCGTGCGGCACAAGCCGCTCCCCGACCCCGTGCTGCTGGCCCTCGACCGTCTGGCGTTGCCGGCGTCGGGTGCCGTGTTCGTGGGGGATTCGCCGCACGACATGCACGCGGGGCGCGCCGCCGGGGTGCGAACCGCCGCCGCCCAATGGGGGCCGTTCAGCCGAGCACAACTGGCCATCGCGGCACCGGATTTCTGGATGCACAGCATGACCGAATTGCCGGCTGTCGTCGCGTCGCTCACCGACTGAGCGATCACACCATCGGCGCGGTGCCGCCATGGGCCACGCTGGTGGGTGTTGAAACATCCGCGGCCGGATTCCGTTCGGTGGGGGCACCCTAGCCGTCAGGAGTCTACCATGCTCTCACGCCGTTGCTGTATCCGCACCGCGCTTCGGTCCACGACCGCTGCGCTGCTGCTCACCGCGACAGTCGCCGCACCCGTTATGGCGCAGGACCGCGACCGCGACCGTGACGCGCAGCGCGACGATGCGTTCACGTGGTCGGGGACGATCCCGTCAGGGAGGCGCGTGATGATCAAGAACATCAACGGCGGGATCGAGGTGGAGCGCAGCACCAACGGCCGTGTGGAAGTGCGTGCCGAGAAGCGCTGGCGCCGCGGCAATCCGGCAGACGTGCGCATCGAGCAGAAGAAGATCGGCGACGACCTGCTCGTGTGCGCGCTGTTCAGCGAAGGCTCGCGGTGCGACGAGAGCGGCATTCACACCGACCGCCACACCAAGTGGAACGACCGCAACGATGTATCGGTGCGCTTCACGGTGCGCGTGCCCGATGGCGTGCGGGTGGATCTGTCCACCGTGAACGGTGGGGTCGAAGTGACGGGTGTGAACAACGAAGTGGATGCGCATACCGTGAACGGCAGCATCACGGCGCGTAGCGCCGGCGGACCGGTGCGCGCCAAAACCGTGAACGGCAGCATCACCGTGTCGATGGGCTCACTCGGCAGCGCCGCCGATCTCGACTACGAAGCCGTGAACGGCGCGATCACGATCGAGCTGCCCGCCACCTTCGGCGCGCAGCTCGAACTGTCCACCGTGAACGGTCGCGTGTCGACGGATTTTCCGATTACGATGTCCGGCACGCTCTCCCCGCGGCGCATTCGCGGTACGGTGGGCAATGGCTCCACCCGACTGCGCGCCAGCACCGTGAACGGCAGCGTGACGCTGCGGAAGATCAACTGAGCGAGGCGGCGCCTACGCCGCCGCTAGCTCCTCGATCGCGCGCGCGAGCTCGAAATCCTTCGGCGTGATCCCGCCCGCGTCGTGCGTGGTGAGCGAGAAGTGCACCTTGGTGTAGCGGATATCGATATCGGGGTGGTGCTCCATCGCTTCGGCGATGTCGGCCACCTGCGCAATGAAGGCCACGCCCGCGGGGAACGTCGCGAAGTGATAGCTCTTCACGAGCGTGTCGCCCTTGCGCGACCAGCCTGGCAGCGCGCCGAGGCCGCGCTGAATTTCGATGTCGGACAGAGCGGGCATGTTGCTCTAGACTAGGGTGCGTCGTGGCGGCACACAATGACTGCGGCGGGAATCTCCCGGTCACGGAGCAGACAGGCCGTACCGCCTTGCAATTTCGGTGTTTATTCGGTATCATTCAGGGTGCACCATGCTGCCGAGGGTAGCCTTCGAGCGACGGGGACCTCGCTCTTCCCGTCGTCTTTTGTTTTCGGTATTTATTCGGTATGACTGCCTTGCCTGCCATCGCCCCCGCCGAACCGGAAAGGACCCCGGCCCCGCCCGACCTCACCCTCCTGCGCGACCAGCTGCAGGCGGTGGTCGCCAGTGGGCGGCAGGCCAGTGGCCCGTGGAGCACGGGGCTGGCCCAGCTGGACCGGGCGCTGGGGGGCGGCATCCCGCGGGGGCGCGTCACGGAAATCAGCGGCCCATTGGCGGTCGGGAAAACGGCGCTGCTGCGGCGCCTCGTGACCCACGTGCTGCACACCGGCGCGTGGGTGGCGTGGATCGACGCCACGCGTACGCTCGCGCCAGCCCCGTTCACCGCGCTCGGTGCGCGCTTCGTGGTGATCCGTCCGCCCGATACCAAACGCAGTGCGTGGACCGCCGATCTGCTGCTGCGCAGTGGCGTGTTCGCGCTGGTGGTCATCGACGGCGCCCCGCCGTTGTCGCGGGTGCATGGCGTGCGGCTGGCGCAGCTGGCGCGTGAACGCGACGCGGCGTGCGTGGTGCTTGCCCATCATGACGGCGGGCGGGAGGTGCGTCCCAGTCGACTGGCCGGCACGGTGCGCCTGCGCATCGCCGCGATGCCGCCGTCCACGCCGAGTATGCCGCCATCCATGCGCGTGCTGTCAACGCGACGACGACCCACCCGATCACGTGAAGCGGTAGCCGAGCAACCACCCACCGTCGCCGATGCGTCGCGACGGTTTGTGGTGACCGTGGAGAAAGGGGGGAATAGTCAGGGTCGCAGTCCGTCCATCGAGGTGAGCAGTGCAGTCGTCATGGCGCGTCGCGTGTGTGCGCATTCCGAGATTCCCGATCGGCGCGGGGTGGCGCGAAGCGCGCGTCGTCCCTGGTCCGCCCGCAGCAACAGCAGCGACGCCGAACAGTCCGGCCAGCCCACCGAACACCCCGTCACCTGGGGCGGACTCGGCGTCTCCGCGAGCGACCTGTACGGAGTTGACCTTCCCGGACACCCAGCTCGCCTTGCCGCTGGGTTTGCCGATGGCGCCAGCACCCTCGGCAGCGACCGCCCGTTCCCGCCGCGGGAACACAGCGACCGCGAAAGCGACCAGCGTACCCGCGACTGGACGCGCTATCGTGGCCGCCGCCGGGCCGCCGACCCCAGCTACAGCCGCCGCCCAAAACGCCACGAGCCCACAGCCCACAGCCCACGGCCCACGGCCGAGCGCCGAGAGCCCCAAGCCCACAGCCCACTGGGATAACGCCCCCCGCGCCCTCCTCATCGACACCAAACTCCGCGCCGTCTCCCTCGCCGCCGGCCGCGCCGGGGTACGCGCCGGTATGCTCCTCCCCGAAGCCCGCGCCTGCTGCGCCGATCTCGACGTGCGCCCGTGGGACGATCACGCCATCCGCGACGCCGTCTTGGCCGCGAGCACGGCACTGCTGGCCGCCAGTCCGCAGGTCACCCCGGTCGCCGGTGCCCCCGGCATGTGGTGGGTCGGTGCCAACGGCTTCGATGCCGTCGGTGGCGAAGCGCAGCTCGCGCGCACCCTGCTCGCCATCGCGCAGCAGTGGCACCCCGATGCCCGCGTGGCCATCGCCGATTCCTGCGTCGCCGCCCGCGCGGCCACCTGGGCGCCGCGCGCGCACCGTCGGACCGTGCGTGAAGCCGACCCCCTCGTCCTCCCCGACGGCATCACGATCATCCCCGCCGGACAGTGCGCCCAGTATCTCGCGCCGGCGCCGTTGGGACTGGTCCCGATGGACGAGGATCTCCGCGACGCGTTGCAGTCGCTCGGCCTGCGCACGGTGGGCGCGCTGGCGTCCCTCGACGCCGGCGATATCGAGAAACGCTGGGGCCCCGGCGGCCTCACCGCGTGGCGGCTCGCCCACGGCCACGATCCCCGTCGACCGGGACTCGTGCGCGTGGACGCCGTGCGCAGTGCGACTGTGGAGTTGCCCGCGGCGGTGGAGAGCACCGAGCCCGTGCTGTTCGTGTTGCGCGCGCAGCTGCAGCGTCTGCTGCGCGAGTGTGTGGAAGACGGACGCGCGGCGGCATCGGTGGCGATCACGCTCGTGCTCGACGCCGGCCGCCAGTATCCCATCGACGACATCGGCAGCGAGATGCGCGGGCATGTCCACGTGCCGGAAACGTCCGACGACACGACAACGAAGGAAGCAGGGAGGAGGGAATCAGGACGGAGGAAGGAGTTCCCCCCTGCCTCCTCCTCCCTGACACCCTCCTTCCTGCCTCCTACGCCGTTGGCCGTTGCGGAACATTCGGCCGCATCCCTCCTCAGCATCCCCCAACGCTCCATCACGCGCGAAGTACGCCCCGCGCGTCCGCTCGCGCGGCTCGAGCCGCTGTTCGATCAATGCCGCAGCCTGCTCGAACGGTGGAACATCCCCGCGCCGATCATCGGCGTCACCGTCAGCATTCCCGCCACCGCGCCACTCGCCGCCGATCAAGGCGACCTGCTGATCCCGTCGTGGCGCGACGCGGCCATGAATGCCGAAGCCGTGTTCGCCCGCCTGCGTGCGGTGCTCGATCCCGACAACACCGGCACTGTGGTCGTGCACCCCGAAGCGGGCGACAGTCATCGCCCCGAAGACACCGGTTGCTGGATCAGCGCCGACGCCATGGCCCTCGGTGCCGCGCCGATTCCCGCACCGCTCACACCCACCTCACCCACACCCACCACCGCCGATGCCGTGCTCCGGTTGCTCGACACGCCGGAAACGGTAGACGTGGAAGCCCCGCACGGCATCCCCGACGCCGTGTGGTGGCGCGGCCAACGCCGATCGATCATCACCGCCGACGGCCCCGAACGGTTGAGCGGCGACTGGTGGCGTGCCGATACGTACGCCCGCGACTACTGGCGGTGCAATACTGATGATGACGGCGAACTGCTGCTGTACCACGAAGCCGGTTCGCATTGGTTCCTGCAGGGGTGGTACGACTGACGGCGAACAGCCAACGGCCTAGGAGGCCGTTGGCAGTTGGCCGTTCACGTCGACCACGAACTCCGCCCTCGACCGCTTCAATACCCACTACGCGCGATGCACCCCCGGTCGCCCGGCCTCTACTGTGAACGCCGCCGCCGTCGCGATCGGCGCATCGGCACGATCCACGTACGGCACCACCCGATACTCGGTGGTAAACGACGTCGGCGTGACCCGGCACCGGGCATACCCGCGCTGCCCGTTGAAGAAGTGCAGATGCGCATTATCCGCCAGCATGCCGTCTCCGACCGGCGTGCTCGCCGCGCCGTTGCCCCCGGAACTGATCGACGTCCCCACGAACTCGGTACCAATCGGCCGCGACGACAGATCGTCGAGTCGCTCCGGCACATCGGCAACCCAGCTCACGTGCACGTCGCCGGTGATGATGATCGGATTCGCCACACGGTGGTCGCGCAAATGCGCATGCACCCGCTGCCGCTGCACCGCATAGCCGTCCCACTTGTCCATGCTCAAGGCCGGCGTCCCCGTACCGTTCCACTCGCGGGCGTCCGGCGCCACCCGACGCGTGGCCGGTACGAACGGCACCTGATTCGCCATCACATTCCACGTGCTGGTCCCCGCCGTGAGACCGTCCAGCAACCACCGTTCCTGCGCTGCACCAAGCAACGTGGCACCCGGGTCCATTGCCCCGTCGCAGCGCAGCACGAACCCATCGTTGCACGGCTGCGGTGTTCTGTGCTGACGCGTATCGAGCACATCCAACTGCACCAGCGACCCGAACGACAGCCGGCGATACAGCTGCAGCGACGGCCCGACGGGCATGGCCGCACGGCGCAATGGCATGTGTTCGTAGAACGCCTGATACGCCGCCGCTCGACGAATAAGGAACGCGTCGCGCGGCGCCCCATGCTCCTCATGATCACCGGCGTAATTGTTGTCCACCTCGTGATCATCCCACGTCACCACCCACGGGGCGGCCGCGTGGGCCGCCTGCAGATCCGGGTCACTCTTGTACAGCGCATAACGGTTCCGGTAGTCCTCGAGCGTGGTGATCTCGGGGCCGTTGTGCTGGCGCGGCTGCTTGGCCCCGACGCCCCCTTCGTAGATGTAGTCGCCAAGGTGCACGACCAGATCCACCGCTTCCTGCGCCAGATGCCGATGCGCCGAGTAGTACCCGGCCTGGTAGTTCTGACAGGACGTAAACGCGAACGACATGTCCGCCGCGACGGCACCACGCCGCGGCGCCGTACGGGTCCGGCCGATGGGACTCGTCTCGCCACCGGCGATGAAGCGATACCAGTAGTGGCGCGCAGGCTCGAGGCCATCCACTTCGACATGGACGGCGTGCCCCATCGCCGAGCGCGCGACCACATCCCCGCGTTGCACGACGCGACGGAAGCCGTCGTCCGTCGCGATTTCCCAACGCACCGTGACCGGTGCGTCGGACATGCCCCCGCCCAACAATGGATTGGGCGCGAGCCGCGTCCAGAGCACCACCCCCGTATCGATCGGATCACCCGAGGCGACACCCAAGGTGAACGGATACGCGCCACGCACACCACCACGTGGCAGTGGGCGCGACGCCCACGCCGCCACCGGGCTGGCGCCAAAGGCCAGCAAGCCGGCGAAGCCGCCACCCAACGCGAGCAGTTCACGGCGCGTCACGCGTCCATCGCGCAGCCGCTGTTCGAACGACGAGGATGTCATGATGGCCTCAGAATCCGTAGCGGGCGCCGAGCTGGATCTGGTACGGCGTTCCCCCCTTGCGGATGGCACCGGCCGATTCGTTGATCGCGTAATCGAAGCGCTGCGTCGTGCGGTTGAAGCCGCTGACGGTCATCAGATTGATGTCGCCGATGGTGTAACTGCCGCCCCAATCACGGTTAAGCAGACTGGCCACGTTGAACACGTCCACCATGAACTCGATGCTCTGACCGCGCCACGTATTCACCGTCTTGGACACCCGCATGTCGATCCGTCCTTCCCACGGCGACCGGCATGCCGTTCGGTCGGCGATCCGGCCGAGCTGCGAGCGGATGCACGCAGCCGCCAGGTTGGAGGGATTGCTCAGCACCTTGCGCATCGACGTCGCCACGGCGGCCGGTGTCGATGGGCTGTCCGGGTCGAACACAAAGGCCAGATCATTCACCAGCACCCCATCCCCGTTGATATCGGCATTCACCAGCAACGAGTACGGAGACCCGGACGACCCGACGTACCGCCCACTCACCTGGAAGCCCCACAGCGAGGGCAGCGTCCCATAGACGATGGCTTTCTGCCCGACATTCCATAGCGAGGTTCCCCACGCTGAGTCGATATCGCGCGGGTCGCCCTTCACCGGCATGTTGGCCGAGGTGCCGCTGAGGCAACAGTTCCACGCGTTGTTATCCCGCGCGTCGCTGATCGAGAAGGAGGCGTTGATGGAGCTCCGGCGCGGCAGACGTAGGCCGGCCTCGAACACGATCCCCTTCTGTTCCGCGCGCCCCAGCGACGTGAGTTCGAACACCTCCGCGACCGCCTGCGTGATGCGGTTGCTGACGGCGTTGACGACGCCCGTCGTCGGGATACTCGCGGCCGGCACATACACCGGGCGTCCCCCTTCGATCGTGAAGTACGGCTGCGCCACCAGATTCCGGTTGAAGATCTGATAGTTATTGGCGGTGCGACTCCACACCGCGTTCAGCCCGAGCGTGAGGCGGTCCAGCACCGTGCGGCTGTAAGCCACATTGGCCTTCCACGTGAAGGGCAGCTGATAGTCCTGCCCGATCATCTCGATCTGTGCGGGCGCGGCGGTGATTCCGGCCGGCACGCCGGGAATCGTCGTCGGGTCGGCGCGGTACGACGCGTAGTCGGGCCGTGGGATCGTCGCGCCCGTCACGTTGATGTCGGCGAGCTGCGTTCCGTTGAAGAGGATGCTGTTGTAGAACGGGGCATGATGCGAGTTGGCCGTGAACGCGCCGCCACCGATCCGTACGACCTCGCGGCCATCGCCCCGCACGTCCCACGTGATCTGCGCGCGCGGCAGCACGTTGTTCCAGTCCACCGGCATCGGCGTGTCCGTGCGAATCCCGAGGGTGCTGTCGGCCACACGATTGTACCCGGCGTCCTTCATGGCGAACGATACGTCATAGCGCACGCCCAGATTCGCCGTGAGGCGCGGATGCGGGCGAAACTCCACCTGCCCGAAGAGCGAGGCATCGAGCATCGTCTGATCGACCGACGGAAACTCGGTGAGCAGCGGGACCTGCCGGACGAACCGGTTTGGCCGCAGCGTCTCCAATTCGGCGAGACTATTGAATTCGAACCGCCCCAGCTGCTCCTGCGCCACGAATTCGTCGGTGTACACCGTGAGCAGGTTGTCGGTACCCACGGTGACCGTGGCCTTCCCCAGTTCGAGGATGGACCGGTTGATCAGCTGGAGCTGACGCTCGGGAAGGTTGGCGGGCATGTTCCGATTGCCGCCGAACTGCAGCTGTCGGTTGGTAGCAGTGCCGTCGCTGAGCGTCGAACGCACGCGCACGAGACCCACGGGCAGGTAGCCGGCGTTCGGGGTCCGCGCGACCGCGATGTCGGTGTACTGCAGCGTGGCTTCGTTGAGGAGACGCGACGAGAGCGTCGAGCGCAGGGCGAGCGCCGCCGTATTGGTGCGCTGCGTCTCGCGCCCCTTCGCCTCGTAGATGCCGGGGCCGGGGCCCGTGAGATCACCGCCGTCGAACGCGATGTAGTTATTCCGGAACGTCAGGCGATGCTTCGACGACATCTGCCAGTCGAGACGGGTGAAGAGCAGGTCGTTGGTCACCGGGAGCGTGAAGCTGCCGACCTGCTGCGCCGCCGTGTTCGTGCCGTACACCCGACCAATGATGTCGAGGAACCGCGTGAGCGAATCCTTGGCAATCAGCGAAGCCTTCTCGTCCGCCAGGCTGCGCAGATCGAAGAGCACCGACGGCGAGGTCTGCTCGCGGCGTTCGCCCGCCACGAAGAAGTGCAGCCGGTCACGCACCAGCGGGCCACCCGCGCTGCCGCCATACTGATACAGCGAAAACTCATCGGCGGGCCGGTCGATGTAGTTGGCCGTCGTCAACGCCTCATTCCGGTGAAAGGTGAAGGCCGAACCTTCAAAGCTATTCGTACCGAATTTCGTGGCCGCGGTAATCGCGCCGCCGCCTTGCCGCCCCTGCACGACGTCATAGTCGTTCGTCGCGACTTCAAATTCGCGGATAGCTTCGATTGTCATGACGGCACCGCCGCCGGCGTCGGCAACGCCCGTACGGTTCTGACGTACGGAAGCACCGTCCACCTGAAAGGACGTCGATGTCCCCTTGGCCCCGCCGAGATTGGTGCCAGACGCCAAGGGGGTGATGGCGGTGAGATTCGTGAAATCCCGATTAGCCACCGGCAGCGTTTTGACGTCGTTGGCCGAGACCAGCGTGCTCGCTCCCACCCGCTTGATCCGCGCGTTGGAGGCATCTGCCGCCACCACGAGCGGTGCCAGCTCGGTCGCGGTGACCGTCAGCCGAAACGACAAAGACACCCGGTCGTTCAACGCGAGTTCGATACCGGTCCGCTGCTCGGCGCGGTGGCCAATCGCACGCACCGTCACCAGATACGGACCTCCCAGCGGGAGCTGACGCATGGTGAAGCGGCCCGCCGCGTCCGCGCGTGCCTGCGCTTCAAATCCCGTGGCACTGTTGCGCGCCATGACGGCGGCGTTGGCAATGGGGCGACCAGCCTCGTTCGTGACAATGCCATCGATGGTGGCTGCCGCCGATTGGCCGCGGAGCATCCGAGGCGAAAGCCCCGTCGACAGCAGCGTCGTAGCGACCGCAACCCAAACCACGGGCGTACGGTGGAGAAGCGAACGGAGAACCATCAGCGAGCACCGGCGCGGACGCGTGTCGGGAGCCATGAGCGGGGGTCGGGTGAAGTCGTACGGCCGCTGACGCGCGCAAAACTGGATGGCGCGGGCGACCCGAAGGCGCCATGCGGTGGCCGAAAGACTCGTGACACCAGCAGGCACGAGGTGGATAGCGCGCGCTCCCGAGCATTCCTTCACGACGCGGTCACATCCGCGTCACGGATGGGGCACGCCACGATCGTGCGGCCGAACGGCCGACGCCTGTCGCTCGCCACCGCCTACGGCCCCGAACGGTTGAGCGGCGACTGGTGGCGTGCTGATACGTACGCCCGTGATTACTGGCGGTGCGTGGCGGAGGGTGAAGGCGAACTGCTGCCGTACCACGAAGCCGGTACGCAGTGGTTCCTGCAGGGGTGGTACGACTGACGGGGAACCGCCAAACGCCTAGGAAGCAGGGAGGAGAGTGTCAGGAAGGAGGAGGCAGCAACGGCGCGCAGTGCACCTGCTTCCTCCTTCCCGACACCCTCCTTCCTGCACACTAAGCCGTTGGCCGTTAGCCGTTGGCCGTTCATACTCCCCGTCGCTAGCGACACCCTCAGCAACGCCGTAGCTTCGCTCACCGCCCCTCACACTGGAGAACGTCCTGATGACCGGAGTATTCGCGCGCGGAGGCCTGCTCGCCGCAGCCCTCGCGCTCTTATCCGCCCCGCTCGCCGCGCAAACGCGCACGATCAGCGGCAAAGTGCTCGAAGAAGGATCGCGAGCACCCATCACCGCAGCACAACTGCAGGTCACCGGCACTGCTATCGGTGCGCTGTCGCGTGACGACGGCTCGTTCACCCTCGTGAACGTGCCCGCCCGCGAGGTGGTCCTCATGGTGCGTCGCCTCGGCTACCCCATGACCCGCATCACCGTGGGTGCGTCGCAGAGCAGCGTCGAGATCATGCTCAAGAAGGACGTGCTCAATCTCGATCAGGTCGTGGTGACGGGTCAGGCCACCGGCATCTCGCGCCGCAACCTCGCCAATGATGTGGCCACCGTGAGCGGGGCCGACGTGAACAAGGTGTCGGCGCAGTCCATCGAGAATGCGTTCCAGGGCAAGATCGCCGGTGCGCAGATCTCGCAGTCCACCGGCGCCCCCGGTGGCGGCAATCGCATCCGCATCCGCGGCATCTCCTCCATTCTCGGATCCGCCCAGCCGCTGTACGTCATCGACGGTGTCATCGTCTCCGACGTATCGATCGGCTCCGGCACGAATAAGGTCACGCGCGCCGCGGGCACCGGCATCTCCGTGGGCAACCAGGAGAATCCGGTCAACCGCATCGCCGACCTCAATCCGAACGACATCGAGAACGTCGACATCCTGAAGGGATCGGCCGCCGCGGCCATCTATGGCTCGAAGGCATCGGGCGGTGTCATCATCATCACCACCAAGCGTGGACGCGCCGGCAAGCCGAAGTTCTCGCTGCGTCTGGGCGGTGGCACGTCGGAACTCGCCTACCGCAACGGCTCACGCAAGTTCAACTCGGTGGCCGATGCCGTGACCGTGTTCGGCGCCGGCATTGCACCGTTCTACGACGCCAACCGCGTACTCGACTACGAGTCGCTGGCCTACGGCAACACGCCGATGAACTCCGACGTGTCGCTCAACGTGAGCGGCGGCAGCGACGACACCAAGTACTTCATGTCGATCAGCCGGCGCAATGAAGAAGGCATCGTCGAGAACACCTTTGCCCGCAAGACCAGCGCCCGCATCAACCTCGACCAGCGCATCTCGAAGCGTCTCAATCTGCAGGTCGGCAACGAGATCCTGAACAATGCGAACGATCGCGGCCTGTTCGGCAACGACAACGCCGGCAACTCGATCGCCTATACGCTGACGAAGATCCCGAGCTTCCTCGACCTGCGCCGCCGCCCCGACGGCACGTGGCCGGTGAACCAGTTCTACCCGTCCAACCCGCTGCAGACGATCGACCAGTTCAAGAACGGCGAGAACGTGTGGCGCAACATCACCACGTCGCGCCTCACCGCCGACCTGCTCGCGAGCGACAAGAACACGCTGCAGTTCATCGCCTACGGCGGCGTCGACCTGCTGAATCAGTCGAACCTGATCTACTCACCACCCACGCTGCAGTTCGAGCCAGTGGATGGGCTGCCGGGAACGTCGGCCAACTCGAAGACCACGAACATTCAGCGCAACCTGAACCTGAATCTCGTGCACGGATGGACGCCGCAGTCGTCGCTCAAGATCACGTCGCAGCTCGGCACGCAGTTCGAAGAGCGTGACCTGAATCAGACGCGCGCCTCGGCGCAGAATCTGCTGGGCGGTCTCGAAGTCGTAACGTCGGGTACGGTGCGCGACGTCGACGAGTCGCGCCTGGCCGTGGAAGACTTCGGTGTCTTCGCGCAGACGGAAATGTTGTGGCGCGACAAGCTGCTGTTCACGGCCGGTGCCCGCGCCGACCGCAGCAGCAACAACGGCGACGTGAAGAAGTTCTTCCTCTTCCCGAAGGCCGCCACGTCGTACCGCTTCACCGATCTCGCCCCCGGCCTGGTGGACGAAGCGAAGATCCGCCTCGCGTACGGCGAAACGGGCAACCAGCCGCTCTACGGCCAGAAGTTCACGAATCTCGATCTGTCGAGCGTCGGTGGACTCGGCGCCTTCCGCGTCGGCAGTGTGCGCGCATCGTCCGACCTGCGCCCCGAGCGCCAGCGTGAAATCGAAGCGGGTCTCGACCTGAATGTATTCCGCAATCGCGGCACGTTCGCGGTCACGGGCTTCCGTCGCAACATCTCCGATCTGCTCATCACGCGCACGCTGGCACCCACCTCGGGCTTCAACAGCGAGACGTCGAACGGCGCCGCGATGCAGGTGACCGGTGCCGAAGTCTCGATCAACGCATTCCCGATCCAGACGCCCACGTGGGGCTGGAATGCGCGCCTCAACTGGGGCACCAACCGCTCCAAGGTCACGAGCCTTCCCGTTGCGCCGTTCCTCCTCGGCACGTTGCAGACGGGCGCCGTGCGCATCGAGCAAGGCAAGTCGGCCACGCAGCTGTTCGGCAACGACACGCTGCCGCAGGCTGGTGGACGCGTGGTGGTGCCCGTGCTGATGGGCGACGGCAACCCGCTGTGGAGTGCGGGCCTCAGTAACGAAGTGCGCTTCAAGAGCCTGTCGCTGTACGCGCTGCTCGACCAGCAGAAGGGCGGCATGCTCGCCAACGGCACGTGGCGTCACTACGACCTCGGCCAGAACTCGCGCGACTACGACGAGCTCGACGCCTTGGGCCGAAAGCTCGGCGAAGTGCGGCGCACCAGCTACCTGCAGGTCACGCGCATCTTCTATCAGGATGCATCGTACGTGAAGCTGCGCGAAGTCACCCTCACGTGGGACATCCCGCAAAAGTGGGTCGCCAAGACGTGGGCCGGCGCCAGCGGCGCCAAGCTCTCGTTGAGCGGACGCAACCTGTACTGGTGGACCAAGTTCCGCGGTGGCGATCCGGAAGCGCAGAACTTCGGCGCGGGCGGCGTGCCCGACGCCATTCAGCGTAACCGCGAACTCGCGGCGTATCCCGCCAGCCGTAGCTACTGGCTCAACTTCAGCCTGGACTTCTGACCATGACCACATTCCGTCATCGCCAGGCGCGCACGCTGTTGTTCGCAGCCGCCTGTGCCAGCATCGTCGCCTGTCAGTCGGCTGACATCGCGAATTTCAACAGCCCCAACACGTCGCAGCTGGAAGGCTCACCCAACGCCGCAACGGTAAACACGACCGTGGCCGGCGTCCTGGCTGGCGCGCGCTCCGGCGCCGGCACGTGGGCCAGCACCCTCGGCATCTTCGGCCGCGAGATCATGAATCTCGACGGCGCCGAGCCGCGCAATGTGCTCGCCCTCCTCATCGGGCCGCTGGAGCCGGGTGGCTTCGGCACCGACGCCGGTTGGTCCAACTCGTACCGCAATCTGCGTACGGCCTACACGATTCTCGATGTCGTGGACGCCGTACCCGATTACACCGCAGCGCAGAAGAGCGGTGTGAAGGGCTTCGTGAAGACATTCATGGCGCTCGAGTACCTGAACCAGCTGCGCGTGCGTGACACCTTCGGCCTCGTGTTCGAGGTGCCGAAGGATCCCACCGTGCAGGGCGCGTTCATCACCCGCGACGAAGCGTACACGAAGACCGCCGCGCTGTTCGACGAGGCACGCACTGATCTCGCCGCCGCCGGCACGGCGTTCCCGTTCACGCTGACCACCGGATTCACCGGCTTCAACACACCGGCGAACTTCCTGCGCGTCAACCGTGGCCTCAAGGCCCGCCTCGAGGTGTACCGCGGTCGTTGGGCCGAAGCCCTCACGGCGCTGAACGAATCGTTCATCAGCACCACGGCCGGCACCACCGCTGGCTTCGCCACCGGCGTGTACCATGTGTACAGCACGGCGTCGGGTGACGCGGTGAATCCGCTGTTCGACCCGGCTCCTCGGGCCATCGTGGCGGTACCGGAGTTCCTCACCGAAGCGCGCCTGCGCACCGATGGTTCGCGCGACCTGCGGGCCACCGCCAAGGCCGTGGTCGGCACGGTCAATCTGGCCACGCAGGGCATCAGCTCGAACGTGCGGCCGATCGTGTATCCCACCAACGTCACGCCGGTCCCGATCATCCGGAACGAGGAGCTGATTCTCCTGCGTGCCGAAGCCAACATCGGACTCG